>CADCVU010000114.1 GCA_902806245.1 uncultured Solirubrobacterales bacterium
AAGCTCGGCAAGGAGGAGGTGCTGGAGATGGACCACTCGCTCGCCCTCTGGCGACGCGCGCTCGCCGAGGGGCTCGGCACGTTCTTCCTCGTCCTCGCGGGCTGCGGGGCGATCGTCGCCGACGAGCGCTTCGGAGGGCTCGGAACCGTCGGCATTGCCCTCGTCTTCGGCCTCGTGGTCGCCGCCATGGTCTCGGCGACCGGCCACCTCTCCGGCGCCCACCTGAATCCCGCCGTGACCGTCGCCTTTGCGCTCACCCGGCACTTCCCGGCGCGCAGCACCGGTGCATACGTGCTCGCCCAGGTGCTCGGCGCGGCGGCGGCGGCCCTGGTTCTCCTGGCCGCCTGGCCGGAGGCGCCCGCCGATCTCGGGGCGACCCGCCCGAGCGTCGGCTCGGGCGCGGCCGTCGTCTACGAGGTCGTCCTGACCGCGCTGCTGATGTTCGTGATCGTCGCGGTGGCCACCGACGTCCGCGCGGTGGGCTCCGCGGCCGCGCTCGCCGTCGGCAGCGCCGTCGGCCTCGACGCGCTGTTCGGCGGGCCGGTGACCGGAGCGTCGATGAACCCGGCTCGCTCCCTCGGACCCGCTCTGGTCGCGGCCGAGTGGCGCGACCTGTGGATCTACATCGTCGGGCCGCTCGCGGGCGCGGCCCTCGGTGCGCTCGCCTACCAGGCCGTCAGGGGAGAGGCGACCGTCACGCCCCCCGAGGCTAAGAGCGATCGAGCCGATGGCCAACGTCCTGTTCGTCTGCCTGCATAACGCGGGTCGCTCCCAGATGAGCCGAGCGCTCTTCGAGCGCGCGGCGGACGGCCGTCACCACGCGGACTCCGCGGGCACCGAGCCGGCCGAGCGCGTGCATCAGGAGGTCGTGGCGGTCATGCGGGAGCTCGGGATAGACCTCGCCGGCCGGACGCCGCGCCTGCTCGAGCGCGCGCAGGCCGAGTGGGCCGACGTCGTGGTGACGATGGGCTGCGGCGACGAGTGCCCGTACGTGCCCGGCAAGCGCTACCTCGACTGGGACCTGCCCGATCCGAAGGGGCGATCGGCGAGCGAGGTCCGCGCGGTCCGCGACCAGATCGGCCGGCGGATCGAGCAGCTGCTCGGCGAGCTCGACGCGGCTGAGGCCGGCGACTAGCGCCCCGCGAACTCCGGCGGCCGCTTGTCGAGGAACGCCCGCGCGCCCTCCGCGTAGTCTGCGGAGCTCGCCAGGACCTGCTGCGCGGTGACCTCCTGCTCGAGCGTGCCCGCCAGCGCCGGCTTGGCCGCCGCGTCGAGCACCCGCTTCGCCAGGCCCACCGCCAGCGGCGCGCAGGCCAGCAGCTCATGGCACAACGCGTCGACCGCCGCGTCGAGCTCCTCGGCCGGCGCGATCCGGTTGGCCAGGCCGATCCGGTGGGCCTCGCGACCGTCGATGACCTTGCCGAGCATGACGAGCTCCTTGGCGTTGCCGAGCCCGACGACGGCCGGCAGCCGCGAGCAGCCGCCCACGTCGGGGAGCAGCCCGATCCTGGTCTCGACCAGCCCGGTGACGGCATCCTCGGCCATCACGCGGAAGTCACAGGCCAGCGCGAGCTCGAGCGCGCCGCCGATGCAGCCGCCGTGGATCTGGCAGATCGTCGGCTTGGGCATCTCCTCGAGCATGTTCCAGACGTGAAGGATGGCGGTGCGGAAGGGGCGCAGGGTCTCGGGGTGCTCGGCCAGATCGTTCAGCGATCCCAGGTCCATGCCGGCGGAGAACATCGGCCCGTCGCCGCGCACGACGACGACGCGCACCGACTCCTCCCGGGCCGCCGCCTCGAAGGCCTCACCGAGACCGCGCACGAGCTCGTCGTTCATGGCGTTGCGCTTCTCGGTGCGGGCGAGGACCACGTGACGGACGGCTCCACGGTCCTCGGTCTCGACGACGCTCATACGATCCTCCGGCGGTCGGCAGCGGGCCGCAGGAAACTAGACGAGGGACCTGAGCGGCGCCTCCCAGACGGGCCACGCCGGCGACCGCGTGGGTAGTCTTGACGCCCATGAAGAGCCGTCTCCTCGGGCTCCTGGTCCCGCTGCTGGTCCTCGTGGCGCTGCTCGTGGCCGCGCTGTTGATCCTCATTCCGGGGATCACCGGCAGCGGCGCGATCGTCACCCCGAGCGAGGCCATCGTCCTCCTCGTCCTCACGGTCCTGGCGGCCGGGCTCGTCGGCTTGGCCTGGTGGCGGGAGCGCCGCCAGCGCGAGCGCGAGCTCGCCGCGCGCGCGGACCTCGAGGGCGCGCAGGAGAAGGCCGACGAGCGCGAGCGCGGCATCGAGGAGCGCGACGAGCGGCTTCGAGAGCGCGACGAGACCCTGCGCGAGCGCGACGAGCGCTTGAGCGAGCGCGACGAGAGCCTGCGCCAGCGCGACGAGCGCCTGAGCGAGACCGAGGAGAGAGCCCGCGCCCTCGACGAGAGCCTGCGCGAGCGCGCCGAGCGGCTGAGCGAGGCGGAGAACCGAGCGCAGGGGCTCGGCGAGCAGCTCGACCAGGAGCAGCGCTCGTCGCACCAGCTCCAGGAGGCGCGGGCCGCCGACCGAAGCTACGTGCGCCAGCTCAAGAACGAGATCTCCCGGGTCTCGACCGAGCGTGGGCCGCTCGGGCGCACCGACGACGTCCCACAGCTCATCCTGCGTCTGGCCACCTCTCTACTCGAGGCCGAGAAGGGCCTGCTGCTCTCACGGCAGGATCGCGACAACGACGGCGATCTCGACCTGCTCGCCGCCGAGGGCTTCGGGGAGGACCCCGAGCACAGCCCGCTCGCCCAGCGCTTCGCCAAGCAGGTGATCGATCGCGACACCACGCTGCGCGAGGACACACCGGCGGGCGGCGCCGGCGACACCCCGCTGCGCGAGGACACACCGGCGGGCGGCGACGACGACGGCGCGGACCACGTCGCCGACCAGGAGATCCGCAACCTCGTCGCCATTCCGTTCTACGTGCGCGACGACTTCGACGGCGTGGTCATCTGCGCCAACCGCGAGGGGGGCTTCGAGGACCTCGACGACGAGACCCTCGTGAGCCTCGGCGACCAGGCCGGGAGCCTGCTCGACAACGCGCGGCTGCGCGGCGAGCTCCGCGGCGCCTACGTCTCCACGGTCTCGCTGCTGACCGAGGCTCTCGAGGCCAAGGACCCGTTCCTGCGCCGCCACTCCGAGGAGGTCTCCGACTACGTCGCGGCGGTCGCCGATGAGCTGGGCATGCCGGAGAACGAGCGCGAGAACCTGCTCTTCGCCTCGCTCCTGCACGACGTCGGCAAGATCGGCATCAGCGAGCGCATCCTGCTCAAGCCGGCGGCGCTGACCCCCGACGAGCGCAGCGTGATCGAGCTCCATCCTCGCATCGGCTGCCGTCTGGTCGAGCAGGTGCCGGCGCTGCGCCCCCTCGCGGAGACCATCCTCTACCACCACGAGCGCTGGGACGGGAAGGGCTACCCCGCGCGCCTGACCGGACCGCAGATACCGCTCGAGGCCCGCATCGTCTCCGTGGCCGACTGCTTCAGCGCGATGACCGCGGAGCGTCTACCGCGCCCGCATGCCGGTCGAGGACGCGTGCCGGGAGGTCGAGACCTGCGCGGGCAGCCAGTTCGATCCCGCGGTCGCCGCCGCCTTCGTGGCCGCCGTGCGCCGGCGCCCGCCGGTGCCCCAGGACGGGCTCGCCGCCGCCCTCGACGATCCCGAGATCCGTCAGCGGCGCGGGGACCGCGAGCCGCTGCTCGGCTTCGGGTCGATCTCAGTGACCGACAGCATCACCCTGCTCTACTCGCACGGGTACTTCCGTCAGGTGGTCGACGCTGAGGCCAAGCGAGCCGAGATCCAGGGGCGGGCGTTCAGCGTCGTGCTCGTCGAGCTCATCGGCCTGGAGGAGGAGAACCGCGGCACCGGCTTTCCCGCCGGCGACGCGGCGCTCGGTGCCGCCGGGCGAACCCTGCAGCGGGTCGCCGTCCTGCACGGCGGCACCGCCGCCCGCTACGGCGGCGACCGCCTGGCGCTCGCGCTGCCGGGCGCCGACCTCGAGACCGCTCTGCGCCTCGCCGAGGAGGTCGTCGGAGGGCTTCCCCAATCGCTGCGCGCTCGAGGCGGCGTCGGGCAGTGGCAGCCGGGCGACACCGGCGACGACGTCCTGGCTCGGGCGCGCGGTGCCCTCGCCGGAGAGCCGAGCCGGCTGCCCGCGGGCCAGCGTGGATAGCGCACCGCGGGCTCAACCGCGGCGGACCCCCGCGCTCCCCTAACGCGCTGGACGGCCGGTCGAGGCACGCGCACGCGCGCTCGAGCGTCCTCGCCCGGCCCGCCGGGTCCCCCGCGTCGCTCGCCGAAGCTGGCGCAAAGGCAACGTTTACGCGGGTCTGGGAAGCGGCAGGAGATAAGCGCTTGAACGACGCGCCGGTATCGCCACGGGGCGCGCGCTGACCCGCCACGACAGGAGACCATGGCCGATCACGGCGTCACCCTCGAGCAGGCCCAGCGGATCGTCGACGCGGCGGTTTCTAAGTCCGCCGGTGACGGACTTCTGATGAACGTCGCCGTAGTCGACGCCGGCAACAACCTGACCGCCTTCGGACGGATGGACGGCGCCTGGCTCGGCTCGATCGAGATCGCCATCGCCAAGGCGCACACCGCCCGCCGCTTCGACCTCAGCACCCGCGAGCTCGGCCAGCTGTCCCAGCCGGGCGAGCCCCTCTTCGGCATCCACGTCCTGGCCGAGGGCGGCAACGTGGTCTTCGCCGGCGGCATCCCGCTCAAGACCGCCGACGGCGTCGTCGCCGGTGCGGTCGGGGTGAGTGGGGGCACGCCGGACCAGGACCACGATGTCTGCGCCGCCGGCGTCGAGGCATTCACGAGCGGGTGACGAGGCAGGCATGACCACGCACGCGACGCGCGAGCCGGTCGGCGAGATCCGTATCGTCGACCCCAACGAGCTCAACTGGCTGTTCATCACTTGGAACACGATGGAGGAGCCGGTGCGCACCGACGAGCACGGCCGCATCGTCGGCGCGGCGATGGAGGGCTCGCGCTGGATCGACGAGACCACGCTCGAGGTCGACGTGCGGCGCGAGGTGCGCTTCCAGGACGGCACGTCAAGCGCGCCTTCGACGAGGTTCAGCGCTGGCGCGCGCCCCACCCGCCGGGCACCTACCTCAACTTCGACTCCGACGCGCGCTGCGACCTCGTCGACGACCACACCGTCCGCTTCCTCTTCCCCTCACCCGACGGCTCGCGCTCGCCAAGTTCCGCGGCATGCACGTGGCCTCGTCGCGCTTCTGGAACTAGGAGGGGTTCGGGTACCGCGAGCTGGGGACCGGCGAAGGTCACTGGTGAGCGATCGACGCGCCGGGCCCGTGGGGCACCGGACCGTTCGAGCTCAAGGAGGGCTATTCGACCCTCGACAACGAGATCGCCTTCATCGACGCGGAGCCGCTCACCTGCGTCTGGCTCAACCGCGACCTGCCCCGCAGCGACCGGGTCGTGCTCGAGGCCTACCGAGACCACTGGAACGCCGAGCGCGGCCCGCGCCTCGAGCGCGTGGTCTTCCGCAACGATCTCGACCACGCCCGCGCGCTCGAGCTCGTGTGTGCACCACCGAGGGTGAGGTCGACATCGTCACCGAGGTCGCGCCCGCCGACAGCGCGCGAGTGACCGAGTCAGAGCACGCCGAGCTCGCCACGGTCGACGCCATGCGCGTCCTCAGCGGGGTCATCAATCGCGGCTCCGACGCTCCGCTCGGCGACGTGCGCGCGCCGCGCGCTCAACCTGGCGATCGACCGCGACCGGCTCGTCTCGCAGGGCTTCGCGGGCTACGCGCACAAGCTGGCCGGCCTGACCCCGCCCTACGCCGCCGGCCTGCCCGAGGGACAGGTGCCCTACCGCCACGATCCCGGCGAGGCGCGCCGCCTGCTCGGTGAGGCGGGATGGCCCGAGGGGTGCGCGCTGGACGCTCGCCGCGAGCGCGGACCTCGAGTGGCCGGCGCGGCTCGTCGCCGAGGACCTGCGCGAGGGGCTCGGAATCGGGGTCGAGCTCGAACTCGTCGGCGAGGACGACCTGCTCGCCGCCCAGCACGTGATCGTCGAGAAGCGTATCTCGCTCCCCTTCGACGTGCTCGTGCACGCGTGGTTCGACCTCTCCTCCGACGCGCCGCCCGCCGTCGTCCATCGCGAGTACTTCCACTCGACCGGCGCCTTCCGCGCCGGCCCCGCGATCCCGGAGCTCGAGGCCCTGTTCGCGCGCTTCATCACCCGCACCGACGAGGACGAGCTGGTCGAGGCCGCGACCGATATCGACCGCTTCGTCTACGAGCAGGCGCTCTCGATCTTCCTGTGCGCGCCGCAGGCGCTGTACGCGGTCAACCGCCACGTGAGCTTCAAGGGACACGCGGCGACGCTCGAGCTCGCCGAGACCGAGGTGTCGGCGCAGCACTGGTCGCGGCGCGGCTGAGGGGGGCCCACGGCCCCTCGTCCCTCGTCCTAGAGCTCGGGGCCCAGCTGGGCGTCGATGCGCTCGATGAGCTCGCAGCAGAACTCGTAGGCGTCCTCGAGCGCTTCGTCCTCAAGCCGCTCGGGGGTGTCGCCGGGCGCGTGGTACTGCGGCACGTAGCCGAGCTCGTTCAGGCAGGAGATCGACACCGCCCGCAGGCCGCGCGCGCGGGCGGCGGCAGCGTCGCCGGTCGTCCGCGCGGCGTACCCTCGCGCCGCGACGCGGGACTCGCCGCTGGTCTGCTCGCCGGCGATCTCGTCGCACAGGCCGAGGAGGCGGGCGTCGTAGGAGAGCGGGAAGATGAGTCCCTCCTTGCGGGCGTAGTGGACCGTTCCCGCCCCGACCTTGTCGAGATCGACGAACAGCGTGCGCGCCGGGTCGAGCTCGCCCCGGTTGCGCCGGACCCACTCGCGCATGCCGAGCGCCTGCGCCTCCTCGGCGCCCGCGAAGACGCACCACAGATCGAAGTGCTCGAGCCGGCCCCCGTAGCGCTCGGCCAGCGCCAGCACCGTGGCCGCGCCCGAGGCGTTGTCGTTGGCGCCGGGGACGATCCGGCCGAAGACTATGTCGAGGAGCAGGGGAACGCTGGCGATGAGGGCCGCGGTCGGCACGAGCTGCACCAGGCCCAGGACCGACGACTGGGGCACCAGCAGGCGGACGAGGCAGCACCCGAGCAGCAGGATCAGCGCGACGAAGAAGACCTCGGCCAGGCCGAAGGGGCGACGAATGCGCGCGCCGATCCGAGCCCGGCGCTCGACGCTGCGCGGGCGGAAGACGCCGCCGGTGTGCGCGGCGTCGTGGTGGGCGAGCAGCACGAGCACGCCCGGCTTCTCCCCGCCCTCGGCCGAGACGACGTTCTGCGAGGCCCGCCTGGCGGTCAGGCGGCGAAACAGGAAGAAGCGGCCGGTCAGGTCGGCGTAGGTCGAGAGCGCCGCCAGGAGCACCAGGGCCGCGCCGATCGGAGCGCTCGAGACCGACACCACGCTGCCGACTATCGCGACGACGGCGTGGAGCGCGTGGGTGAGGGCGAAGCGCGGGTGGATCACGACCGGCTCGAGCTCGCCCTCGCGGCCGATGTCGCGAAGGCGCCGGGCGAGGTGATCGGCGGCACGCCGCTCGGCATCGGTGCCCGCGCCGCGGCCCTCGTAGGCGACGAGGGCCTCGATCTCCTCCCGCGTGTCGATTCGCGCTCTGGAATCCATCCTCGAACCGGCTCAGACGCGGCCGACGAGGCTGTCGCCCGTCAGCGGCTCGGTGCGGCTGGTGGCGCCGAAGAGCACGATGCGGCGGGGCACGGGCGGCAGTGTATGGCTGGTTCCAGGCGAGACCGGGGGCGCGAGCCCGAGTGCCCGGGGCGGGAGTCGAACCCGCACGCCCTTTCGGGCAGAGCATTTTGAGTGCCCCGCGTCTGCCGTTCCGCCACCCGGGCGAGTGCGCCGAGGAGGCTAGCCCTCGTCGTCGTCCTGGTGCTGGATGCGCCGGCCGCTCTCGTCGAACTTGCTCGCGAGATTCTCGTTGGCCTCCTCCTCCGAGACCGCGACCTCGATGTTCCAGGCCTGGTTGAACCCGCGCATGGCGAACGCGACGAGCAGGAGGAGGACGGGCACGAGCACTATGCAGACGAGGCCGAGGATCCCGGCGGGGATCAATGGCTCCTTGAACCCCACCTGATCCCGAGAGAACCAGCCGAGCGACGCGACGATCGACAGGACGGCGATGAGGACCGCCAGCGCCGCCGACATGGCGAGCACGCCACGGCTCCACTTGAAGACGAAGTACGCCAGGAGGAAGAACAGGATGATCGCGCCGAACGTGAAGAACTGCAGGCTCGGCGGAAGCACCGCGGAGCCACCCACGCCGACCACCGCGGTGAGCAGCGCACTCACGATCAGCAGCAGGATCACGGCGACGCGCGTGGCCTTCGACTCGGCGCGGTGCCGATTCGGATTGACCATCACGTTGTTCGACGTAGAGGCCTCCACGGAGAGCGCATGATACGCCCCGGGCGAGCGGCTTGGCGCACCGGCGGGCGGAGTCGTGCGGGGTGCCGACCGGCGAGGACGCCGGCGCCCTCGGCACGAGGTGCGGATGGAGGGACTCGAACCCCCAAGGGACGATGCCCACCGCGTCCTAAGCGCGGCGCGTCTGCCAGTTCCGCCACATCCGCGGGAGCGAGCATTCTAGGGGCGCGAGCCTTCCCTAGAATCGCTTTGCGAGGGGCACTGGCCAAACTGGCTAAGGCACCGGTCTCCAAAACCGGCGATTCCAGGTTCGAGCCCTGGGTGCCCCGCTTCGTCGGTCCGAGCAGCGAGCTCGGAAATCCCTGCACACCGGGTTTCTGCGGTGCCCTTCTAGCACACAGTAGCTCGGGTCGCCCATCGCCGCAGATCTCGAAATCCGCCGGTGCGGGGATTGCTCACGATCGCAAACCGATCGCACGCCAGCCCCAAGTCCGACCCGGGCTCCCTTGCCGTCCACCGCCGGGCTGGAGGCTGAGGGCTCCCTAGAAGGGGCCACCCCGATTGGCCCCGCCTACTTCCTCCGGTCCTTTCCCGAGCGGCGTTCCTCACCCTCGAGCGCGAAATTTTCTACCGGGAGCTTGCCGCGCTTAGCTCTGAGGCGCTGCTTGGTCAAATCGCGAAATCGCCCGGTGCGGGCACTTCTCACGATCGAAAACCGATCTCACGGCCCGGCGCGGAAGCGGCGAGCGCGGCTGTGGACCGACTCGAGCGGCGGCGCGGGCGGTAGGAGCCCCCGCGAGAACTCTTGCGCGCGAGTTGCCTACGTGAGATGCATTGAGGGGCACGGCCCACGGGCGCGAGGCCGACATCACCATGAGGAGAACCCCATCCCCGCGCTGCCTTGCGGTCGCCCCACGCGGACGACCGCCTCGAGGATGTGTTTCACGCGACACCCTCAAGCTCCTAACTACTTCCGGTCCGCCCGTCGGGCACGTCGTGCGGGTGTACCTCGGCGTACTCCCCGTCCACCCGGTCGAGGTCGCTTCAAGAGTGGAGCCCTCGCACAGATCTTGGTGCCAAAGCAATGAGCGACCGCCCTAACTGAATCACGGGCCCGCTGACATCAGTCCGAGCCCGGGTGCGGCTTTGCGCCAGAAGCAGCTGAGCGTTCTCCGCCGCAAGCCTTGAGCCGAGTCCGGGCCGGTCCCTTGAGGTCGACACGTGAGTGCGACGCACTCGCCTGTCGCGAGTCGGGGAGTTACAAGTCTCCAAAACCGGCGATTCCAGGTTCGAGCCCTGGGTGCCCCGCTTCGTCAACGCCCGCCCTCGATGCCGAAGTCCCTGCTCAGAGCCTTTCCAGGCCCGCGGCTCGGGTCACCATACCTCTCGCGCTGTATCAGACCAAGGGCCGGAATCGCCCGGAGCGGGCACTTCTGACGATCGCAATCCGATCGCACGCCGCAAGCTTCCACGACCCCGTACGCGTGCGCAAGGCGCCCGAGTTACTTGCCCCAAGCCTTCGGGATCGGCGCACCCAGCTTGCCCGACTCGCGAGCCGGTCGCTCGATCACGCGCGTTTTCACCGCCCCCCTTGCGAAGCGTCGTGCGGGCTCTGGTGGCTCCGACCGAGGAGAGCGCCAGCGGCGAGACCGCGACCCCGATGCCGAGTTGTGAGGCGGCAGTTGAAGCCGGGAGCACAGGCGCAGACACCATCTCGAGCAGCGCGGATGCCCACCGACTGCGGGCGGGCAGCAGAGAAGGCCGGCGCGCCCAGCCGTAGGTCTTGACCGGACGCGAACCCAGGAGTAGCCTCGGTTATTCCGTCCGCCCGTTCGGCTCTCCCTCTCTGCCTTCGGGCGAAGCTTCAGAGGGGACACGAGGTGAGGGCGATGGCCACGAGAACCGCCTTCCCAATGGGAGGCAGGCGTCTAGGGGCGCAACGCCAGCGCGGTGACCGCTTGCGGAGGCCGCCCAGACTCGACTTGGTGATGAGGGCTCTCGAGCGGCACTCTCGACCGCGCGATCCCTTGAACAGGCCGTGGGCCGAGGCACTGGCCACGGGGAGGGCGCCCTTTCCGCATCGGCGGACGTGACGGAGAACGCGAGGCGACGAGGCGAGCCCGGACGAACGTCCCGGCGGGTTGTTCGAGGTACCTAGCGGGGGCTTAAGCAATCGCGCGCTCCGCGTCGACGAGGTTCGCACCAGGTGGAGAGGCGGAGGTGAAGGCGAGCACCTAGGTAACTCCCTCGCCCTGCACCGCAAGGAAAGGTCAACTCCGGCCGGGCATCCGCTGCGGCGCGGGTAAGACGAGCGGCAGATTGACTTCACAGGCTAGTGTCTTTTGCCTTCGTCGTAGGGGTGGCGATCGCGACGGCGGTGGGGGTAGCCATCGCCGGAGAAACACAAGCCTCTGGGCGGCTCTCTGGGCGATCCCTCGAACAAGGGCTCCGCGGGCCGGTGAGGGTGAGCGCTTCGCGGCCCGGGGTGCGCTCGACCTTTCGTACACTCCTTCGCGAGGGAGGAGGCAGTCGAGCTTGGAATTCCCGACGGGGTCCGGACCGCTGAACAGGGCGGCGCTCCTGCAAGAGCTGAGAGAGGCGTACACCGCTGCCCTCCTCCTGGGGGAGGAGGTCAAGGCCGAGATCGTCATGCGTGAGGCGATCGACGCCGGCCTCGACGAGGAGGTCATCCACCGCGAGGTGCTCGCCCCAAGCATGCGCCGCGTCGGCGATCTCTGGGAGAGGGGGACCCTCAGCGTGGCCGACGAGCACCTGGCGACGCAGATCACCCTACGTGTCCTCGCGCTCGAGCGAGAGGTGGTCCGAGTGGCGGGCGGCCGCTGGCGCCACCGAGTCATGCTCGCCGCCGTCGAGGGCGAGGAGCACACGGTCGGGCTTCAGATGGTCGGCAACCTGCTGGCGAACGCCGGGTATGACGCGAGGTATCTGGGCGCCGACGTTCCGATCGACTCGCTCGCCTCCATCGTGGAGAAGCATCGACCCCGCGTCTTTGTGCTCAGCGCTACCATGCCCGCGAACGGGGAGCTGTTGCGGCTGGCGATGGATGAGGTCCGGCGCGGCGACCCAGGGACGGCCCTGCTCGTCGGAGGTCAGGGCGTTCCCGAGGAGCTGCGCGAAGAAGAGGGATTGGTGGTGACGCGGGAGGTCTCGAACGTCGTCGAGTCCGTGGACGCGCTGATCCGTAGGCCGGGACTGAACTGACACCAGACCTCTGGCGAAAGGACCCCAGTTCACACGCACCACGGTCACACTCCTGCGCAAGGCGACGATCACGAAGCTCGGCGCGCTCGTGACCTACAACGCCACGCTCAGGCGCGTCCAAACTCAACCCGAACACCAACCCTGCGCCGCACTCCACCCACATCGCGGCCGGCGACGATGGGGACTCGGGACCTGGCCGGGAACCGCTCGTTGCTACTAAGCGGTGGGCGTTCACGGTACGGCCGTGGGCGGACTCCGGTCGCCCGCGCACAGGCCCGGCCTGTCGGTGAGGCCGCCACGCCGCCGTCTTCAGAAGCCAGGAGGGCCGTGTCCCCGGCCTTTGGCGCTTGCTTTCCCGGTTCTTGCCGGCCGGAACGCTCAGTGAAGCTCCGAGTGACAGCCGACTGGCTCAGTGCGTCGGACTCAGGATTGGCGAGTTCGAAAGGCACCGGTCTCCAAAACCGGCGATTCCAGGTTCGAGTCCTGGGTGCCCCGCTGAGAGAAGTCACGGCCAACTGCAGAGAAGCGCCTGCACAGTGCCTCTTTCCGGGCACTGAGCTCCGGTGAGCATAGCTCTGAGCCGAATTGGCCGAGATCGGGAAATCGCTACGTGCGGGCAGCCCTCACGAGCGCAAACCGATCTCACGGCCGCGCGAGGGAGCCGGCGCAAAGCGATCGGCTTGTGTGCAGCGGCGAAGGCGGGCGAGCCCGATGCGCCTGTGTGCCCCCTAGCGTCGTTAGGTCCCGCAGCGTCATCGCCCCGTGCACCGGTGATCCCTGTCTCGACGCCGTCGGGGTGCGTATGCCCCGAGTTCAATCGAGGTAGGCTCGCTGCGAAACCGACGCTCGGGCCATAGCCGAGGCAGCATTCCGGAGGGTCGCCGTGCCCATGCAGCAAACCGTCTCACCCCGCGCCCCTGCGCGCTCGCTCGTTCCCTTTCTCAAGGGAAAGATCGATGAGCTGAACCACCAGCCTTCGAGTGACCTTGCCAAGGGTCAGCGCGCTGCCTACACCCGTCTGTCGTTGATGACGCGGATTCCGTTTCGATCGCTCGGGCGCCTCAGGGCTCAGTGCGAGGGCTACGTCGGGTTCATCGGTGACCCAGCGCCCTACACAGACGGCCTCGGTCGCGGGTACCAGGCGGCTCTTGTCGAGATCGATCGAATGCTCAGCGACGAGCCGACCGCTTGATCGAAGCCTGACCCGAGCGAGGCATGGGGGAGCCGACTTGAGGATCTGGATCGACAACACGGCGCCGGCGCACCCCCTCGTGTTCCGCCCCATCATCCGAGAGCTCGAGGCGCGCGGTCACGACGTCGCCGTCTCGGCTCGTGACTACGCCCAAACCCTCGAGCTGCTCGATCTCCACGGGATCGAGCACGTCGCCTTCGGCCGCCATGGCGGAGCGGGCCGTGCTCGCAAGCTCGCCGCCCTCTTCTCTCGTGGCCGCGCAATGCGCAGATTCGGTCGTGACGGGTTCGACCTCGCGGTCGGTCACGGCTCGAACGACCTTGCGCTCGCGGCCGCCCGCCTTCGGATCCCGGCGGTGAACATGTTCGACTACGAGTTCGCCGTCCAACAGCACAAGGTCGGCTGCCGGCTAGCCCGGCGTGTGCTCACTCCCGACACCATCCCCCAGGAGCGCCTCGACCGCTACGGGGCTGCCGGTAAGCTCGTCCAGTACGAGGGCCTTAAGGAGGAGTACTACCTCGCCGACTTCGAGCCGGACACGCGCGCCTTGACGCGGCTGGGCGTCGACGAGGGACGGGTCGTCGTGGTCGTCCGCCCGCCCCCCGACGTCTCCCTCTACCACCGAAGGTCGAACCCGCTTTTCCCTCATGTCATCCGGCGCCTCGGCGAGGAACCCGACGTCCACGCGATCGTGATCCCCCGCACCGCTGCGCAGAGAGAGTACGTCCGCCGCCTACGGCTCCCGTCGCTCATCGTGCCAGACGGGGCCGTCGAGGCGCAGAGCCTCATCGCCCTCGCCGATCTCGTCGTGTCGGCAGGGGGAACGATGAACCGGGAGGCCGCCGCCTTGGGTACGCCTGTCTACACGACCTATGGCGGACGGCTCGGCGGTGTAGACGAGGCGCTGATCCGCGAAGGGCGCCTCCGCCCGCTCACGGACGCACGGGCGATCGAACTCGCCAAGCGCCCTCGCGAACATCGGCTGGAGCGCCGGGATCCAAGTGTCCTCGTCGACATGTTGCTGGGCGCCCTCGACGAAGAAGACGTTCGACCCGGCCGTTAGCCTGGTGCCCGACGACCGCCTCGCCCTGCCCATGGCCCAAACCGTCGTAAACCCGGTGTCTCCCGTCCACCCCCCGGAGCCACTTGCCGCGCGCTACGCGCGCATGGCACACGACGGCCTCGAGCCGCGCACGGTCGACGGTGTCCTGCGTGTGCTCGACGTGCTCATCGCCCTGGTGGCGCTCGTGGTGTGCTCGCTCCCGATGGCCGCCATCGTCATATCGCTCAGGCTCGACTCACCCCGAGCATCCGCCCTCTACCGAGGGCGGCGCGTCGGACGGGCCGGCCAGATCTTCACGATGGTGAAGTTCCGGACGTTGAGGCCGGACGCCGAGGCTCGCCTTGGGCCCTTCATGGGGACTGAGCTCGACCGCCTGACCGAGGATGAGATGACGCGCCTTGGGTCCTTTCTGCGGGTCTCGAAACTCGATGAGCTGCCCCAGCTCTGGAACGTGCTGCGAGGTGACATGAGCATCGTCGGACCGCGTCCCATCCGGCCGATCTTCTTCGAGCAGCTCAGCCAGGAGATCCCCCAGTACTGGCAGCGGCTCGTCGTTGCCCCTGGCCTGACGGGCTTTGCGCAGATGCGGATAAGACGGGACATGTCGTGGGCGGAGAAGCTCGCGCACGACTTCGAGTACATCGCCGACCGTTCGGTCGGGCTGTATCTGCTGGTCGTCGCCGAGACGGTCGCACTCATCCTCACCGGGCCGTTCCGGAGGCTCTGGGTGCGCCTGCGCGGCGGCGGGTAGCGCCCGAAGTGTGCGGAATTAGCGGCCTGGCCGCCCTCGACGGCCGGGCCGACGAGCGGCTCGAGGCGATCGAGCGGATGAACGCGGCGATGGTCCACCGCGGGCCGGACCAAGGGGGCACGCGGCGCAATGGTCCGGTGGCCCTGGGCGCCCGGCGACTGTCGATCATCGATTTACCGGGCGGCGACCAGCCGATCGCCAACGAGGACGGAACCGTGTTCGTCGTGCAGAACGGAGAGCTCTACAACCACCGCGAGCTGCGCGAGGAGCTCGTCCGGCGCGGACACCGGTTCAGCACGAGAAGCGATACGGAGGTGATCGCGCACCTGTACGAGGAGCACGGACCCCATTTCGTCGAGCGCCTGCGGGGCATGTTCTCGCTAGCCGCGTGGGATGCGCGCGAGCAGCGACTGCTGGTGGCGCGGGACCGCTTCGGCATCAAGCCTCTCTATTACCGCGTCGCGAGCGGTTTGCTGGCATTCGCCTCCGAGCTCAAGGGGCTCATGCGAGCACCGGGGTTCTCTCACGACGTCGACCTCGACGCACTCGGGGCCCTGCTCGCATTCAACTCGATCCCGGCTCCGATGACGATCTTCACGGGAACGCGCAAGCTTCCGGCCGGACACCTGCTCGAGTGGTCGCCGTCGGGGGAAGTCAGCGTGCGTTGCTACTCCCGTCCTCGCCCGGCGCCCATCGAGGGCGTGCGGCGAGAGAGCGCAGACGAGCTCGCCGCGGAGCTCCGAGAGAGACTCGACGACTCGGTCCGCGCTCACCTGGTGTCGGACGTGCCCGTCGGTGTCTTCCTCTCGGGGGGCGTCGATTCGGCAGCCTTGACCGCGCTAGCCGCTGAACACAGCGATGCACCGGTCAAGACTTTCTCGATCGGCTTCGAGGAGCGGTCGTTCAACGAGCTTCCGGGCGCGCTCGCGGTCGCCGAGCGCTACGGGACCGACCATCACGAACTCGTCGTGCGACCGAACGCAGTGGAGCTCATGCCCCAGCTCGCGGAGACCTTCGACGAGCCCTTCGCCGACTCCTCGGCGGTTCCGACCTACCTCGTTTCCGAGCTCGCCGCTCGACACGTCAAGGTGGTGCTGTCGGGCGAGGGGGCCGACGAGCTGTTCGGTGGCTACTACACCTACGTGGCGGACCTCCTCGCCCCGCGGCTCGCACCCGTCGCGTCCTTCGTGCGCCCGCTGGCCGAGCGGCTTCCGAGCTCCTCCTCCCGGGTGAGCTTCGACTACAAGCTGAAGCGCTTCGTGCAGGGAGCAGGGCTGCCGCCCCTCGAGCGCCACCACGCCTGGAAGGAGATCTTCTCGGCCGAGGCACGAGCTGAACTGCTGACAGTGGCGGACCCCGGCCAGACCGATCCGCTAGGCGTCTACCGAGACCGGTTCGCCGAGACCGAGGGCTCCGAGCTGCTTGCCCGCCTGCAGGACGTCGACGTGGGGATCTACCTGCCGGACGATCTTCTGGTGAAGACGGATCGGGCGACCATGGCTCACTCCCTCGAGGCACGAGTTCCTTTCGTCGACCCGGTCGTATCCGACTTGGCGTTCTCGCTGCCCACGGAGTACAAGGTCCGCGGTCTGTCGAAGAAGCGGCTGCTCCGTCGAGCTGTCGCCCCGCTGCTGCCGGAGAAGACGGTCAGGGGCCGCAAGCGAGGATTCTCCATACCGGCGGCGGCCTGGTTGCGTGGAGAGCTCGCGCCGTTCGCGAGCGACGTCCTGTCCCCCGACAACGTGCGTCGCCAGGGCTACTTCGACCCCGCGGCGGTCACCTCGGTGCTCGAGCGGCATATCTCAGGGCAACAAGACCTGAGCCGCCAACTGTGGTGTCTCCTTTCGTTCGCGCTGTGGCATGAGCGCTACGCGTGAGGAGGGCGGCCCGGAGGGTCCACCCCGTTGTCAGTGGGGGAGACGGGCTCGACCCCCCGTAACAACGCAGTTAAGAGGCTCCGCGTGAAGGTGGACGTCTAGGCGCAGCAGAGAAGTGCGACCCACTCAATGATGGCGAGTCCTAAAGGCACCGGTCTCCAAAACCGGCGATTCCAGGTTCGAGTCCTGGGTGCCCCGCTCTCGACGAGCTTACCTCTCGTGGCGAAACGCCTGCAGAGGGCCAACTCTCGGGCGGCCTCTCTGCGGGCGCCTCCCTTGCTCCTTCGCGACAGCAATCGGGAAACCGCCCCGTGCGGGGAGTTCTCAGAATCCCCCGCACGCGGAGCGGCAGTAGCGCCCACTCATTCTTGAGCCTGCCGAACTTACGCTCGACGGAGGCGCGGCCACGGTAGAGGGACTTCCAGCGCTTTGTCTCGCGGGGAACAAGAGGATGCAGGCGGTTAGCAGCAATGCGCTTCGACGCGGGCCTGCACTCGCCCGGATCCACGTCGCGAACGATGAGACGCTCTGCTGAAGTCCGGGCGGCGCTCGTCGCGCGGGCTATGAGGCCGTGCCGGCATCACCGGCCAGGTCGGCCCACCACGCCTCGATCGCTCCGCTGAACTCCGCTGGTGCGTCGGATTGCAGGAAGTGACCGACTCCGTGGAGGACGGTCGTGGTGTGGTTGGGGAAGGTGGCTTCCAGGCGTTCGCGGTACTTGTCGGTGAAGATCGGATCCTTGTCGGCCCACACGATAAGCGTGGACAACTGCTGCAGCGGGCCAAGGTGATCTGCGAGATCGGTGAAGAACTCGCGAGCACCCACGAGCTCACCGGGAAGCACCGCGCCGGCGAGGCGACGCTCTGGGGTCGGCGTCGACTCGCGATAGTGCGCCATCTCGGCTGCGGACAGCTTGCGGCGCTTGTGCGCTGACGGGATGAAGGCCCCGACGAGCAGGTTGGACTGTCTGAGCAGCGCCCGTCCGATCGGGTTTCCCATTCCGCGGGAGAACACTTCGCTGCTCGGGTCGCCGTTCAAGGGCCATGCCCAGGTGTTGGTCAGGACGAGGCGGTCGAACGTGCCCGGCCGCCGCTGAGCTGCATACAAGCCGAACGGCCCGCCCCAATCCCGTGGCCGACCAGCGTGAGCTGCGACAGGTCCTGGCGGTCGAGGAAGGACACGAGCAGGTCGGCGTGGTCCCGTGCGCGATACCCATAGCCGGGGGCGCCCGTGGACAGCCCGAAGCCCGGGAAGTCGAGGGCGATGCACCGGAACCGGTCGCGCAGCGCGGCGATCACTTCGCGATACACGAACGACCAGACCGGGTTGCCGTGCAGCATCAGCAGGATCGGCCCCGAACCCTCATCGACATAGTGCACGACGTTCCCGTCCAACTCGACGAAGCGACTCTCGAATGGGAACAGCTCGTCATCGACCCAGGCGGGCCTGCGCGCGTCACTCACCGTCGACCTACAGGAACCGCGGCGCGAGGCGGTCGGCGGTGCGTACGACGAACGCGATCGGTCGCGCGATAACCGCGACGAGCGCGCCCACCGCACGTCCGCGGCGCCGCGCCGAGACGCGTGGCGGCAGCGCCGAGAACAGGGTCGCCACGGCCGGGAGCGGCCGGGCGAAGATCGTCAGGTCGACGATCTGCGCGTCCTCGTTGAACTCCGCGAGCATCATGGCCTCGAGCTCGACGCCGCGCACCTGGGCGCGGAAGGTGAACGATCGCGTGTCGTCGCGGGCCAGCGGTTCATCGGTCTGAAGGTCCTCAAGCACCGCGAAGATGTCGCGGTGCATAGCTGCGACCTCGTCGCGGCCGGCGAAGGGCACGCGCTGCGTGAGCGGCGAGTGCAGCGCCACGTCGGGCGCCAGCAGCGCACTGATGGCGTCGGCGTCGCCGCGTTCGCCGGCGGCGCGATAGGCCGCGATCGCAGCGGAGACGGGCGAGGTGGAAGGTGCGGCAGGAGCCGTGGCGGACATCGAGGCCTTTCGAAACGGGAGCTACGGAGGGCTTGAGAAAATCAACCAGACGTGAGAAAGTCAAGTCATGGCGTCTCGTTCCTACGGGCAGTACTGCGGGCTTGCGCGGTCGCTGGACACGATCGGCGATCGCTGGAGTCTGTTGATCGTTCGCGAGCTCCTGCTCGGCCCGCTGCGCTACGGCGAACTCAAGGCGACGCTCGACGGGATCGCGACCAATCTGCTTGCCGATCGGCTGCGCAGCCTGGAGGCCTCCGGCGTGATCGAGCGGCAACTCGGCGAGCCGGGCGGTGTCGTCTACGCCCTGACCCCGTGGGGTGCGCAGCTCCGCGAGCCCGTCGAGTCGCTGATCCGCTGGAGCACCCCGTTGATGATCAGCGGACCAGGCGCAGACAAGTTCTCGCCGCGCTGGCTGGCCGTCGCGCTCCCCGCCTTGCTGCACGAGCGGACAGCGCGACGTCCGACCGAGATCGGAATCGACCTCCCCGGACTGTTCGTGACGCTGCGGATCGACAAGCACGGCCCCCACGTCACCGCCGACCCCGACCAGCGCCCCGACACGATCCTCACCGCAGAACCAGCGGTCGTGCTGGGGCTCGCCGCAGGCGCGCTCACGCTCGAGCAGGCGCTGCCCCTGGCACGCGTTCAGGGTGACCCGGGAGTCCTCGACGCTGTCTTCGCGGGCGCGCCGGCGTGAGCGCCCTCTGAGGGCCGCGGTCGAGGGGTGACCGCGGCCCGTGAGGGGGAGAGGGGGAGCTAGTTGCGGGAGGCCGCGCTCATGGCGGCCGGCGCGGACTCGAGGCGCGTGAGCTCGGCGCGAAGGCTGCGGCGGCCGCGATGCTGCAGGCCGTGGACGGCGTCCTCGGAGCGCCCGATGCGCGTGGCGATCTCGGCGGGGGTCAGCCCGTAGATGAAGCGCAGCAGGATGACGTCGCGCTGCTCCTCGGGCAGGGTCTCGAGCGCGGAGCGCAGGTCGTGCCCGCGCTCCCACGAGAGGTCGTGGTCCTCGGTCTCCGGGCTGCGGACCTCGGCGAACGGCACCGAGCGGCGCGCGCGGACGTGGTCGATCGACGCGTTGTGCGCCACGCGCAGGATCCACGCGGAGAACGGCACGAGGCGCGGCTCGTACTTCGGCAGCGAGGTCAGCAGCTTGGCGAAGATCTGCTGCGTGACGTCCTCGGCCTCGTGCTCGTCGCGCACGATCGAGCAGACGTAGCCGTAGACGTTGTCCGCGTAGCGGAGGTACAGGAAGCGGATCGCGTCCTCGTCGCCCGTCTTGGCGCGGGCGACGGCGCCGAGCACGAGGCCCTCGGCGTCGTCGGAGTGCTCCAGCGCGCGGCGGCGGTGGAAGCGTCCCCCTTCAAGACTCGTCTCGATCCGGTCGGCTTCGCGCCGGACTTGGTCCGGCGCGCACGCCGTTGTGATGGTGTTGCTCATCATGGCCTCCCCAGGCACTTGACTTGTGAGCAGGACCATAGGAACGACCCGTCTGCCGGGGGTTAGGCGGAGGATTAGTTGAAGATAAATCGCGCCCGACTGGACGGATGTCCGAGTGTGAGGTTCGGACGGGCTTGGGACGCTGGGTGCCAGTTTCGCGAGCGAAGGACGTTGAAGGCGCTAAGGATGGCCCAGGTGAGCGACCCACCCCCCTCGCGTCCCCGCGCGCCTGAACGCGCCTACCGGGTGGCGGTCCCGTACCGGGCCGTCTTCGAGTTCCTCCCGTCGGGGGTGCTGATCACGGACGCCACGGGCCACGTCACGGGCGCGAACCTGACGTCGCGCAAGCTGCTGGGCGCCGCGCTCGAGCGCGACGGGCTGCGCTGCTGCGACCTGCTGGGCTGCCGGCAGCCCGACACGCCGCTGGCCGACCACTGCATCACCGAGCTGGCCCGCAGCCGCCCCGAGCCGCTGCCGGACCTGCGCGTCGACATCCCGACGCGCGAGGGCGAGCCGATCTCCGTCTGGGTGACCGCCGCCGCCATCGGCGACGCCGACGCCGCGGTGATCCTGCAGCTGCGCCCGGGTGTCGTGGGCGACCGGCGCCGGCGGACGGAGCCCCACTGGATGATCGGCCCCAAGCTCAAGGTCTTCGCGCTCGGGCGCACGCGCCTGGAGACGGGCGAGGGCCCGCTGGCCGGCGAGTGGCTCTCCCACCGCCCGGGCGAGGTCCTGAAGTACCTGCTGGCCGAGCGCGGGCGCGTCGTGCCGATCGACGAGCTGCTCGAGACGCTCTGGCCGACGGGTCGCGCGGCGGCCACGAACGCCCGCCAGGCGGTGCACACCCTGCGCGACCGGCTCGAGCCGGGCCGCTCCAAGCATGGTGGCTCGACCTTCGTCGCCGCGCGCCGCGGGGGCTACGAGCTCGACACGGCGAACCTCTGGATCGACGTCGACGACTTCGAGGCGAGCGCCCGCGCCGGCCTGGCCGCCGCGCAGGCGTCGGACCCGGAGCTGGCCGAGCCGGCCCTCACCCGCGCCACCGCCCTCTACCGCGGGGACTTCCTGGCCGACGAGCCCTACGCCGAGTGGGCCTTCGCCGAGCGCGACCGGCTGCGCGAGCTCTCCGCACAGGTGCTGCGGGCGCTCGCCCAGCTCAAGCTCGCCACGGAGGACCTCGAGGCGGCGGGCGAGCACCTGCAGCGCCTCGCCGAGCTCGAGCCCTACGACCTCGACGCCCAGCGCGAGCTGCTCGCCCTGATGCTCCGCCGCGGGCGCCACGCCGACGCCCAGCGCCGCTTCGAGGTGGTACGGCGCCGCTACCGGCGGGC
Organism: uncultured Solirubrobacterales bacterium; assembly: GCA_902806245.1. Classification (GTDB taxonomy): domain Bacteria; phylum Actinomycetota; class Thermoleophilia; order Solirubrobacterales; family Thermoleophilaceae; genus JACCUC01. The sequence goes on from CADCVU010000114.1 coordinate 21,307, forward strand.
CTTCGGCGAGGACCCGGACCTCCAGCTCGCCGAGCTCGCGCCGGAGCGCTGAGCGCGTAACTGGCCTTCAGGCCGGCGGGGTAGCGTGCTGGGCATGCCGCTCATGAACAAGCTCATGCTCTTCGCCCGCTCCCCCCAGGGCCGCAAGCTGACCCAGAAGGCGATGCGCTACGCGCAGAGCCCGGAGGGCCGGCGCAAGATCGCCGACGCGCGCCAGCGCATGGCGAGCCGCCGCAAGCCGCTGCGCTAACGGAACTTACGGCCCGCGCCTACGAGCTGCGCAGCGCGACGCCGAGCAGGCCTCGAGCTCGGCCACCGTCTCCGCCGCCTGCGTGTGGCGGACGGTGGTCATGCCGAGCGCCCGCGCGGGCTTGAGGTTCCCGGGGAGGTCGTCGACGAAGACGATCTCCGCGGCCGGCAGGGCCATCGCCTCCGCGGCCAGCTCGTAGATCGCGGGATCGGGCTTGCGCACGCCGACCTCGCCGGAGATGACCGTCGCGTCGAAGAGGTCGGGGAACGTGTCGCGGTCGTAGCGGTCCGCCCCCCAGGAGTTCGAGAGCAGCCCCGTGCGCACGCCGGCGCGCTTGGCGGCCCGCACCGCCTCGACCATCGCCGTGTCGGGCTCCATGCCCGCGAACAGCCGGTCGATCAGCCCGTCGCCGGAGACGCCGAGCACCTCGGCGAAGCGCGGCTCGAACTCCGCCTCGGTCAGCTTGCCCGTCTCGAGCTCGCCGAGCAGCTCGCGCGCCGTGGGGTCGCCCATGAAGCGGTCCCGGACGGTGTGCGGGTCGAGCCCCTCCGCCCGGCAGAACGCCTCGAAGGAGGCGAAGACGTCGGTGGTCAGGACGCCGCCGAAGTCGACGAGCAGCCCCCGCCGGGGGGCCGGGTCCTCACTCGCCATGCGCGACCGCCCAGGCGTGCTCGGCGATCTCGGGGACGCCCGTCTCGAGCAAGTCGAAGAACGGGTCCTCCGTGGTGCCGGCCAGGCGCCGCTTGTAGGAGCCCTCGAGGAAGACGGCGGACTTCCACAGCGCGAGCGTCGTGTACCAGCGCACGTCGGACATCGACAGGCCGGTGCGCTCCTCGTAGCGGGCGATCAGCTCCGCCCGGCTCGGGAAGCCGGGCTGGCGGGTGACCGACCCCAGCGCGAAGAGCGTGTTCTCCGGATCGCCGGGCTCCGCGTAGGTGGCGGTGAGGTAGCCCAGGTCGGCGAGCGGGTCGCCGATCGTCGCGAGCTCCCAGTCGAAGATGGAGACGATCCGTGCGGGCGCCTCCGGGGCGAGCATCGTGTTGCCCAGGCGGTAGTCGCCGTGGACGATCGTCGCCTCGCCGGACTCCGGCTTGTGCTCGGCCAGCCAGGCGGTGACCTTGTCGAGCGTGGGGAGGTCGCGGGTCTTGTTGTGGTCCCACAGGCCGCCGAAGCGGCGCAGCTGGCGGTCGAGGTAGCCCGTCGGCTTGCCGTAGCCCTCGAGACCGCGCGCGCGCCAGTCGACGGCGTGGATCTCCGCGAGCGCGTCGATGAGCTCCTCGCCGATGCGCCGCCGCTCCGCCTCGGAGTCGAGCGCCTCCGGGATCTCCGTCGTGACGACGTGGCCGTCCACGCGCTCCATGACGTAGAAGGGCGCGCCGATGACGGCGGGGTCGTCGCAGGTCGCGAGCACGCGGGGGGTGCGGACATCGGCGTCCGCGACCGCGGCGAGCAGCCGCGCCTCGCGCAGGACGTCGTGGGCCGACGGCGGCAGCGGCCCGCGCGGCGGGCGGCGCAGCACCCACTCCCCGCCGTCGCGGCGGATCAGGTAGGTCACGTTGGAGTGGCCCTCGCCGACGGTCTCCGCCTCGACCTCGCCCGTCCCGAGCTCGTGGGCGTCGAGGAAGGTCTCGAGCGGGCGGCGGACCAGCAGGGGCTCGAGGTCGAGCGCCGCGGCCTCTTCGGGGGTGTCGACGATGGCGGTCACGGGCCGGATCCTAGAGTCAACTGCGCAACCAATCGGCCCCTGGTTGGTTCTTTGTAGACGAGCCGCCCGCCGCTGCGGGCGGCCCCCTCCCCTCGGCTTCCCTGCCTCCTCCATAGGAGACGATCCCCTTGCTTCGACCCACCCTGACCCTGTTCGCCCTGCTCCTGATCGCCCTCGGCGTCGCCGCGTCCCCCGCGGCCGCCTCCTCCAAGCAGGTCATGACCTTCGAGGCGAACCGCGAGCTGCTCGCGGACGGCGCCCGCGACCGCACACTGGACGAGATCCGCGCCTTCGGCGTCAAGCGGGTGCGCGTGCTCATGTACTGGAACCGCATCGCCCCGGGCCGCGACGCCACGACCCGTCCTCAGTTCGACGCCGCGAACCCCGACGCCTATCCCGCCGCGGGCTGGGGCCCGTACGACAACCTCGTGGCCGCCGCCGAGCGGCGCGGCATCGAGGTCTACGTGACGCTGACCGGCCCCGCCCCGCGCTGGGCGACCCGCCGCGACGACAAGCTCGGCCTGACCGACCCGAGCGCCAAGGAGTTCGGCCTCTTCGCCGAGGCCGCCGGGCGCCGCTACGCCGGCCGCGTGAACATCTGGTCGATCTGTAACGAGCCCAACCAGCCCCAGTTCCTGCGCCCGCAGTTCAAGAACCGCAAGGCGGCCTCGCCGCGGATCTACCGCCAGCTCTACCAGTCGGCCCACAAGGGCCTCGAGCGCTCGGGCAACGGCGGCGACACCATCCTCATCGGCGAGACCTCCCCGCGCGGCAACTCGCGCATCGTCCGCCCGCTGGCCTTCGTGCGCGGGACGTTCTGCCTCTCCTCCCGCTACAAGAAGTCGCGCCGCTGCGGCCGCCTGGACACCGACGGCTACGCCCACCACCCGTACTCGCGCAGCACGGGGCCGCGGACGACGGAGGGCAACCGCGACGACGTGACCATGAGCGGGATCTCCCGCCTGGTGCGCGCGCTCGACCGCGCCGCCCGCGCCAAGGCCGCGCCGCGCCGGCTCGGCATCTACCTGACGGAGTTCGGCACGCAGAGCTCGCCGGACCCGCGGGCGGTCTCCCTGACCCAGCAGGCCGAGTACAACGCCATCTCCGAGCGCCTGGCCTACCTCAACCCGCGGGTCAAGACGTTCTCGCAGTACCTGATGAGCGACGACGACCCCGGCGCGGGCGGTGAGCGCTACGGCGGCTTCGAGTCCGGCCTGCGCCGGTTCGACGGCCGGCCCAAGCCCGCCTACGACGCGTTCCGCACGCCGCTCGCGGTGCAGGACTACGGCCGCTCCGACGTCGGCTGGGGCCTCGTGCGCCCCGCGACCGGCGCGACGGCGGTCGACGTCCTCTTCCGCGACCGCGGCACGCGCGAGTACAAGCTGCTGCGCACGATCCAGACCACGCCGGCCGGGGTCTTCTCGTTCAAGACGTCCTCGCGCTCCGGGCGCCGTTACCAGGTCCGCTGGACCGCGCCCGACGGGGCGGTCTTCTCGGGGCCGCCGATCCGCGCCTACCGCTGACGAACGACACGGCGGGGCCCGCTCCAGGCATCTTGAGCGGGTCCCGGACCGTTAGATTCCGCCGCCATGGCCCAGCAGCTGTGGTTCCTGCGCCACGGGGAAGCCGTGCCGCACGACTCAAAACCGGACTCCGAGCGCGAGCTCACCGCCCGCGGCGAGCGCCAGTCGTCGGCCGCCGGCGCCGCTCTGGCGCGCCTCGGGCTCGAGTTCGCGGCGATCTACACGAGCCCCAAGGTCCGCGCCCGCGACACCGCCGCGCTGGCCAGCGCCGCGCTCAACGCGGAGCCCGAGGAGCTCGGCGCGCTCGCGGGCGGCTTCGGGCTCGACGATGCGCTCGAGCTCTTCCTCGGCATCGACGACCCGGACGCCCGCGTCCTCGTCGTCGGCCACGAGCCCGACTTCTCCCAGGTCGTCCACGACCTCACGGGCGCGCGGGTGGAGATGAAGAAGGGCGGCGTCGCCGCCGTGCGCGTCGAGCGGGGGAGCGGGACGCTGCTCGCGCTGCTGCGCCCGCGCGAGCTCGAGTCCATCGCGCCGCGCGCCTGAGGGTCGTCCATCCGTCCAGAAGCGGGCGCGGGGTCTTGATCGGGGGCTCAGGTTGGGTAAGCACACTGTGCCCATGGCGAAGATCGAATTCATCCCCGAGCGCACGCCGGACGGCATGATCGTCCTGCGCGCCGTCACGGTCGGCCCGACCGAGCGGCTGCGGCGCTTCCTGCGCCGGCTCGTCGGCGCCTAGCCCGGCGCCGCGTCCGCCGTCAGCGCCGCGTCCGTCACCGCGAGCGCGACCTCCGCGCGCTCGCCGAGCGCGGGCGCCAGGACGAACTCCCCCGGGTTGTGCGCGAGGCCGCCGCGCGGGCCGAGGCCGTCCACGGTCACGGGGATCGAGGCCGCGAAGTGGCTGGCGTCGCTGGCCCCGCCGCGCGGGACGCCGCGCACCGGCCGCCCGAGCGCCGCGCTCGCCCGCTCGAGCAGCCCCTCCGACGCGCCCGTTGCGTCCATCCCCGGCCACTCGCGGATCATCTCCGGCACCAGCCCGGCGCCGCCCACCTCGGCCGGGATCGCGTCGACCACTGCGCGGATCGCGTCGAGGCCGTCCG
>CADCVU010000115.1 GCA_902806245.1 uncultured Solirubrobacterales bacterium
CGAGCGCATCCTCGCGGCGGTTGAACACGAGGTCGTCGGCCAGCGCGCGCTCCTCCTCGGAGATCTCGCCGTAGGGCACGATGTGATTGGGATTGACCATGGCCAGGTCGAGCCCGGCCTCCACGCAGTGGTGGAGGAAGACGGAGTTGAGCACCGCGCGCGCCGGCGGGAAGACGCCGAAGGAGACGTTCGAGACGCCGAGCGAGGTCTTGACGCCCGGGATCTCCGCCTTGACCCGGCGGATGCCCTCGATGGTCTCCACCGCGGAGGGTCGCCACTCCTCGTCGCCGGTGGTCAGCGTGAAGGTGAGCACGTCGAAGATCAGCAGCTCGGGGTCGAGCCCGTGCTCGCCGCAGGCGATGTCGCGGATGCGCTCGGCGATCTCCACCTTGCGGTCGGCCGTCTTGGCCATGCCGACCTCGTCGATGGTCAGGGCGATCAGCGCCGCGCCGTGCGCGGTGGCGAGCGGGATCACGCCGTCGGCCTTGTCGCGACCGGCCTCGAGGTTGATCGAGTTGACCACGGCGCGCCCGGAGATCTGCTCGAGCGCCTTCTGGATGACCTCGGGCTCGGTCGAGTCGATCTGGATCGGCGCCGGCTGCGTCAGCGAGATCCGCTTGGCGGTCTCGCGCATCTGCTCGTCCTCGTCCTGGCGCTCGGTCAGCGCGACGCAGATGTCGAGCACGTGAGCACCGCCCTCGACCTGGTCCTCGGCGATCTGCACGAGCCCGTCGTAGTCGTCCGCCAGGAGCATCTCCTTGGCCTTGCGTGAGCCCTGCGAGTTCACGCGCTCTCCGACCATCGAGGGCCGCGGCTCCTGCACGAGCGGCGTCGCGGTCATGAGCGAGGAGAGATGGGGCGGCCAGGCGTCGGTCGGGCGGGGGTCGACCGTACGGTCGCCGACGCGCTCGACGATGGCGGCTATGTGGTCGGGCGTCGTGCCGCAGCAGCCGCCGACGATGGCCACGCCGTAGCGGGTCACGAAGTCGGCCAGCGCGTCGGCCAGCGGCTCGGCCTCCTCGGGGAAGATCGTCTCGCCGTTCGGACCCTGGTAGGGGATGCCGGCGTTGGGGATGCAGGAGATCGGCACCGGCGAGTGCTCGCCGAGGAAGCGGATGGCGTCGCGCATGTCCTCGGGACCGGTCGAGCAGTTGAGCCCGAGCGCGTCGACGCCCAGCGCGATCAGCGTCGTGAGCACCGAGCCGATGTCGGTGCCGAGCAGCATCTTGCCGCCGTTGGGCAGCAGCGAGACCTGCGTCTGGATCGGCAGCGTCCGGCCCGTCTTCGCAAAGGCGTCGCGCGCGCCGAAGACCGCGGCCTTGACCTCGAGGATGTCCTGAGCCGTCTCGATCAGGATGACGTCGACGCCGCCCTCGATCAGCCCCTGGCACTGCTCGGCGAAGATCTCGCGCAGCTCGGCAAAGGTGATGCCGCCGAGCGTCGGGTCGTCGGAGGCGGGCAGCATCCCGGTCGGTCCGACCGACCCGATCACGAAGCGCTCCTCCCCGGCGGCCACGCGGGCGATCTCGCCGGCGCGACGGTTGATCTCGAGCGTGCGCTCGCCGAGGCCCCATTCGTCGAGCTTGAGGCGGCTGGCCTGGAAGGTGTCGGTCTGGACCGCCTCGGCGCCGGCCGCGATCATCGACTCGTGCACGCCCTGGATGACGTCAGGGCGGTGGATGACGAGCGCCTCGTGGCACTTGCCGGCCAGGCCGCCGTAGTCCTCGGAGGTCAGGTCGTACTGCTCCAGGGTGGCGCCCATGCCGCCGTCGAAGACGACGACGTGGGAGCGGATGGCTTCGAGATAGTTACGCATAAGCAGATCAGGAGGGTACAGGGAGGCGAGCGATCTCCTGCGCCGGCGCACCGATCCGCTCTAGCCTGGCGATGACCGAGAGGCGACGAGACCGGACTCCAGGTTGGCGATCTTCAAAGCGACGAGAGGCCGCAAACGGCCGGCTGGACCCCGCCGCACGCCCGGCGATGTCTAATCGTAGGTGGCTGGCAGCGGCGCTCGTCGCGCTCGCTGCGGTGACCGTCGCGTCGGTGCTCGTCGTCGCCTCTGCCGGCCGCGACGAGGTCGCCGACTTCGAGCTCCTCCCCGTCAACCCCGGGGGGCCGGTCGGCCTCGCACACCTCGAGCGCGACGGCGATCGCGTCCGCGGACGGATCGCAGTCTGGGGCCTCGGCCCCGGCAGCCGTCACCGCGCCGAGCTGAGGGCGGGCGCCTGCCGCCCCGAGGGCGAGCAGACCGCCCGGATAGTGGTCACGCTCCCGGAGCTCGTCGCCGATCCCAACGGCGTCGCCTTCGCGCGCGTGGACGCGCGTGCGGGAGAGGCCGTGGTCGAGCCGGGGCGCTACCTGATGGTGTACTCCGGTCCGGGCCCGGCGCCCGCCAACGCGCGGGTGTCCTGCGGCGACCTCTTCGGCGGAGCGCAGCTTCGGCCCGCGGCCCTGGCCGGCGTCGGTCCGGGGGCCGGGGCGCGGTCCGAGGCCTCGACCATCCTCCAGCTGCGTGACGGCCGCCCGATCGGCGGTCCCCAGCGGATCGAGGTCCGCGCCGGCGAGCGTGTGGCCCTCGCCGTGCGCTCCGACCTCCCCGACGAGGTCCGGATCGGTGGAAGCCTCGGCCTGAGCCAGCAGGTCGGTCCGGGGACGATCGTTCGGTTCTCCTTCCTCGCGCCGGGCCCCGGTCGCTTCGAGGTGCGCGCGCGCACCGCGGGCGCGCGCCCAGTCGCGCTGCTCGATGTGGCAGCGAGGGGGCCGGCCGCGTCTCGCTGAGGGCGAGTCGGCGCCGCCGGCCGCAGGTCGCCGGCGGCTCCAGGCGGCCGCTGTCGGTGCCCCTCGTTTTCGCCCGGTTACCACCGCGGGTCCAAACGGGGCGTCCCGATCTTTCTCCACGTGGACAAACAACGCCCCTCCGCCCGTTCATATCGTCGCCGGCGATGCGAATTCCACCGAACGTCGGGCCTGAATCCGGCGACCCAGGAGGCCACTTCATGACATCCAGACTCCCGCGGGCGCTGGCGCTTGCGGCGGTTGCGCTGCTCGCGCTCCCCGCCGTCGCGCTCGCCCAGGACGAGCCGTCGCTCGACCAGACGATCATCGAGCTCAACACGACGTGGGTGATGGTCGCCGCCATCCTCGTCATGTTCATGCAGGCGGGCTTCGCCTTCCTGGAGATCGGCTTCTCCCGCGCCAAGAACGCCGGCGCCGGGATCGCAAAGATCCTCACCAACTTCTCGATCGCCGGGCTCGCCTACTGGGCGGTCGGGTTCGCCCTCGCCTTTGGCGGAGCTGGGGCGATAGCGGGCACGAACGGCTTCTTCCTCGACGTGAGCATGGACCCGGCCAAGGCCGCGGCCTCCATCCCGCTGCTCGAGACCTACGTGATCAGCCCGGCGGCGCTGCTGTTCTTCCAGTTCGTCTTCTGCGCCGTCTCCCTGGCCATCGTATGGGGCACGACGCTCGAGCGGATCAAGTTCGGCGCCTACCTGATCTACGCGGTCATCTTCTCCGCGGTGATCTACCCCGTGCTCTCGCACTGGATCTTCGCCGGCGGCTTCCTCCAGACCGGCCTGTTCGGGCTCCCCGGCATGCAGGACTTCGCCGGCTCCACGGTGGTCCACCTGATCGGCGCCACCGGCGCGTTCGCGGCCCTGCTTCTGCTCGGTCCCCGGCGCGGCAAGTACGGCGGCGACGGCAAGCCACGCGCCATTCCCGGCCACTCGATGCCGCTCGTCGGCCTCGGCGTGCTCATCCTCTGGCTCGGCTGGTTCGGCTTCAACCCGGGCTCGACGCTCGGCGCGGCCTCGGGTCGCTTCGCCGAGGTGGCCCTCGTGACCAACCTGGCGGCCTGCGCCGGCGTGGTCGGCGCCATGGCCACCGTCTGGGCGCTCACCCGCACGATCGACATCGGCATGGTGGGCAACGGGGCCATCGCCGGGCTCGTCGGCATCACAGCTCCGTCCGGCTACGTCGAGTTCTGGGCGGCTCCGATCATCGGCCTCGTGGCCGGCGTGATCGTCGTCGTCGGCGTGCTCGCCATCGACAAGAAGCTCGACGACCCGGTGGGGGCGCTGTCGGCGCACGGCCTGGCCGGCGTCTGGGGCACGGTCTCGTGCGGCCTCTTCACCGCGCCGCGGCTGGCCGAGCTCAACGCGGTCGGTGAGGGCGGACTGCTCTACACGGGCAACTTCGCCCAGCTCGGAGCGCAGGTCGTCGGCGTCGTCGTCGCCTTCGTCGTCGTCTTCGCCGTCTCGTTCGCGGTCTTCTACGCGATCAAGAAGACGATCGGGCTGAGGGTCACGGCCGAGCAGGAGGACGCCGGTCTCGACATCGTCGAGCACGGCATGTACGGCTACCCCGAGCAGTTCATCCCGCTGCCGGAGATGGGCGCGGCCTCCTCGGGGCCGCTCGCGCGGCCCTCGCTCGCGGGCACCGGCTCGCCGGCCACCGCGGCGACCTCACGGCCTACCACCTCCGGCCGTGAGGAGGTGACGGCATGAAGATGATCGTCGCCTACGTCCGCCCGGAGGCCTTCGAGCCGATCCGCGAGGATCTGCTCGCGGCCGGGTTCCCGAGCCTGACCATCGACGAGGTCAAGGGCTCGGGCCGCCAGCGGGGGGTCACGGAGCGCTACCGTGGCTCCCAGCTCACGATCAACCTCCGGCCCAAGCTCAAGATCGAGTGCGTGGTAGAAACCGACCAGGTCTCGCTCGTCACGGAGACCATCCTGCGCCACGCGCGCACCGGAGACGTCGGCGACGGGAAGATCTTCGTGCTGCCCGTCGAGCAGGCGATCCGTGTGCGCACCGGCGAGTCGGGGCAGGAAGTACTGCAATCCCACGAGAGCGAAGAGGTGCCAGCCTGATGGCGACAACCGAGTCGACCGACCGGAGCGTGTCCAACGACGACGTGCTCCGGCGGGTCAAGGACGAGAACATCCCGTTCGTCCGCTTCTGGTTCACGGACACGCTCGGGGTGCTCAAGTCGTTCGCGATCCCCTCCGAGGAGCTCGAGGGGGTGTTCCAGAAGGGCAAGGGCTTCGACGGCTCGTCGATCGACGGCTTCAACGAGATCCACGAGTCGGACATGAACGCGATGCCCGACCCCTCGACGTTCGCCGTCCTGCCCTGGCGCAAGGAGCACGCCGTCGGGCGGATGTTCTGCGACATCCTCAACCCGGACGGCTCCTCCTATGAGGGCGACCCGCGCTACGTGATGCGCCGGTCGCTCGCGCGCATGGAGGAGATGGGGTTCGACACGTTCAACCTCGGGCCGGAGTGCGAGTTCTTCCTGTTCAAGGACGACCAGGGAACCGAGGTCCTCGACAAGGGCGGCTACTTCGACCTCACGACGCTCGACATCGGCTCCGACTTCCGCCGCGATGTCTTCTTCGCGCTGAAGGAGCTCGGGATCCACGTCGAGTACCAGCACCACGAGGTCGGTCCCTCCCAGCACGAGATCGACATGCGTTACGCCGACGGCCTGACCATGGCCGATCACGTGATGACCTACAAGACGGCGGTCAAGGAGGTGGCGATGGAGCACGGCTACTACGCCACCTTCATGCCCAAGCCTCTGTTCGGGGAGAACGGCTCGGGCATGCATACCCACATGTCCCTGTTCAAGGGTGGGCAGAACGCCTTCTTCGACGGCGACGACGAGTGGTTCCTGTCCGACGTGGCCAAGCAGTTCATCGCCGGGCTGCTGCTTCACGCGCGGGAGATCTCGGCGCTGTTCGCGCCGCTGGTCAACTCGTACAAGCGGCTCGTCCCCGGCTTCGAGGCCCCGGTGTACTCGGCGTGGTCGCGGCGCAACCGCTCCGCCTTGGTGCGGGTGCCGACATACGAGCCCGGCGAGGAGAAGGCGACTCGCGCCGAGCTGCGGTGCCCGGACCCCTCGTGCAATCCCTACCTCGCCTTTGCGGCCATGCTCCACGCCGGCCTCGAGGGGATCGAGAAGGGCTACGAGCTACCGCCTCCGATGGAGCGGAACCTCTACGACATGACCGATGCCGAGCGCGAGGAGAACATCATCGGGACCCTGCCGAAGTCGCTCGGCGAGGCGATCGAGGAGATGGAGAACTCGTCGCTCGTGCGCCGGGCGCTCGGCGATCACGTGTTCGACAACTACATCGCCCTGAAGAAGGCGGAGTGGGACGACTACCGGGTGCAGGTCACGCCCTGGGAGTTCGACCGCTACCTGGCCACGACCTGAGTCGGGTCGATCGGGAACCGGCGGGCGCGCA
>CADCVU010000116.1 GCA_902806245.1 uncultured Solirubrobacterales bacterium
CGGGTGGAGGCGGGTAGCCCGCGGTGCTCAATCTATACGCGCCTCTGGTTCGGGCGTAGGGCGACCGGCGGCTCCACCGGGCGGCTCTGCCACCGACCGCCCATTAGGCTTGGTCTCAGGTTGACCCGCCAGTCAACCGTCCGTCAGTCTCTGCCGAGCCAACCGACAAGGACCCCGATGACCGACACCGCCTCACCCGCCCTCGAGACGAGCCAGGCCGCGCGCGAGGCCTCCGGCGCGCGTCAGTACGGCCGCTACCTCGAGGAGTTCGAGGTCGGCGCCGTCTACAAGCACTGGCCGTGCAAGACGGTGACCGAGTCCGACGACCACCTCTTCTGCCTCATCACCATGAACCACCATCCGCTGCACATCAACGACGTCTACGCGGCGCAGTCCCAGCAGGGCCGCAACGTCGTCGTTGGGCCGCTCGTCTACTCGCTCATGCTCGGGATGTCCGTGGGCGATGTCTCCGGCAAGGCGATCGCCAACCTGGCGACCGAGGAGCTCAAGCATCCGGCGCCGGTCTTCCACGGCGACACGCTTTTTGTCGAGAGCGAGGTGCTCGAGGTCACGCCGTCGCGGTCGAAGCCGGACCGAGGGGTGGTCAAGGTTCGCTCGGACGCCTTCAACCAGGACGGAGTCCTGGTGGCGACCTTCCGGCGAGCCGTGCTGGTGCCGCGCCGGTCGGTGGGAAGCCCGGAAGAGGCCGCCTGAGCTCAGCGAGCGGCTTGCCACCGTCGTCGAGCCGGCCCCCAGCGCCCCCCCGACTCCCCCTGCGGCATCTCGGGGAGCTGCTCCCCGGCGAGGATCGCCGCCGGCGAGTCGACGACCAACCACTCCGCACGCTCGGGCGCCAGCCGAGCCGCCGCCAGCCTGCCCGCGGACAGCGAGGCGCGGTGCCGATCGGCCGAGTGCGTGTCCGAGGCGATCACGTGGGCGAGTCCGCGCCGCACGAGCAGCCTCGCGAGTCGTCGCGACTTGGAGGCGCGGTTGCTGGAGGCCACCGACTCGGCGGTCACCTGGAGGAGGACACCACGGGCGCTGAGGCCGGCGAGCCGGAGCGGATCCGTCTGGAAGGTGCGGTTTCGCTCAGGGTGCGCCAGGACGACTCGCAGACCGCGTAGCGACAGTCCGAACAGCAGTTCCTCGAAGTTGGGCGGCAGCGCACCGTAGGGCGTATCGACGAGCAGATCTGTGCCGCGCTGGCCGAAAGCTCGCGAGGCGCAGCTCCTCGGCCGAGGCGGCCTGCGCCCAGCTCAGGTCGCACTCACCGGCCGGTACGAGCCGGATCTCGCTCTTGGGTGGGAGCTCTCGCTCGAGGCTCGCGCACATCTCCGCGAGGTCCTCGAGGCGCACCCCGGGGTGGTCGTGACGGAGGTGCGGGGTCGCGACGAGGACGCGTGTCCCGTCGGCCTCCGCGGCAAGGATCAGCGCGATGCTCGTCGCGACGTCCGGCGGGCCGTCGTCGATCCCGGGCAGTACGTGGGCATGGAGGTCGATCATCCTGCCCTTGCCTCGATCTCGCTCGTGAGCGTCCGGCCGCAGCCCTTCGAGCTGCTCGCCTACTGCGACGTCCGCGCGGGCCGCCCCGATCTGGCGGTGAAGGCCATGCAACGGGCCCTCGTCCGCGATCCCGACAACTGGGAGTACCAGTACGGACTCGCGCTCGTCCGCGCCAGCGCCGGGCTGGATCCCCGTCCTCACGCGCGCGCCGCCCTACGGCTCAATCCGCAGAGCCTGCTCGCGCAGGCGGCCACGACGGCCTTCCGTACCGACAACCCCGGGGAATGGAAAAGGCGGGCCGCAGTGGCCCGCCTTCCGATTGCTCCGTGATCGACCGCGCGCCGAGGCGCGGGGAGTGACTACCGCTCGTCGCGCTCGCTTCGGCGCCTGAGGGCGAGGCCCGAGCCCAGGAGCGCGACGCCGCCGATCAGGACGGGGATCGCCGCGAAGCCCGTGAACGCCAGCTCGCCGCCGCCGCCCGTGCCCTCCTGCGAGGCCTCCTCGACGTCGGCCGCATCGCCCGAATCACCCGAGTCGCCCAGGACCTCCGAGGACGACGAGTCGTCGGTCGACGAGTCGTCGCGCGAGGAGTCGTCGCCGGGTTCGTTGAAGTACTGGACGTCCGAGGCGTCGTCGCCCGAGTCGCCGAGGCCGGACACGGCCAGGCCGACGCCGCTCAGCGACATCAGGATGCCGAGGGCGAGGATCATGGTGATGGCAAGACGTGACTTCAAGAGTGCTCCTCTTCGATGTTTGGTCGTCGCCCGCGTGCGTGCGCGGGTCTTGACGCGGTCGAGGGTGAGTCCGTCCGGAGCCGGACGTTCCTGCCGCAGCCGCTCGGCCATGGGCATGAGCTCGTCGGGGAGTGGACGCTGGTCTCGATCGCTCATGACCCCTGATACGAATGAGCGCCCGGTTTCCTGACCGCAGGCCTCGAGAAAAATGCGCGACGTCGACTTCGAGCGCCTCTACGGCGAGCACGCGGAGCCGCTGTTCGCCTTTCTCGCCTACCGCACCGGGGACCGCGTACAGGCCGAGGACCTTCTGGCCGACACCTTCGAGCGGGTCCTGCGGACTCGCCGGCGGTTCGACCCGCGCCGGGGCAGCGAGAAGACCTGGCTCTACTCGATCGCCCTCAACCTCCTCCGCGACGACGCCCGCCGCCGCGGCACCGAGGGCCGAGCGCTCGAGCGCGCGCGTCCGGTCGCGGTCCCCGGCGAGGCCGAGGGTGCCTCCGACCCGGCGCTCGCCGGGGTCGAGCACCGCGACGAGCTCGCCCGCGCGCTCGCCATCCTGAGCGACGAGGAGCGCGAGGTGATCGCCCTGCGCTTCGGCGGCGACCTCACGGTGCCGGAGATCGCTCGCGTGACCGCAGAGCCGCTGACCACGGTCGAGGGGCGCGTCTACCGAGCACTGCGCCGGCTGCGCGATGAGCTCGCCTGAGCGCGGCGACCGGCGCGGTCGCCGCCGCCGCGGGGGCGCGCTGCGGATCCTCGGCTCTGTCCTCTACTGGTTGGCGGTCCTCCTCATTTCCCTCGCACTCGTGGTCGCACTTTTACTCGTGCTCGAGTCCCGGGACGAGTCGGAGATCGACGGAGCGAGTCGCGCGGGCAAGGCGTTCGCCGCGGAGGCAGGCGACGGAGGCGGAACGAAACCGCCTCAGCGCTCGCGGCGCGCGAACACGACGATCCGTTGTGCCGCGCTGTAGAGCGGATGGCAGGCGGTGAGCACGAGCCGGTCGTAGCCCACGTCGCGAGTGACCTCGGTCGCCGACGGCTCGACGATGCGCGTCTTCTCGACGCGGTAGACGTAGCGCCCGTAGGGCATCTCGACGACGATCGGCTGGCCGCGCCTCAGCCGGTTGACCGCCCGGAACGGCGCCAGGTAGGTCGTCCGGTGGCCGGCCACCGCGACGGTTCCGGGCTGGCCCGGCAGCGGGGTGTCCGGATAGTGGCCGGGACCCTTGCGCAGAGGCGAGGTCCCGACTCCCTCGACCATCACGAACGAGCGCTCGAGCGTCGGCAGCGATATGCGCCCGATGGCGTCTCCGGGCCCGGTGCGCGCGGCGAGGCGCCGAGCGGCCACGGCCGGGCTCTCCTGCGGGGCGGGGATGCTCGCGAGCTGGCGCTCGAGGTCGGACTGCCCGCTTTCCGCGATCGCCCAGGACACCGGCTCCTGCCAGACCAGCGTCGCGATCGCGTCGAGGACCAGGAGGCCACCGCTGACCATGAGCACTGCCGCGGCGAAGCGGAATGCCGCGCGCAGGGGACCTCGGATTCGGCCCATGGACGGAGCATAGGAGCCGACCACACCCCCTCGTGACCTCGCGGCTCACGCCCGGACCGGCGTCGACGGCGCAGATAACGGGTACAACTGGTAGCGGATGAGCGGGGGATCGATGCAGCCGGACGCGAACGGGGACCCGCCCGAGGCTTCGCGTCCGGGTGAGCGCGAACGCCGGGACCGGCTCACCGTGGTCGGGCTCGCCCTGCTGTCGGCCCTGTTCTTCACGGGCGCGCTCGCCTACGGCCTGGGCAGCGGGCTACTCACCGGTGGCGGCGACGGCGACCAGGATGCCGCCGCCGACCGCAACGGGCGAAAGCTCCCCCGGGATTGGGCCACGCTGATCCCTCTGCAGCCTCTCGACTCCGAGCTCGATCGTGACGCGGACGACTCGGAGGTGGCCGGCGCGAGGGAGGACCCGCCGGGTTCCGACCGGGCTCCCGCGGCGAGCTCCTCCCCGAGGCCGGTCCAGGTGCGGATCGTGCCGGCTGCCGTCCGGCGCTCGCCGCGCGTGCGGCCCGCGGTCGTGCTCTCTGTGCCGCAGCGCACGCCGATCCTGCGCACCGTCGTCGGGCGCCGGCTCCCCGACCTCGTCGACCTCACGCCTTCGCGCCCGGACCTGCCGCAGCTTCCGGACGCCGACGGCGGCAACCTCGTGCCCGACATCGACGTCCTGCCCGGCGGCGTGCGGATCCCCCCGATCGTCCCCTTCCCCGGCGTCCAGATCCCCCCGATCGGCCCCTTCCCTGGAGTCCGGATTCCGCCGATCGACCCGGCCCCCGGCAGCGCCCTGCCCGTCCCGGGTGGACTGACGCGGCCCGGCGACGGCCTCGGCGCCCTTCCCGCTCCGGTCGTGGTCTCCGTTCCGTCCTTCGAGCCTCTCGAGGCCATCGAGAGCCGTCGCAAGGCGGGCGCCCTCGACGCTCCGGCGGGCGCCGGCGCAGCACCGACCACCGTTCGGTCCACGACGGCTACCGAGAGCGCCGGCGATCGAGGCCCTCGCGGAGGCGACGCCGCCGCGAAGTCGCTGCCGGCGAACCGTCGTGCCGCGCGCCCGAGCGCGGAGCGCCGCGTGCGGATCACGAAGAGCTCCGCAGGATCGAGCCGCCCCGCCCGGGGTCTGCCACCGCAGCGCCAGCACGCGGAGAGCCCAGCGCCGAAGTCGGCGGAGCCACAGCAGGCACGCGCCTCCGAGCGATGCCCGGCGCGGTCGAGGTCGGCGGAGGGTCCCGAGGACCTCGAACCGTCCTGCCGCAACGAGCCTGGACCAGACAATTCGACGAACGCGCCGACCGATCCCGACGGCGACCGTCAAGGGCCTCCGCAACCCAAGGCCCGTCCCGATCCCGGCGAAGAGGATGACGCTTAGCCCCTCGCTCGCGCGCCGAGCGGAAGAGGCTCGGAACCTGCGCGCTGAGTCTCGGTTGTGGCTATCTTCGTTGCACTGATGGCGACTCCCCTCGAGGAACTCAAGAACCGAATGGGCTCCCGGGGCGGATCTCCCATGAGCCCCCGAGCGCGAGCCGCGGCGCTTGCGGCCGCCATCGTCCTGGCCCTGCTCTTCGTGGTCACGGTCGCCGCGGCGATCACCGGCAGCGGTCCGTTCGCCGGCCAGGATTCCGCGAACGACGCCTCGAACGACCTGCCTCCGGGCTGGGTCAGCCTCGAGCCGCTCCTGCCGTTGGCGCCCGGCCTCAAGGAGATGTCGGCCCTCAGGCGGACCGCGCGCGGCGGTGCCTCCAGGGTCCTCGGAGCCAGAGACGGCAGCGAGGGCGCCCTGCGCCTACGCGAGCTTCCGTCGCCGGCCCCGCGTGTTGTCGTCGCGACGCGGCGGGCGCCGGGCCGCGCTCGGCCGGCGAGAGTGCGTCCCGCCGGCTTCACCACCGGCGTTCCCGCCGTCGACCGCGTCCTCGATGCGCGCGAGATCCTCGGCCGCGCCCCCAGCCTCGGCGACCTCGAGACCATCATCGGTCGAGAGCTCGGGGGTCTACCGGGCGGAACGGTCCCAAACATCGACGTGCAGATCCCGCCGATCGACCCGCTGCCGGATGGGCTCTCGGTCGTCATCCCACCGATCGACCCGCTCCCGGGCGTGGGCACGCCGCCGGTCGGCAACCCGATCCCGCCCATTCCGCCGCCAGTCGGAGGCGTCCCGAGCCCGGGCGTGCCGCTTCCCGGCAACCCGCTTCCCGGAACCGGATCCGGGGGAGTCGATCCCCTTCCCGTCGGTGGTCCGCTCGGCGGGCGTCCGTCAGCTGGGATCAAGGTCACGCTCGGAGACCTGCGGGCCGATACGCGTTTCGACGTCCTGCTGGTGTCCTCCGGTCGTCGCGTCCTCGAGCGCTACGTGTTCGCCGATCGCGACATCAGCGGGCTGAGCGCCCAGATCAACCTGCGGTCCCGCCTGCTTGCCGCCGAGGCGCTGAGCGATCAGCCGCTCGCGCCCGTGGTGGCCGCCCCGCTGGGCAGTGGCGGGGACCCGGCGAGCGCAGGCGCGCAGCAGACGGGCGCGCAGGGCGGCCCGGGTGACCGCCCCGGATCGCGTAGAGCCAGCCGCGAGGGGGGAGCGGACAAAGCCGCGTTGCCCTCCGCCCCCGCCGGCGCCGGCGGGGGCACACCGGCGCGCGCGCGTGGCTCGTCCGGTAGCTCGACCAGTAGCTCGACCGGCGGAGGCGGCTCGTCTTCTGCAAGCGGCTCGCCGCGACAGGCGCGAGGCGGCGGGTCGAGGGCGACGAAGCCCTCGCGCGGGCGCTCGCGGCCCCGCCGCGTAGCGCGCGGCGGCGGCTCTCAACGGGACTCGCGGCCCCGCGGTGACAACCGGCCGTCGCGGGGTAGTCGCTCGTCGCGGGGCAGTCGCCCGTCGCGAGGCAGAGGTTCCCGGCCCCCTGGCGCCGGCCGACCCTCTCGCGGTTCGGGCCGGGGCGGCCGAGACAACGGCCGCGGCGGCGGGCAAGACGACGACGATGACGACGACGATTGAGGGCAATCGGCGCGGCGCGCCGATCGCCCTCAGCTGATCGCCGCGCTCAGGCCGGCTCGCCGGAGAAGGATCGAACCGTCCCCGCTGCGGGTAACCTAGGCCGCCCTTCACCGGCTGAAACGGCGCCCTAATCCAGATCAGGAGGCCTCCGACACCCATGGCCAAGCAGATGTCCCCACTGCCGGACGCGAAGTCCGTGCGCGTCAATCCCACGCCCGAGGAGCTCAAGGCTCTGGCTGCGGAGATGCCGAACGCCCGTCGCACGCGCTACGACAATCTGAACGTCCAGACCGAGGTCCTCGCTCGCTCGAAGGCCTCGACCTTCGTCGTCGTCGACGATCCCGACGCGAGCTCCCAGCAGGCCATCTCGCGCGAGGAGGGCGATCGGATCGCCCGTCTGCAGGACGACTACATCGCCGAGCGCGACATGATCATCGTCGACGGCTACATCGGCGACGATCCCGAGTTTCGCACGCCCGCGCGCCTCTACGTCGAGCAGGCCAACGCCAACATCGCCGGCATGCAGAAGCAGCTCTTCTTCGACCTCGACTCCGACGAGGGCTTCGAGCCGGAGCTGACGGTGATCTACACGCCTAACCTTCAGGTCGAGGGTTACCCCAGCGATCGAGCGATTACCGTTGACCTCGAGCGCGGGGTCACACGGGTCTGCAACTCCGACTACTTCGGTGAGTCGAAGAAGGGAGGGCTGCGGATGTGGAACAAGCTCGTCTACGACCGCGGTGGCCTTCCGCTGCACGCCGGCTGCAAGGTCATCCCCACCGACGCGGGCGACAAGGTCGGCCTGATCGTCGGGCTCTCGGGAACCGGCAAGACGACGACGACCTTCACGCGCCAGAACGGGTCGCTGCCCGTCCAGGACGACTTCGTGGCCATGATGCCGGGCGGCAAGGTCTACGCCACCGAGGCCGGCTGCTTCGCCAAGACCTTCGCGCTGAGCGAGGAGGACGAGCCGACCATTCACGGCGCGGTCATCCGGCCCGAGGCCTACCTGGAGAACGTCTCCCAGGACGACAGCGGCGAGCTCGACTTCTTCGACGAGAGCTACACCCAGAACGGGCGCGCAACGTTCTCCTTCTCGACGATCGAGGCCGGCCGCGCCGGCGACCTCGAGGCCGCGGACTTCCTCCTGATCCTAAACCGCAACGAGAACATCATCCCGGCGGTGGCCAAGCTCGACGCGCGTCAGGCCGCGGCCTACTTCATGCTCGGCGAGACTCAGGGCACGAGCGCCGGCGGCGCCGAGGAGGCCGGCAAGAGCCTCCGCGTCCCCGGAACCAACCCGTTCTGGCCGGACGACCACGACCACCAGGGCAACCGCTTCCTCGAGCTCATGAGCGAGCACCAGCTCGACGTCTACCTGCTCAACACCGGAACGGTCGGCGGCCCGCCGGCGAACGAGGGCTCGCAGAAGGTGCGCATCCCGCACTCCTCGGCGATCGTTAAGGGCATCGCCGAAGGGACCATCGAGTGGGAGCACGACCCGGACTTCGGCTACCAGGTGGCCCGGCACGTGCCCGGCATCGAGCCCGGCGACGAAGGGATCCTGCGTCCACGCGAGCTCTACGAGTCGCAGGGGCGCTCGGACGAGTACGGCCGGATCGTCGAGAAGCTCAAGTCGGAGCGTGAGGAGTTCCTGCGCGGCTTCCCGGCGCTGTCCGAGGAGATCGTCGCGGCGGTCCGCGGCTAGCGGGCCCAGCGCCACGACGGCGGCGCGGGGGGCAGGCGCCCTCGCGCACCCGCCTCCGGTCTAGTGCGGTGAGTCTCCGCCCGTCGAGGCCGGCGGGCGCGACTCCTCGGCCAGCGAGGTGATCGAGAGCTCGCCGCGCGAGGCTGACTCGAGCACGTCGTTGGCCTCCTCGGCCGAGCGGGCGTAGAGCTCGACCAGCATGTGGACGACGATCTGCTCGCTCTCGTGCTTGTGGAAGCGCACGTGGGTGAAGAACTCGCGCGTACCCGCCTCGCCAAAGGCGCCGTGGGTCAGGTGCTCGGCCGCCTCGGGGCCCGAGCACGACTCGACCTGATCGGCGTCGATGGCAACCGTGCACGAGGCGACCCACGGCGTGCCGGAGACCATCCGCTCCCAGCGGTCCTCGATGGCCTCGATCCGACTCACCCGGCGCCCGTCCTCCTCGTAGAGGGCGAGTCCGAGGTGCGGTTGGTCGTGCAGGCAATCGAGGCACTGGACCACGGCCTCCTGGACCTCCTCGACCGGGTCGATGGCCTCGGCGGTCTCGGGGTCGACCTTGAGGATCCCCTCGTAGTGGACCTGCACCTCGAGGTTCTGAGACCAGCAGCGGTAGCAGCGCAGCCAGCTGGCCGAGCTCGTGACCGAATCGCGTGGGGCTCCCTCCATGTCCCTCATTATGCTGCCTGTCGTGACGCGCGCGCCGTCCGCGGCGGCTCTGACCGCTTTCTTCGCTCTGGTCGTCGCGGGCTGCGGCGGAGCGTCCGCGCGCGAATCACCTTCGGTTGACGGCATCGCCGAGACCGTCGCGAACCTCGAGCAGGCGCTCGCGGAGCGCGATCTCGGCCGGATCTGCAACCGCATCTTCTCGCCGGAGGCGCGACGGCGAGCCGGGGGAGAGGAGTGTCCTCGCAGGCTCGCCCGGACGACCAGGACGGTCGAGCGACCACGGCTCGAGCTCGTGCGCGTCACCCTGGGCCGCGACAGCGCGGTCGCCCGGCTTCGGGCTTCGTCCGCCGGCGAGCCGCCGGCCCTCGATTCGATGCGTCTGGTGGCCGTCGAGGGCGCCTGGCGGGTTGACTCGCTCTCGAGTGGGTAGTCGGTACCCATGCAAATAATCGGGCTCATACTCGTCGGACTGGTCATCGGGCTCCTCGCTCGCCTGCTGCTCCCGGGAAGGCAGAAGATCGGCCTTGCGCTGACTCTGCTACTCGGCGTGGGGGGAGCCGTCATCGGCGGCACGCTGGCCAGCCTGATCGGCCGCGGTGAGATCTTCGAGCTCAACGTGGTGGGGTTCATCTTCGCCGTGCTCGTCTCGGTGGGACTGCTGGCCGTCGCCCAGGCGGCCGGGATCGGCACCGCCGACCGGGACGAGGTCAGAGGCGGCCGCGACCGCGGGCGCATCGGGCGCTGAGCTCGGCCGGGCTCGGGCCAGCCCCGGCCGGCGCGCTTTCCTCGTGACGTCGGCGTGCGGTGCGGCCGGCGCGCCGCGCTCCTCCTGAGCTCCGTCGCGGCGCCGATCGTCGGAGCGGTTCTCGCCGGTGGTGCCGGGCGGCGGCTGCGCGCCGGCTCCTCGAGAGGCCCTGCTTCGAAGGCCGCGGCGCCCGTGGCTGGGCGGGCGCTCGTCAGCTACCCGCTCGACGCGCTCGCGGCGGTCTGCGACCGGGTCGCCGTCGTCGCCAAGGGCCACACCGACCTGCCCGCGGACATCGGGCCCGTCGAGCGCTGGAACGAACCGGACGAGCCGCGCCACCCGCTCGCGGGGATCGTTCACGCGCTCGAGACGGCCGGCGAGCCCGTGCTGGTCTGCGCCGCCGACATGCCGTTCGTGACCGCGTCGGCCTGCCGCGGGTTGCTCGCGGCCGCCGGCGGAGCGGGGGCGGGACCGACGGACCGGGGAGGGCCGCCCTCTGAGCCCACGACCGCGCGATGGCAGGCTCCGGCGGCCACCATCGCCGAGGCCAACGGGTCGCTCGAGCCTCTCCTGGGGATCTACCTGCCCGAGGCGCTGTCCGCCCTGAGGGCGGCGCCCGCCGACGCGCCGCTACGCGCGGTGGTCGAGGCCCTCGACCCGCTGCGCGTGGCGCTGGCGGCGACCGTCCTGCGCAGCGTCAACACACCCGCAGACCTCGACGCCGCCGAGCGCGAGCTGAACGCGGCCGCGCCCTAGCCCCGCCGGCTCGCGGGCCCCCGCACGAGCACGGCGACCAGCACCACGGCAAAGGCGAGCTGGCCGACCGTCGCCGCCTCTCCGAGCTCACCGATCCCGGCGAGCGTCGCCAGTCCGGTCGCGACCCCGAAGGCCAGCAGCGGCAGGCCGAGCTGAGCGAGAAGATCCGGGCGCACGAGAACCTAGTATCGCTCACCGTCTGCTTCGCGCGCGGTCCGGTCGAGCAGCGACACCAGCGCCGCGGTCTCGAGCGCCGGATCGAGCTCGCCGAGCGTTCGCTCCGCCGCGCGCCGGCCGCCGACCGCGCGCACGGCACGCTCACCGTGCTCGGTGGCGAACTCGCTCAGGGCGGCCAGCCGCCGCGCCCGCGCGCGCACGGCGGGGAGGTCGAGGCGGCCGCGATGCTGGTCGATCGCCGCGGCGAGCTCGGCGATGCCCTCCGGTGGCGGGACCGAGGACACCGACAGCACCGGCGTCTCGCTCACCCCGAGCGAGCTGAGCGCGGCGGCGAGGTCGCGCCGAGCCGCGCGTGCGACCTTGCCCAGGTCGGCCTTGGTCACCACGAGCAGGTCCGGGACCTCCATGATTCCCGCCTTGAGAAACTGGAGCGTGTCGCCTGAGCCGGGCTGGACCACGACCGCCACCGTGTCGCAGAGCTCCTCGACCTCGGTCTCGGACTGCCCGACCCCTACGGTCTCGACGACCACGACGTCGAAGGCCGCGGCGAGTGCCTGGGCCGCCGCGCGCGTCGCCGCCGCGAGGCCGCCGAGCCGCCCGGCCGCCGCGGTCGAGCGGATGAGGACGCCGTCGTCGCCGGGGTCGTGTTCGATGCGCGCACGGTCGCCGAGCAGGGAGCCGCCGGAGCGCTTCGACGACGGATCGACCGCGAGCACCGCCACCGTCCGCCCCGACTCGCGCCACGCGGCCACGAGCGCGGAGAGCAGCGACGACTTGCCCGCCCCCGGAGGTCCGGTGACCCCGACGAGGTGCGCCCCGGCCTCGTCGCCCAGCGCCGCCGGCGAGACCTCCGCCAGCAGGGCCGCCGCGGCCTCCCGGCCCGCCGGCGATCGATCCTCGATGAGGTTGAGTGCAGCCGGCGCCGCCGAGCGCTCGCCCTCTCGCAGCCGCCGCCCGAGCTCGGCGCCCGTGCCCTCGCCGGGTCGGTCGATCGCGGCGCGCGCACCCTGAGCGCCTTGCGGCTCGTCCGAACCCTCTGCCGTTCTGCCCCGAGCGCTCAAGCCGGGGTGAGTGACCTCACTGACGAGGGGCTCCCTGAGCGAGCGAAGCGAGCGTCCCCGACGCAGGGAGGTCACTCACCCCGGCCCGCGCGGCCACCAGCTCCACTATGTCGCCCATGATCCGGGTGATCTCGAAGTCCTTGGGCGTGTAGACCCGCGTGACCCCCGCCGCCAGCAGCTCGCGCGCGTCGGACTCGGGGATGATTCCGCCGACCACCACCGGCACCGTCGGGGCGCCCGCGCCGTTGCCGTTGCCGCCCGCCTCGCGCAGCCGGCGCAACACGTCGGGGATCAGCTCGCGGTGCGAGCCCGAGAGGATCGACAGGCCGACCACGTGGACGCCCTCCTGCACCGCGGCCTGGGCGATCCGCTGCGGGGTCAGGCGAATGCCCTCGTAGACCACGTCCATGCCCGCGTCGCGCGCGCGCACGGCGATCTGCTCGGCGCCGTTCGAGTGGCCGTCGAGCCCCGGCTTGCCGACGAGGATCTTGATCCGGCGACCGAGCGCCTCGGAGACCTCCTCGACCCGGTCGCGCAGGGCGCTCAGCGACTCGTCGGCCGTGGTCGGCGCTGCGTCGGCCACGCCGGTGGGCGCCCGGTACTCGCCGAAGGACTCGCGCAGGGCGCCGGCCCACTCGCCCGTGGTCACCCCGGCGCGCGCGCAGGCGATCGTGGCCGGCATGACGTTGGTCGTCTCCTCGCGCGCGGCGGCGCGCAGCTCGTCGAGCGCGGTCTCGACCGCCGCGGCGTCGCGCTCGGCCCGCCACCGGCGCACAGCGTCGATCTGACCCTGCTCGACGGCCTCGTCGACGCGCATGATCCCGCCGTCCTCACCCTCCTGGAGCGGTGAGGGCTCGGCGCTCGTGAACACGTTCTGGCCGACGACCTTGAGCTCGCCGCGCTCGATCCGCGCGATCCGGTCGCGGTGCGACTCGACGAGCTGGGTCTTCATGTAGGGGACGGCCTCGACGGCGCCGCCGTGCTCGGCCACCACAGCCATCTCCGCGCGGGCGCCCTCCACGAACTCCGCCACGAGTCCCTCCATCACGTGCGAGCCCTCGAAGACGTCGGGGTAGTCGAGCAGGTCGGTCTCGAGGGCGAGGATCTGCTGGATCCGCAGCGACCACTGCTGGTCCCACGGCCGCGGCAGCCCGAGCGCCTCGTTCCAGGCCGGCAGCTGGATCGCCCGGGCGCGCGCGTCGCGCCCGAGGGTGACCCCGAGCGCCTCGAGCACGATCCGGATCACGTTGTTCTCGGGCTGGGCCTCGGTGAGCCCGAGCGAGTTGACCTGGACCCCGTAGCGCAGGCGCAGGTACTTCTCGTCGGTGACGCCGTAGCGCTCGCGCCCGAGCTGCTCCCAGAGCTGTCCGAGCGCGCGCAGCTTGGCGTGCTCCTGGATGAAGCGGATCCCGGCGTTGACGAAGAACGAGATGCGCCCGAACACGCGCGGGAAGGTCTCGGCGGGAACGCGCTCGCGCACGCCGTCGAGCACCGCCTGGGCGGTGGACATGGCGTAGGCGATCTCCTGCACCGGCGTCGCCCCGGCCTCCTGGAGGTGGTAGGAGCAGATGTTGATCGGGTTCCACTTCGGAACCTCGTCGACCGTGAAGGCGATCGTGTCGGCGATCAGCCGCATCGAGGGCCCGGGCGGGAAGGCGTAGGTCCCGCGCGAGAGGAACTCCTTGATGATGTCGTTCTGGGTCGTGCCCTGGAGGGCGCTGCGCTCGACCCCGTTCTCCTCCGCGGTCGCCAGGTAGAGCGCGAGCAGCCACGCCGCGGTGGCGTTGATGGTCATCGAGGTGTTCATGGCGTCGAGCGGGATGCCGTCGAGCAGGAAGTGCATGTCGCCCTTGTGGGCGATCGAGACCCCGGTCTTGCCGACCTCGCCCCGCGAGAGCTCGTGGTCGGGGTCGTAGCCGGTCTGAGTCGGCAGATCGAAGGCGATCGACAGACCGGTCTGGCCCTTGGCCAGGTTGTTGCGGTAGAGCTCGTTCGACTCGCGGGCGGTGGAGTGCCCGGCGTAGGTGCGCATGACCCAGGGGCGGTCAGGCTCGGGCAGGCGGTGGGAGGGCGTGTCGGTCACGGGTCGATTGTAAGGTCAGAGCCGATGAGCCGCGAGATCGACGTCATGCACCTGGGCCGCGACCGGGTCATCTGCGCCTACGAGGTCGACGGGCTGATCGTCGACCCCGGTCCCACGACCGGGCTCGAGACGTTGCTCGAGGGCCTTGGAGGAGCCGAGCCGCGCGGCCTCCTGCTCACCCACATCCACCTCGACCACGCCGGCGCGTCCGGCCGGCTCGTCCAGCGCTTTCCGGAGCTGACGGTCTACGTGCACGAGCGCGGAGCGCCCCACCTCCTCGACCCCGAGCGGCTGGTAAAGAGCGCGCGCCAGCTCTACGGCGACGACATGGACCGCCTCTGGGGCGAGGTCGTCGCGGTACCCGAGGCCAACGTCCGGACCCTGAGCGGCGGAGAGACGATCGAGGGCGGCATGCGCGTAGAGTACACGCCGGGACACGCCTCGCACCACGTCTCGTACCTCCACGAGGCGACCGGCGAGGCCTTCGTGGGCGACGTCGCCGGGGTACGCATCCCGCCGGTCGACCACGTGCTGCCGCCCACCCCGCCGCCCGACGTCGACCTCGCAGCCTGGGAGGAGTCGCTGCGCAAGCTCGAGGACTGGGCCCCGAGCGCGCTGTGCCTGACCCACTTCGGTCGCGTCCGCGACGTCTCCGGGCATCTGCTGCGCATGCGCGAGGGCATCGCCCGCCAGGGCGAGCGCGGTCGCGCCCACGGGCAGGAGGCCTTCGAGGAGGCGGTCGAGGCCGAGGTGCGCGAGGCCGCGGACGGCGACGAGGCGACCGCCGAGAGCTTCCTCCAGGCCGCACCCCCGTACACCCTGTACCTCGGGCTCGAACGCTACTGGCGCAAGAAGGCCGAGCGTGAGGGGGCGGCGATCGGCGAGGGCGAGGGCGCAAAGGCGCCGGCGACCCGTCCGTGACCACGGAGACCGTCGAGCGCCCGCGCGTCGGCGGGCCCGGTGACGATCTCGGCGGCGGCTGGCGCGTGATCGTCCTCAACGACAACCACAACACCTTCGACGGCGTGGCCGCCGCCCTCTCGCGAGTGGTCCCCGGCGTCTCGCTGGAGCAGGGCTACCGGATCGCCGACCGCATCCACAACTCCGGTCAGGCCATCGTCTGGACCGGCCAGAAGGAGCCTGCCGAGCACTACCGCGAGCAGCTCAAGGACGCGGGCCTGACCATGGCGCCGCTCGAGCGCGGCTGAGCTCCGAGGGCCTGCGCGCGCCTCAGTCGCGGAGGGTCAGAGCGCGCGAATCGAAGCCGACGAGCCGCTGCCACTCCGGGGTGACCGGCACCTGGAACAGACCGGTGGCACGCGTCCGCGCCTCCGAGACCTCGTCGGACAGCCAGTATCGCTCCCACTCGAGCTTCGACTCGAAGCCAAAGGCGAGCTGGATGAACACCGACTGGTCCTCCTTCGAGCGGAAGAAGGCGTAGGCCGTGGCGCCGTAGTCGAGCGCCGCCTCGGCGACCTCACCCCAGAGCGCCTCGAACTTGTCGCCGCGCCACGGGTTCGCCACCCAGCGCACCGCGACGAGCTGTGTCCCGAGCTGCTCCGATACGGCGGCCATCAGCCTCCGACCTCCGCCCGGATCGCCCCCGGTCCCTCGACGCCCCGCCCCAGCCCCTCGGCCTCCGCGCCGACGAGGATCGAGATCTTGCCGAGGTGCTTGTTCTCGCGCATTAGCTGGTGGGCCTCGGCCACGCCCTCGAAGCCCATGGTCCGCCACAGCACTGGGCGGATCAGTCCCTGCTCGATCAGCTCGTTGGCCTTGGTGGCCTCCCACGCGTTGGCGAAGTGCGAGCCGATGATCTGCTTCTGGCGCATCCACAGATAGCGCACGTCGAAGTCGAGGTTGAAGCCCGACGTGGCGCCGCAGATAACGACCTTGCCGAACGGCTTCACGGTCAGGACCGACGTGGGGAAGGTGGCCTGGCCGACGTGCTCGAAGACGATGTCGGGCGGTCCGCCGAGGATCTCGGCGACCGCCTTGGAGAAGCGCCGCGACTCCTTGAAGCGAGCCTTTTCCTCTTCGGCCGACTCACCGCCGCGGCGCATCATCCCTCGGTACTCGTTGCGGTCGATCGTCCCGGTCGCGCCGAGCTGCTCGACGAGCTGAGCCTTCTCCGTCGAGGAGACCACGCCCACCGCCTTGGCTCCGGCTCCGGCGCAGAGCTGCGTGGCGAACACGCCGAGCCCGCCGGCGGCACCCCAGATGAGCACCTTGTGCCCGGCCTGGAGCTTGCACTGGTCGATGAGCATGCGGTAGGCCGTGAAGTAGGTAAGCCCGTAGGAGGCCGCCTCCTCCCAGGTCAGGTTGTCGGGCTTGCGGATGAGCTGCTGGGCCTGGACCTTGGTGAACTGCGCGAACGAGCCCCACGAGGTCTCGTAGCCCCAGATCTGCTGCGACGGCGCGGCCAGGGGATCGAGTCCGTGGACCTCGACGTCCTCGTAGGAGGCCTGGTTGCAGTGGATGACCACCTCGTCGCCGGGCTGCCACTTGGTGACGCCCTCGCCGCACGCCCACACGATGCCCGAGGCGTCGGAACCGCCGATGTGGTGGTCCTCGTCGGGGTGCGAGCGGAAGACCGACACCGGCTGGCCGAGGGCGGCCCAGACGTTGTTGAAGTTGACCCCTGCGGCCATCACCCGCACGATCACCTCGAAGGCGCCGGGCCGGGGGACTTCGATCTCCTCCAGCTGGAAGGCGTCGATCGGCTCGCCCTCGCGTTCCTGGCGGATCACCCACGCGGACATGGTCTCCGGCAGCGTGCCGGGCTCGGTGCTCACCTCGGTCACATCGGTCAGGTCGACTTGGGCCATGCGCTCGTCCTCGTCCTTCCGCGGTCGCTGGGCGCGGGATGGTATCGCCCGGTTCGTCGGCCGGCCGCTCGGCCAGGCCGGGCGCCGCGGCTACGGGCGGAGGACGTCGTCCTCGCCGGTCGGGCGGCGCGGGCCGACCACGAGCACGCCCGGGTCGAGCCGCTCGCTCGGCGCGGAGGCCTGCTCCGACCCGGCGCGAACCGTGTACCGCCCCTGGGTCAGGTCGGTGGTGATGGTGGCCGCGTCGTCGGGATTGACCGGGCCGACCTGCTCGCGCGCCTGATCGCCCTCGAGGATCACCGTGTGCGAGACCTCGTCCTGGTTGGAGATGACGATCACGACCGGGCCGCCTCCGATGCGGTCGGGGGAGATCGTGACCCCGGTCGTGGTGATCACCCCGGTGATCTGGAGCGGCATCGGCGGGCGGGGTGGGTCGCGCAGGAAGTCCTTCTCGCCGCAGCCGGAGAGCGCGGAGAGCACGGCGATGCCCGCGACCACGGCCGCGCCCCTGTACCCTCGCATCTCCTCAGCCCTCCTCATCCCCGGCGCGCACCCTAGCCGAACCAGACGGACGTACGGGCGGCGAGGAGCCGATCGAGCTCGCGCTGAATGCGGCTCCGGATGGTCTCCGAGAGTGACTGCACGAGCTCCAGGTCGTCGGCGTCCTCGGGCGAGTAGCGGTCGAGCGAGATCGGCTCGAGGAAGCGCAGCTTGAACTTCGCGGGCAGGTACATGGCGGCGGCGGCGAGCCCGAAGTGGGGGAAGGCATGGTTGACCGGGAAGTAGATGAGGCCGCTCAGCTTCTGGAGCAGGCGCAGGTGAGCGAAGATCGGCATCGCCTCCTCGGCGCCGACCACGGCGATCGGCACGATCGGCACCTGCGCGCGCAGCGCGGTCTTGACGAAGCCGCCGCGCCCGAAGCGCCGGAGGCGGTAGCGCTGCCAGTAGAGCTTTCCGGATCCCTTCGCTCCCTCGGGGAAGACGAGCGCGAGCCGTCCCTCGTCGCCGAGGAGCCGCTGGGCGTTGGCGGGATGGGCGGGCACGAGGCCGATCTTGTTGGTCAGCATGCTCACGCCCGGGTAGCCCTTGAACCAGTGCTCGCCGAGCATGTAGAGCGGGCGCGGCTCGCGGTGCTCGTTGCGGATCGCCTGCATGATCATCGGCGCGTCGGGGGGCAGCGCCCCGGAGTGATTCGCCACGAGCAGCGCTCCCCCTTCGGAGGGGACGTTCTCGACGCCCTCCTGCTCGACGCGGAACCAGTAGCGGTAGTAGAAGTTCAGCAGCGGCTCGAGCAGCTCGAAGGTGCGTTCGGAGCGCCCCCAGTCGTCGAGCTCACGCCCGGTGTCGGGAGCGGGGATCAGCTCCCGCAGGGCGCGGCGATCGGGCGCGGGGGTGGAGCGCCCGGCGATGGCGTGGCCGCCGGTGGAGGGGGTCGGAAAGGCGAGCACGTCGGCGCGCGGGTCGTAGGTGGCGGCACGGGGCCGCGGCTCCTCGGCTCCGGCCCCGGCCTCGGCCACCGGCGGGCCGCCGAGCAACGGGCCCTCGGCACTCAGGTGCCCGCGCGGCCGCGCGAGGGTGCGGTCGCCAGGGCGCCGGCTAGAGGCACGGGTATCGGCTGGGGGAGGGGGCACGGTGGCGGAATCGGCGGCGCGGGGCGGCCTCAAGTAAACCGCTTCGGCCGGGCGTCGGGCGATGACCGTGGCGGCGTGGTCAGCGCGACCCGAACGGCAACTCGACGACCTCGGCCGGGCCGCCGCCGCGACCGACGGCGACCGTGTCCCCGGGCGAGGCCTCGCGGCGCAGGAGTGCGAGCGCGATCGGTCCATACCGTGGTGACACGCAGGCCGACCCGATGTTGGCCACGAGACGCTCGCCGAGCACGACCGGGTCGCCGTGCGCGGCCGGCTCGCTCAGGCGCAGCCCGCGCAGGTGGCGGTTGGGCCTGCCCTTGTAGTAGAGGCGGGCGACGGTCTCCTGGCCGACGTAACAGCCCTTGGTGAAGCTCACCGCCCGCTCGTTCAGCCCGGCCTCCTGGGGGATGGTCTCGGCGTCGGTGTCGAGCCCGTGGCGCGGACGGCCCGACTCGATGCGCCGGCACTCCGCACTCTCGACCGAGACCTCGTCGATGCCAAGCGCGGCGCGGACCCCGTCGGCGTCCGCGGCGGCGCAGATCACGTCGACACCCAGGTCGGTGGTCACGTACAGCCCGTGCTCTCCGTCGACGTGGCCGTGCTCGACGGGCGGCGGCTCGGTCTCGAGCGCGCCGCGGGCGGTGGGGCCGACGAGCGAGAGGATCGCCCGCTCGGACGTGACGTCACGATGGCTCACGTCGCGCCCGATCGAGTACATCTGGATCGTGCGCGCGAGCGCCGGCAGCGTCTCGGGCTCGGTGTCGATCCAGAGCCAGCCCTCGCCGCGCAGGACGCGCATGTCGCCGCGCATCTTCCCCTTGGGGGTAAGGAAGGCGGCATAGCAGCCCGCGCCGGGGGCGAGCGCCTCGACGTCGTTGGAGACCTGCCCCTGGAGGAACTCGGCCGCCTCGGTTCCGGTGAGCAGGAGCTTGCCTCGCGCCGAGCGGTCAGCGAGCCCGGCGCGCTCGGTGAGCAGCTCGTATTCGCTCGCGACGGTCACGAGCGAGATTGTAGGGTGAGCAGATGGCCCTGGCCTCGGACTTCCAGCGCATCGTCGACTCGCTGCCGCCCGACTGGACTCAGCTCGAGCTCGACCTGCGGATCTTCGACGAGGAGCGCTACGTCGAGGCGGCGACGATCATCGTGCAGGTCAACCCGCAGCCCTACTCGAAGCACGACTGGCACTGGCGCCTGCGGGTGGCCAACGAGTTCGGTCACGCCGCCGCGGCGGAGACCGTGCACGGGACGCTCGCGGTCATGGACACGCTCGGCCTCGACGGCGAGCTCGCGGTGCGCCAGGCGCGCTCGGGGCGGGTGGAGGTCATGGAGACCTGGGGCCGCCCTGAGTCGGTGCGCCAGGAGTTCTACAAGCGCCGCGCCCAGTAGGGGCGGGCCGTGGCTCAGGTCGCCGTCCTCTGCCCCGATCTGCTGTTCGGATCCAAGCTCGAGGGCGGGCTGCGGGCCGCTGGGCACGAGGTGACCCGCTACGAGGACGAGACGAACGCGCGAGCCGCGGATGCCGAGGTGCTCGTGCTCGACCTCGGGGCCGAGGACCTCGACGGCGCCACGCTCGTCGAGTCGATGCGAGCCGACGGCGAGCTCAAGGGGATCGCCACGCTCGGGTTCTATCCCCACGTCGAGCAGGAGACCCGCGCGCGGGCAGAGGCGGCGGGGATCGACCTCGTCGTGCCGCGCTCGCGCATGGCGCGAGAGATGGGGGCGCTGGTGGAGCGGCTGGCGGGAGCGGCCTCGGACGCCTGACCCCGCGAAGTGCCGGCGCGCGGCGTCCGCGCCTGTGAGAGGCTCTCGCTCGCGATGGTGGGAGCAGCGTGAGGGGCAGGATGGGACGGCTCGCGGTCGTCGCGACGACGGCGCTTCTGCTCGTCGTGGCCCCGAGCCTGGCCGAGCGCCCCGGCTTCCCCGGCGCCGAGCCCGGGGGCGCCTACCCGCAGAGCCAGGAGAGCCCGCGCTCGAACACGCCCGACGACCCTGACTTCGACGCCTGCGAGGCCGACGGTGAGGATCCGGACGATCCGTCGTGCACCAGCTACTTCTCGGAGCAGTTCGGCCTCTTCGGCTTCGCGCCCGACTCGAGCGATGCGCTCTACGCCGACTGCGCCCAGCTCGACGCTCAGGGTCGCGACGCCAACCTCAAGGCCGGCAACCTCCCCTGCGAGCAGATCTCGGGCGTGCGCGCCGACTCGGCGTGGAAGTTCGGCGACCGCGCCGGCGATCCCAACGTGGCCGTGGCCATCCTCGACACCGGCATCCGGTGGGAGGACCCGGAGCTGGTCGACAAGGTTCGGCTCAACCGTGATGAGCTGAAGGCGCCGGCGGGTGGACGGCCGCGGCCCCTGCCGCCGTTCGACGACCCCCCGGCCAAGGACGGCGACCAGCCGTGCGTCGCCTTTACGGGTCGCGGGTTCGACCGCGACCGTGACGGCGCGGTCAGCGTCGGCGACTACGCCTGCGACGCGCGGGTAAGCCCGGCGGCCGGCGACGACGAGGCCGACGCCATCCTCGACGCCTCCGACCTGATAGCTCGCTTCTCCGACCGCCGTGACGACGACGGCAACGGCTACCGCGACGACGTCGCGGGCTGGGACTTCTTCGACGACGACAACGATCCCTTCGACGTCTCGAGCTGCTGCTCGGCCACCGACCACGGCACGGGTCGCGCCGCCGAGGCCGCCGCCGAGACCAACAACGCCGAGGCCGGCGCGTCGCTGTGCCCGGAGTGCCAGATCATCCCGACGCGGGTGTGGGACACCTTCGTGGTCGACACCAATCTGTTCGCGCTCGGCACCGCCTACGCCGCCGACAACGGCGCCGAGGTGGTGGAGGGGGCGGTCGGAGGGCTGCTGAACTCGAGCTTCGCCCGGCGAGCCTTCCGCTACGCCGACCGCAAGGGCGTGACCCTGACCCTGGTCTCGAGCGACCTCAACACCGCGAACCACAACTACCCGACCAACTACAACGAGGCCCTGTACGTCGGCGGGACGCTGCCCGACACCGCCCCGAGCGAGACCTGCGAGGGGCCGGGGCTCCCGGGCGTGGGCGCGCCGGACACGGGCTCGGGAGGCGGCGGCTTCGCCGAGGGCTGCAACGCCTTCCTCGGCGCACTGGGGCGTGCCTCCGGCGGCACCGTCCGCCCGTCGACGCAACCACCGACGACGAGCTTCTTCCGCAACTCGAACCTGACCCAGTACGGCGGCAAGGCCGATGTCGTGCTCGTCGGCGCGACGGGCTCGGAGAACACCGGCCAGGCCTCGGGCGCCGCCGGCCTGCTCGAGTCCTACGCCCGCGAGCGCTACACCGGGCGCCGACGCGAGCTCTCGAACAACGAGGTGCGCCAGCTCCTGACCATGAGCGCGGAGGACGTGCGCCCGGCCAACACCGGCCAGATCGGCCTGCCCGACAAGGCGAACCCGGGTTGGGACCCGCACTTCGGCTACGGTCGGGTCAACCTCGCCGGCGCCATGCGGATGATCCAGGCTGGCCGGATCCCGCCCGAGGCCCAGATCGACGGGCCCGACTGGTTCGCCCCGATCAACGTCGATCGCGTCGGCTCGGGTGGCGTGCCGGTGCGCGGACGGATCGCGGCGCCGCACTCCGACGCCGGACCGGGGCGCTGGAGCGTGCAGTTCGCCTGCGGCCAGGACGCTCCCGACTCCGCCTTTCGTCCCACCGGCATCGCCGGGAGCGGGTCGCGTAACGGCCGGCTCGGGAACCTTTCGAAGGGGTTGCTCTCGCGGCTGGCCGACAGCTGCCAGGGCGAGGTCCGAAACGACGCGGGACGCCCCGCGGGCCGCGTCAGCGACGGCGCGTGGCCGGCCGACCCCTACCCGAACCCCGACCCCGAGCGCAAGGCCTTCCAGATCCGTCTCGTGGTCTCCGAGCGCGGCGACGCGGCCAACCGGGGCGTCTACCGCAAGACCCTCTTCGCCTACAACGACGACGGCACCCTGCGCGGCTTCCCGAAGCCGGTCGGCTCGGGCTCGGACCGCTCCGCGCTGATCACCGGCTCAGGCGGCGAGGCCTCGCCGCGGCTCGCCGACCTCGACGCCGACAACGGGCTCGAGTACCTGCTGCCGACCTCGAGCGGCGAGCTATTCGCCCTGCGCGGCGACGGAGGCGCACCCGCGCGTTCGTTCAACGGCGGTCGTCCGGTGCGCACCGACCCGTATCCGATCTCCGCCCGCCACCCCGCTCCCGGCGGGCTCGAGCGCCCGCGCGAGCCGCTGCGCACGCCCGCGGTGGGCGACGTCACCGGCGACGGCGAGCCCGAGGTGGTGGCCACCGCCGGCGAGCACGTCTACGCCTGGGACCGCCGCGGGCGCCGGCTGTTCAAGCGGCGCATCGATCCGCGGCTCTCCGAGCCCTGCCGCGGGGGTCCGGCGGCGAAGCCTTGCTTCCGCCCGGCGCAGCGCGCCATCGACCGCTCGAACCACATCAAGCGCGGATTCATCGGATCGCCCGCGCTGGCCGACATGAACGGCGACCGCCGGCTCGACATCGTGGCCGGGTCGCTCGACCAGCACGTCTACGCGCTCGATGGGCGCGGCCGCCCGCTCGCCGGGTTCCCGCGCAAGCTGAGCAGCCCCGACGCGACCAGCGGCGCCGAGATCGTCACCTCGCCGGCGATCGCGGAGCTCGATGGCGACCGCCGGCCCGAGATCGTGCTCGCGACCAACGAGGTCATCGCGGCGTCGAACCGTCCGCCGCCGCCGGGCGAGCTGAGCAGCGGGAGCTTCCTCGGTGCCTTCCTCGCGGCCGGGTCCGGCTCGTCGGCGGTCTACGCCATCAACCACGACGGGACGAAGGTGGCCGGGCGCTGGCCGGCCAAGCTCGGAGCGCTGCTGCCCGACATCCTCCCGCTCGTCGGTCCCGGTCACGACGCCGCGGTGCTCGACGTCGACCGCGACGGCCGCGACGAGGTCTCGGTCTCGGCCACGACCGCCGAGGCCGAGCTCCTGAACAGCGACGGCTCGTCGCGGCGGACCTACCAGGGCGGCAGTCCGGCCGACGCCGCCGATCCCGCGCGCCAGTTCAACCTGTTCGAGTACTCGGTGGTCGGCGACGTGCTCGGAGCGGGGCGCCCGTCGGTGTTCAAGGGCGGCATCTCGACCAACGGCGTGGTCAACCTGGCCGCGCCTAACCAGAACTTCGCGTTCAACCACACCGTGCAGGGGTGGGACCCGGAGAGCGGCGCCCAGCTCCCCGGCTTCCCACGTCCGACCGACGACTTCCAGCTCCTCTCCCAGCCCGCGGTGGCCAAGGTCGGCGGCGCCGGCCGCGAGCGCCAGGCCCTGACCGGCACGGGCCTCTACCAGCTTCACGCCTACGGACCGGGCGGCAACGAGCCCGCCGGCTGGCCCAAGTTCGCCGGCGGTTGGCTGTTCGCCACCCCGGCGGTCGGCGACCTCGACGGCGACCGCAAGCTCGACGTGACCGCGCTCACGCGCGAGGGCTTCTCGTTCGCCTGGAAGACCGGCGTGCCGGCCTGCCGCGGCGCCGCCGGGGCGACCACCAACAACGAGTGGTGGACCTTCCACCACGACGAGTTCGGAACGGCGAACTACCGCACCGACTCGCGGTCGCCCTCGCGTCCGCCGGCCGGGATCGCCCGGACCCGCGCCGGGCGCGATGACCTGCTCGCCTTCCCCGGCTCGGGTGACGATCTCTTCTGCGGTCGCCCGGCGCGCTATGAGGTGCGGGGGTCGGACCAGCCGATCGAGGACGGACGCGACTTCCTCGCCGCCGAGCCGGTCGCGGTGCGCAACGAGTCCGTCGGAGGCCGGGCACGGCTCCGGGTCTCGGGCGCGCGAGGCTTCCGCTTCCTCGCGGTGCGCGCGCTCGACGACCGCGGCAACGCGAGCTACGTGCGCGCCGTCGGCGCCCGCAGCGCGGGCTCCGGTCGGGGAACCGACGGCGACGACGTGATCGTGGGCACGGCCGGCGCCGATCGCATCGACTGCGGCTCGGGAAACGACTGGGTAGACGGTGGCGGGGGCGACGACGTGATCCGCTGCCGTTCGGGCAACGACGTCGTCGCCGGTGGCTCCGGTGACGACCGCGTCGATGGCGACTCCGGCAACGACCGCATCGACGGCGGCACGGGCGACGACGTCCTGCTCGGCGATACGGGCGACGACCGCATCGCCGGGGGGCCGGGGCGCGACCGGATCGACGGCGGTACGGGGCGCGACGCGGTCTCGCAGTAGCGCGGACGGCGCGCGAACGCAGCGCGGGCGGCCCGAGCCGGACTCGGCATCACCGAGGGAGCGCGGGCAGCAAACGGGACCGCTTAGCGCTGGTCCGCCAGCTCGAGATCGAACGCGCGGCCGACGTCAGGGCGCGATCGCAGGATGCCGAACCGCGCGGCGAAGTCGGCCCAGCCTTCGAGGGCGTCGCGGTCCAGGCGCACCGCCGGCGAGAGCGCGGGGCGGACGGCGTCGAACTGGGCGCGCTCGAGCGCGCGGTCGCCGCCCGAGGCGCGGGCGATCGTGGCGAGGGCCGGACGCGGGTCGCGCAGCGCCGACTCCGTCCC
>CADCVU010000117.1 GCA_902806245.1 uncultured Solirubrobacterales bacterium
ATCTCGTCGGCCTGCTGGTCGGCGTTGCCCTGGAGGTTGAGCCGGTTGATCCCCGCGACGGTCATGTCGACGGCGAGCTTGATCGCGTTGTCGGCCCAGGCGACCTTCTGGGCGCCCTGCATCTGCTCGGCGAACTCGCCCATACGACGGCGCAGCTCCTCGGGGTCGCCGAACATTCCGAAGGGGTCTTCCGAGGACACGCCCGCCAGTGTAGTCGCCGCGATAGGGTTGGTCTCGCCGTGGCCATTCCCCCTCCCGCCCCCGACTCCACCTGCCTGGTCACCGGCGCCTCCTCGGGCATCGGCGCGGAGATCGCCCGCGAGCTGGCTCGCCGCGGTCGCGGCGTCACCCTCGTGGCTCGCCGCGAGGACCGCCTACGTCAGCTCGCCGACGAGCTGACCCGCGCCCACGGCGTCCGGGCCGAGGTCGTCGGTGCGAGCGTGGCCGACCACGACGGGCGAGCCGAGCTCGTCTCCGAGATCGAGAGCCGCGGCCTGACCGTCGAGACGCTGGTCAACAACGCCGGCTACGGCAGCGGCGGGCGCTTCCAGGACCTCGACGCCGACAACGAGGAGGCGATGGTCCGCCTCAACTGCGAGGCGCTCGTGGGCCTGTGCGGCGTCTACGCGCCGAAGATGGTCAACCGCGCGCGCGGCGCGATCCTCAACGTCGGCTCCACCGCTGGCTTCCAGCCCCTCCCGCGTCAGGCCACCTACGCCGCCACCAAGGCCTTCGTCAACTCCTTCACCGAGGCTCTGCACACCGATCTGGCCGGCACCGGGGTCACCGCCACCGTGCTGTGCCCGGGCCCGACCCGATCGGAGTTCGCCGAGGCGGGCGGTCTCGGCACCTTCGACCAGCTTCCGTCCTTTCTCGTCGACAGCGCCGAGAACGTGGCGCGCGCGGCGGTCGAGGGCCTCGAGAGCGGCAAGCGCTCGGTCATCCCCGGTGCGGGCAACGTCCTCAGCGCCTTTGGCGGGCGCTTCGCCCCGCGCAGCGTCCTGCTTCCGGCGCTGGGGCGCTTCTACCCGGTCAAGTGACCGCGGCGGCGGTGCGCAGCGCCACCGTCGAGGCGTTCGGTCTCGCGCTCGCCTACGGCGAGCGGGGCGAGGGCCAGCCCGTCGTGCTGGTCCACGGCACGGCGCTCGGGCGCGGGGTGTGGGACGAGGTCGTCGCCGCACTCGGTGAGGGCGTTCGGACGATCGCCTACGACCGCCGCGCCTACGGCGACAGCGAGGCACCCGAGCCCTACCGCGGAACGACCGTCGGCGAGCAGGCCGAGGACGCCGCGGCGCTGATCGGGGCGCTGGGCGTCGCTCCGGCGATCGTCTGCGGGCACGAGCTCGGTGCCCTCGTCGCGCTCGACCTCGTACGCCGCCACCCGAGCCTGGCTCGCGCCGCGGTCCTCGTCGAGCCGCCGATCCTCGCCCTCTCCCAGGCCGGACCGGTGACCGTGGCCGAGCTGCGCGAGGCGATCGAGAAGGGTGCTCGCGAGGCCGAGGAGTCGTCCGCGGGTGCGGTCGATGCGTATCTGGAGACGATGGCCGGCGCGAACTTCGCAGAACTGGTCGGCGACGAGCGCCTCGTCGCCGCGCACGCCTCGGCACGAGCCTTCGGCGCCGACCTCGGCGCGGCGCCGACGTTCGCCTTCTCTCGCCGCGAGCTGGGGACCATCTCCGCCCCGATCACCGTCGTGGCCGGCGCGCGCAGCGCCCCCGTCCGCCGCGAGGTGGGACGGAGCCTGGCGCACCTGCTCGGCAACGCGACCCTGCGCGAGTCCGACTCGGGACATCTGGTGCCCCTCGAGGCGCCCGAGGACGTCGCCGCGGCGATCGCCGAGGTGGCGACCCGATGAGGGGACCTCGCGCGACCGCCGCCGCTCTGGCCGCCCTGCTCGTGCTCGGGCTCGGAGCCTGCGGCGGCGGCGACGACGAGAGCCCGTCGACGCCCGCGCCGCGAGCCGAGGATCGGACGCCCGAGGCCGAGTCGCGTCCCTCCGGCGATGCCTCGCGCTCGCGCAGCTCCGGCGAGCTCCTGCGCGCCAGCGGCCGCCGCCCGCAGGTCGAGACCGTGGCCACCGACCTCGACACCCCGTGGGAGATCGCCTTCCTGCCCGACGGCCGCGCCCTGGTGACCGAGCGTCCCGGCCGCCTGCGGCTGCTCTCCAAGGACGGTCGCCTGCGGCCCGAACCCGTGGCTGACGTCCCGATCGCCGAGGTCGGCGAGGGAGGCCTGCTCGGCCTGGCGGTCGACCCGAGGTTCCGCCGCAACCGCTTCGTATACCTCTACCGCACCACCGAGGACGAGATCGAGATCTCGCGCTACCGCTTCGAGAACGACGAGCTGCGCGACGAGCAGAAGATCGCCGGCGGGATCGAGGTCGGCCCGATCCACGACTCCGGCCGCCTGCGCTTCGGCCCGGACGAGCGCCTCTACATCAACACCGGGGACGCGGGCGATGCGCAGCTCGCGCAGGACCCGCGCAGCCTGAACGGAAAGACCCTGCGCATGGAGCCGGCGGACTACCGCGGCGACGGGGCTCGCCCGGAGATCTTCACGCTCGGCCACCGCAACGGCCAGGGCCTCGACTGGCAGCCGGGCACCGACAAGCTGTTCGAGGCCGAGCACGGCCAGATCGGCAACGACGAGGTCAACGTCCTTCGCGAGGGCGCCAACTACGGCTGGCCCGAGGCCGAGGGCAAGAATCACGGTCGCCGCTTCCAGGGCCCGGTCGTGCTCTACGAGGAGGGCATCGCGCCGTCCGGCGCCGCCTTTGCCAAGCTGCCCGGCTCGAAGTGGACGGGCGACCTGTTCGTGGCCGCGCTGCGCGGCGAGCAGCTGCGCCGCATCGACTTCGAGGACGGACGCGCCGTTCGCGACGAGCCGCTCTTCGTGGAGCGCTTCGGGCGACTGCGCACGGTCACCGAGGGCCCCGACGGCGCGCTCTACCTGCTCACCAGCAACCAGGACGGTCGCGGGTCGCCCACCTCCGAGGACGACCGCATCCTGCGCATCGTCCCGCCCGCGAGCTGAGCTCGACGCCCGGTCGGCAGGCACGCTGCGATCCCTATAGTCGCCGCCCATGGGTTCCCGGCGAGGCCATGATGCTCGCGTTCGGCCCCTGGGGCGGGATCGCTGAGATGGCTCCGCTCACGCCCGGTCAGCGCCGGATGCGCGCCCGCATCGAGACCGGGATCCGGTTCGCGGCACCCGGCCTCAACCTTTTGCTCGCCGTGGGCGATCGCCTGTCGCGCCTGATCGAGCCCGAGGACCACGAGTACTACCCGCCCCGCGAGGCGCGCCTGGAGCCACCGCCGCGGCGCGGAGGGTCCGAGCGCGGCTGACATGGCCGCGAGCGTCTCCGAGCAGGTCGCCTGGGAGGCGAAGGCGGGCCGCGTCGCGGCCGGCGCGGCGGCGCTCTCGCTCGCCCTCTTCGTCGCCGGGAGCGTCTACGGCCTGACCGCCGAGACGCGGCGCCAGCCGCGCACGCTCGGAGACCTCGGGCCGCTCGCCCGGGATCCGCTCGAGTTCGTGGTGCCGGCGGTGATCGCCGGGATCGCCTTTGCGCTGCTGGGGATCGTGCTCGGCTTTCTCTACAAGGTCGTCAAGCATCGGCGCCCGCAGGTGCCGAGTGCGGCGTTTGCGCTGCTGGTCTTCGGGTCGATCGTTGCCGCGGTGACGCTGATCGCTCAGCGCATCGACATCGTCAATGCGGCTCAGGACTTCGCCGCGACGGGCGGCAACCCGAGGGCTCCGGTCACCGGTGAGCTGCGCGGACGGGTCCCGCTCCAGATCATCCTCGGACTCAACCTCGGCGCTTACCTGGCGCTCGGGCTCTCGACCGTGCTGATCTCGATCGCGGCGATGCGCGCCGGACTGCTCAGCCGGTTCCTCGGAATCCTCAGCGTCGTCGCGGCGCTGTCGCTGCTGCTGCCGCTGCTCCCCCTCCAGGTCCTGTTCATGTTCTGGCTCGGAGCGCTGGCGGCCCTCTTCGTCGATCGCTGGCCCGGAGGCCGCGGGCCGGCGTGGGCGAGTGGCGAGCCCCTCCCGTGGCCGAGCGTGGCCGAGCGCAATGCGGAGATCGACCGCCGGCGGGTGGCAGCCGAGGCGGACGAGGACGAGGAGCGCGGCGCGGCGTCGGCCGAGCCGGCCGGAGAGGAGCACGAAGCGGACGAGGCCGAGGCCGGCGCCACCGGCAACGGAGGGCCTCCGGCGGGCGCCCGCCCCAAGCGCAAGCGCGGCCGGCGGCGCTGATCGGTCGGGCGGCGCCGCGCCGCCCTGATCACCCGAAGACGCGCACCATCTCTCCGGGCCGCGGCGTCGGGTCGAGCGGCCGGCGCTCGTGGAGGGCCAGCCGCAGCGCCTGCTCCGGGCTGAGATGCAGCGTGCGCCGGTGACCGCAGCGACGGCACGAGCAATGAGCCGAGGGCTCGTGGATCGCTCGCTCGAGCTGCCACGACACCGCGCTCGACAGGCAGGCCGGGCACGCCAGCGAGGCGGCCACGAGGCTGTCGGCATCGTCGACGCGGAAGTTGGCGGTGTCGGCGGAGGGGCTCACCCGGCTCCGGCCAGCTCGGCCAGCTCACGGTAGGCCGCGGCCGGGTCCGCCGTGCCGAACACCGCCGAGCCGGCAACGAACAGCTTGGCGCCGGCCTCGGCGCAGGCGACGACGGTGCGGGGGTCGACGCCGCCGTCGACCTCGAGTGGTGTCTCGTAGGGGAGGAGCGTGCGCAGCCGAGCGATCTTGTCGAGCGAGAAGGGGATGAAGGTCTGGCCGCCCCAGCCCGGGTTGACGCTCATGCACAGCGCCAGGTCGACGTCGGCCGCCACCTCGGCGAGCGCCTCCACCGGTGTCCCCGGGTTGAGCGCCACACCGGCCAGGGCGCCGGCCTCTCGGATCGACTCGATCACGCGGTGGACGTGCGCGGTGGCCTCGCAGTGCACGGTGATGACGTCGGCCCCAGCGCGAGCGAAGTCGGCGATCTGGCGCTCCGGGCGTTCGACCATCAGGTGAACGTCGAGCACGGCGCCGGCCGAGTCGGCGAGCTCGCGGATGGCCGCGACGATCAGCGGGCCGATCGTGATCGGCGGGACGAAGTGGCCGTCCATGACGTCGACGTGGAGGACTCGCGCGCCGGCGTCGAGGACCTCCCCGAGGGCGTCGCCGAGCCGCGCGTAGTCGGCGGCGAGGATCGACGGGGCGATCCGCCGGCCGGTGGGGAGCTCGCGGTTCGCCACGGGACGCCACGCTATCGAAGGCCCCTCCAACGACGACGGGGCCGCCCGCGTGGGCGACCCCGGTCGACTGCCTGGTCCGGGCACCGCCCCCGCGAGGGCAGTGCGGTGGACGTTCGCCTACGCCTGAGCGGAGTCCTCCGCCGGGTTCTCGGTCCCGTTCTCGGCTGCATCGTCGCGCGGCTGGGGATCGGCGCGGACGACCTTCTCGCACGAGCCGTTCGGGTTCGCCGGGGTCGCATCCGTGATCACGTCGACCTGGTCGAGTCGCGCGATGTCGTTGCCGGCACCGCAGTCGACCTTGTCAACCTCGCCGTCGCGGGTGCCGAGGTCGTCGTCGCCCTCCTCGCCGTGCAGCGTGTCGCCGGCGACGTCGCCGGGGCCGCTCACGTCAGCACGGGCGAGCGCCCGCAGCTGGTCGTCGCCCGAGCCGCCGAACGACTCGTCTACGCCGCGGTTGGCGAAGACCACGTCGTTGCCCCGGTTGCCGTGGGAGACGTCGTCTCCGGCGCCGCCCGAGATGAGGTCACGGCCGCGGTTGCCGTTGATGCGGTCGTTGTCGGCGCCACCGTGGAGGCGATCGAAGCCGTCGCCGCCGATGACGCGGTCGCTGCCGCGACCGCCGAAGACGCGATCCCGGCTCTGGAGGTCGCCCGCGTTCGGCTTGTCGCCGACGAGGAGGTCGTCGCCGTCGTGGCCGACGATCAGATCGCCGCCGCGCTGACCGCGCAGGGCGTCGTTGCCGCCCCCGCCGAAGAGGCGGTCCGCACCGCTCTCGCCGAAGACCCTGTCGTTGCCCGCGCCGGCCTGGACGCGGTCGCTGCCCGTGCCGGCGGAGACCTGGTCGTCACCGGCGAGGGCCTTGACGCGGTCGGCTCCGCCGCGCGCGGTGATCTGGTCGGCCTCGGGGGTGCCGGTGAGGACATCCGGGTCGTTGGTGCCGGTGATGGTCGCCGCGAGGGCGACGGCGGCGGTGACGAGACCGAGCACGGCAAGGCTCATCAGCGCTGCGATGAAGCGAGTACCCTTTGTCATGAGGGGCGACTCCTTTCGTCGGGTGTCGCCCCTCATAAAACTCGTCTGCGGGCAGAGTTTCGGTTCGTCGATTGGGCTTGCCGTCCCGGTCGGGACGCTCCCCGGGTGCCGTGTTGAGGGCCCGAGCGAGGCG
Source organism: uncultured Solirubrobacterales bacterium (assembly GCA_902806245.1). Taxonomy (GTDB): domain Bacteria; phylum Actinomycetota; class Thermoleophilia; order Solirubrobacterales; family Thermoleophilaceae; genus JACCUC01. Next base: position 6,404 of record CADCVU010000117.1, read on the forward strand.
GCTTGCGGAGGGTCAGACCTTGCGGTACTCCGGTACCCAGGACCCGTCCTCACGGCGCTCGAAGTCCTGGAACAGGCCCGGCGCCTCGCGCTGCATCAGCTCCGCCAGCCGACCGAAGATCAGGCGCAGCTCCTCCTCGGCGCCCGGAGCCGTGCGCATCTCGATGACGTGTCGCAGGGTGCGGACGTTCATGGTCACGATGATGTCGGTGCTCAGCCCGATCGGGGCCAGACGGCGCAGGGCCGAGGTCACCTCCTTCTTGACCGCGAAGGGGATGGCGTCGTCGTCGAGGTCGAGCGCCTCGGCCGCCTCGAGCTGAAACTCCTCCAGCCGCTCCACGAGCTCGACGACCTGGTTGCGCAGCGGCTCGAGCACCGGCGGGACGCGAAAGCCGATGTCGGTCAGCCGCACGTAGCGCAGGCTCTCCTGGCTGTAGGCCGCGCCGGCGCGGTGGCGGACGATCTCGTGGGTGGCCACGCGGCTCACGTTGCGCAGGGCGAACGAGTAGTTCGCATGCTCGAGCACGCTGCCGTGAGCGCTGCGGAGGATGTTCTCGAAGTACTCGCCCTGGTCGGTCCGCGTGCGTCGGACGTTCGGGTTCAGACCGGGCTCCCAACTGCGGTAGCACGCTCGGCCGCCGAACTCGACGAGCAGCTCGCCGGCGTTGACGGCCTCCTCGGAGGCGGTGCGTCGATCGAGCCACGAGTCGCCGCCCACGTCCTCGAGGTAGGCGCGCATCTGGTCCAGGTCGACGGCAGGACGGGCCAGGAGGAAGACGGTCGGCGAGGTCTCACGCATGCGCGCGCTCTCGCCTACGGGCGGAGTGGTGGTCATCGGATCTCAGGTGTCGATCGGGGAGCACGATTCTTGCCTTCGGTTCGGACGGCGGGTGAGATAGTGCCGGACGCGGACCCGGCCGGCAGGCGCGCAGCCCTCGGAGCGATCCGTTTTTCCTGCGAAGAGCGTGCTCGACGTAGCGGTAGGCTGACGACATCGAAGCGGCCGGAGAGCAGACCACCGCCTTTGCGAGTTGTCCGGCGTGCGGCGCCGGCGTGGCCCTCGCCGCGGGCGCGGGCTGCCCTGTGTGCGGCGCTCCGGCTCCGGCTCCGGGGCAGGAGCCGGATCACGGGATGGCGCCGCCGCCCGCGCCGGACAGCGCGGTGGCCGCCGCCTCGCCGGCTCAGGCGCGCGACATCGTCGTCTGGGCTCACCTCTCCGCGCTTCTCGGATTGATCGGGGTGCCCAGCCCGCTCGGGCCGCTGGTGGTCTGGCTCGCCAAGCGCGGCTCGCATCCGTTCGTCGACGCTCAGGGCAAGGAGGCGCTCAACTTCAACCTGTCGGCGCTGCTCTACCTGGTCGCGCTCGCCGTCGGCGGGTTCGTCTTCACGGTCGTCACCCTCGGCTTCGGGCTGTTCCTGCTGGTGCCCGCCTTCCTCGCCGCGACGGCGGCCTGGGTGGTGCTGGTGATCCTCGCGGCCGTCAAGGCCTCGAAGGGCGAGCTCTTCCGCTATCCGCTCACCATCCGCTTCGTGCGCTAGCCGGTCGCTACGACCTCGGTGACAAAGGCGTCGCGGTCCCCGTCCTCGTCGGTCACGGTGAGCTTGACGAAGTAGCGGCCGGGCGACCGGTAGCTGTGCGAGGGCGTGGGGCCGCTGCCCCGATAGCCGTCTCCGAAGCTCCATCCCCAGCGCGCGATCGAGCCGTCCGCGTCGCGCGAGCGCCGTCCGTCGAAGTTCACGCGCAGGGGCGCCGTGCCGCTGCGCCGCGACAGGCTCGCCTCGGCGGTCGGCGGGATGTTGCCGCCGTTGAGCAGCCGCGTCGTGATGTTGGTCCGGTAGCTCAGCCAGTGCTCGTAGTCCCCGCGCATCCAGACCAGCGACATGTCGTCGTCGAAGGAGCTGAGCCCGCGCGGGGCGACCGGCCGCACGTTCTCGACGCCCGACTCCGAGGTCACCGCCTGCTGCGTCCAGGTCGCGCCGCCGTCCGGCGTGCGCCAGGTCTCGATCTCGTGCGCCCCCGCGACCTCGCGGGAGAGGTGCACGACCGACGGGTTCTCGTGGTCGAGCGTTATGCCGCCCGAGTAGTACGGCTCCTCCCCGTGGTCGGCGAACGAGCCGCCCGCCGCGACCATCTCGTGCTGGACCCAGCGCGTGCCGGTCCAGCGCGCGTAGTGGTAGTAGTGCTCGGTCCGCGAGGCGAAGGAGGCGAAGACGATGATCGGCCGCCCCTTGGCATCGAGCGCGATGTCGTGGACCCAGGACCGCCGTCTCGTGTCGTAGACCTTGTCGGCCTCGCGCGGCGCGAGCGGTAACTTCGCCAGCGATCTGACGCGTGTCCCGTCCGCTCGGCGCAGCGCGCCTCGGGCGTAGCGCGCGTAGTAGATGTTGGTGTTCAGCCGCTCCGGATGGGACTGGGTGAAGGCGAAGTGGACCTTGTCGCGCCCGTTCGAGGCGTACTTGACGTAGGGGCGCTGACCGGCGTGCTCGATCAGCGTCCGCGCCTTCGACCACGTCTCGCCCCGGTCGCCTGAGGTCGAGAAGGTCGGCTGGTAGTTGCCGCCGCGCCAGAACAGCCAGAGGGGGTTCCGCTCGGCGCTCAGCGTGACCGGGTTCGGGTACGTGTAGCCCCGCCCGCCCGGGTTGTTCGTCGGGATCGTGCGCTCGGGCCCCCACGCGGTGACGTCCTCCGGACGGCGCGAGACCCGGTAGTACATCCGCTTTCCGCCGTGGCGCGAGTAGAAGACCATCACCTTGCCGCCGGGAAGGACGTGCAGCGAGGGGTTGTCGTGGTCGTCGATCTCGAGGCCCCAGCGTACGACCGCGGTCGTACGCCAGCGGGTGGCGTGGTCGTAGCTCGCGACCTTGACGTCGCCCTCTCGGTCGATCCAGCCGAGGTAGGTGCGGTTGGAGGCACCCCGGTGGTGGACGCCGCGCGGGTCGCCGAACCAGCACCACGCGCCTCCGCCGAGCGAGCGCAGCTTGGGAGGTTCCGCGGCGGCCGGCGCGGCCAGGTCACCACCTGTCGCGAGCAGGAGGCACAGGCCCGTCAGGAGGAGCAGTCGCTTCAACCCGGGTCCGCCATGGTGAGCACGAGCTTGCCGAAGGTCTCACCCTCGCCCAGCCGGGCGTAGGCCTCGCGTGCGTCGCTCAGGGGGAGCTCGGCGTCGACCAGCGGCCGTACGCCCGTGGCCGCGAGCATGCGCACGAGGTCGGCGAGCTCGTGGCGGGTGCCCATGGTCGAGCCGAGGATCCGCGTCTGGCGGTAGAACACGCGCGCCAGGTCGGCGGGCGGGTTGAACCCGCTCGTGGCGCCGGCCACCACGATCGCTCCGCCGGGCACGAGCGAGCGCAGCGAATGCTTCCAGGTCGCCTCGCCGACGGTCTCGAGCACGCAGTCGACGCGCTCGGGCAGTCGCTCGCCGCTCTCGAACGCGGCGTGAGCGCCGAGCTCGACGGCGCGCTCGCCCTTGCCGGGATCGCGACTGGTGACCCACACGCGCAGGCCGGCGGCTCGACCGAGCAGGATGGCCGCCGTGGCGACCCCGCCGCCCGCGCCCTGGACGAGCACGGTCTGCCCGGGGCGCAGACCGCCCTTCGTGAACAGCATCCGGTAGGTGGTCAGGTAGGCGGTGGGCAGGCACGCCGCCTCGGCGAAGGAGAGATCCGCCGGCTTGTCGATCAGGTTGCTCGAGGGCACGGCCACGAGCTCGGCGTGGGTGCCGTCGTAGCGCTCGGACAGGATCGAGAAGTCGTCGGCGAGCGTCTCGTCGTCGGCGGCGGCGGGGGTCGAGATCACCGCGTGGACGACGACCTCGCGGCCGTCCTCGGTCACGCCGGCGGCGTCGCAGCCGAGGACGATCGGCAGACGGTCGGGATCGATGCCCACCCCGCGGAGGTTCCACAGGTCGTGGTGGTTGAGCGAGGCGGCGCGCACGCGCACGACCTCCCAGCCCTCGGGCACCTGCGGATCGGGGCGCTCGCCGAGCTCGAGCCCGGAGAGCGGGTCCTCGGCGGAGATGGACGTGGCGGCGGCGGCGAGCATGCGACGGGCACCGTAGCCGACGTCAGCCCGCGGGAGCCGCCACCGACGGATGCCACCCGGCGATCGCCTCGGCGATCTCTCGCGGCGCGTCCTCCTGGAGGTAGTGACCGGCGTTGCGGATCGTCACGCTGTGGTGCTGCGGCAGCGTTTGCGCGAAGCGCTCGCGCTCTCGCTCGCCGAACACGGGATCGCCGTCGCTGAAGCACAACAGCGCCGGCCGATCTCGGAAACGCTCGAGCCCCTTCTCGACGCTGTGGAGGAAGGGCTGAGCGGCGAGCAGCTCGCGCGGGAAGACGGCCACGGGCTCGCGGCTCGCGACGGTCGGGAAGGGGCGGCGGTAGTGGTCCATGACCGAGCGAGACAGACGGCCGCGCTTTATCGCAGTCGGGATAACCAGGTTCACGAAGCCGTTCAGCCGGTAGATGGCGAACTGCCCCACCGGGCCTCCCATCAGCTTCGAGAAGCGCTCGGCGTCGCGGTAGCCCTGCAGCGGCCAGGCCCAGGTGTTGAGGAGTCCCAGCGCGGCCACCCGCTCGGGCTCGCGCGCCGCCGCGCCGAGGCCGATCGGCCCGCCCCAGTCCTGGACCACCGGCGTCCAGTCGGTCAGGTCGAGCTCCGATACGAACCGCGCCACGGTCTCCGAGTGCTCGGCGGCCGTGAACCCGTAGCCCGGCGCGGCGCTCGAGAGCCCGAAGCCCGGGTAGTCGAGGGCGAGGCAGCGGAAGCGATCGCGCAGCGCGGCGATCATGTGGCGGTAGAGGAACGACCAGGTCGGATTGCCGTGCAGCATCAACAGCGTCGGGCCCGAGCCCTCGTCGACGTAGTGCACCCGTGCGCCGTTCAGCTCGACGAAGCGGCTCTCGAACGGGAAGAGCCCGCGGTCGACCCAGTCCGGCGCCATCGGGCTCAGGCGCTCGGTAGGAGGAAGAAGGCGATGGCGGCGAAGTGGGCCGCCGCGGCGGCGATCACCAGCACGTGGAAGATCTCGTGGTAGCCGAAGACCCTGGGGGCGGGGTCGGGGCGCCCGAGCGCGTAGATCACCGCTCCGGCGGTGTAGGCCGCGCCCCCGCCGATCAGGAGGACGAGAGCGCCGAGCCCGAGTCGCGAGCCGAGCTGCGGCATGGTGGCGATGGCCCCCCAGCCGAGCGCCACGTAGGCCACCGCCACGAGCCACCTGGGAGCGTCGATCCACACCAGCTTCATGATCACCCCGGCCAGTGCCCCGCCCCAGACGATGCACAGGACGACCACGGCGAGCGTCCCCTCGAGCACGAGCATCCCGAAAGGGGTGTAGGTCCCGGCGATCAGGACGAAGATCATCGAGTGGTCGAGCCGCTTCATCCAGCGCCTCGCCGCGGGAGCCCAGTCGTGGCGGTGGTAGAGCCCGCTGACGCCGAACAGGCCGCAGACTGCGAGTGCATAGATCGTGGTGGCCACGCGCGCCTCTCCGGCCGGCGCGAAGATCACGAGCAGCGCGCCGAGCACCACCGAGACGAAGAACGCCCACTGATGGGAGACGCCGCGCAGGCGCGGACGCTCGAAGCTCGTCGCCTCGACGGCTAGAGAAGGTTCACTCATCGTCGGGAGGCTAGCGACGCCGGAGCGTGCCACGGCCGCCGCGGCGGCCTGCTCAGGACAGCCCGAGCGCCGTCCCCACGCTCCGCGCGAGCTCGAACAAGGGCGCCGGGATGATCCCGAAGAACACCGTCGCCGCGGCGCACACGAGCGCCACGCCGGTGACCGCCGGCTGGGACCTGGCGTCGGCCTCGGGCGACCAGCCCCCCACCGGCCGGACGTGCCGCGCCACCGGTCCCGGCAGGCGGATCTCGAGCGGTCCGAACCACATCGCCGCGATCACCCGCAGGTAGTACACGAGCGAGATGATCGAGCCGACGACGATGGCGACGCCGAGCACGCCGTAGCCGCCGTCGAAGCCTGCGCGGATCAGGAAGAACTTGCCCCACAGCCCGACGGTCCCCGGGAGCCCGGCGAGCGAGAGCATGGCCACGGTCATGGC
>CADCVU010000118.1 GCA_902806245.1 uncultured Solirubrobacterales bacterium
CGGGCGGTGAGGATGTCGACGCCGGTCCGCTCCTCGATCGCCGCGTGCAGCGTCACGCGCCGCCAGGGCGGCGTGAAGTCGATCTCCCCTGCATGCCCGACCTCGTCCGCCACGTAGGCGACCAGCGCCTCGAGCCGCGTCGCCGCGTCCTCGTAGTCGGCGTAGGCCTCGTACCACTCGAGCATGGTGAACTCGGGGTTGTGCTTGTGCGAGACGCCCTCGTTGCGGAAGTTCTTGCCGAGCTCGTAGACGCGCTCGAGCCCCCCGACGACCAGCCGCTTCAGGTAGAGCTCGGTGGCGATGCGCAGGTAGAGGTCGCGGTCGAGCTGGTTGTGGTGGGTGGTGAACGGCCGCGCCGCCGCACCGCCGTAGAGCGGCTGGAGGACCGGGGTCTCGACCTCGAGGAATCCCTGCTCGTCGAGGTAGCGGCGGATCGCTGCGATCACGCGCGAGCGCAGGACGAAGAGCTCGCGCGTCTCCTCGTTGGCGATCAGGTCGAGCTCGCGCCGGCGGTAGCGGGTCTCGGTGTCCTCGAGGCCGTGGAACTTCTCGGGTGGGGCGAGCAGCGACTTGGCCAGCAGCGTCCAGCCGTCGAGGCGTAGCGAGAGCTCGCCGCGACGGCTCTTGAAGGCCGTTCCGTCGACGCCGATCAGGTCGCCTAGATCGAGGGAGGTGAGGCGCGGGAAGGCCTCCTCGCCGAGCACGTCGAGGCGGGCGTGGAGCTGGATCCGGCCCGAGCGGTCGACGAGGTCGAGGAAGGCGGCCTTGCCGTGGCCGCGACGGGCGGCGAGGCGGCCGGCGAGGCGGTAGGTCGCGTCGGTCTCCTCGCCCGTCTCGAGTCCGGCGTGCGCGGAGTGGACCGACGCGATCGGCACGACACCGTCGAAGTCCGGCGGAAAGGGATCGATCCCGTCGGCGCGCAGGCGGTCGAGCTTGGCGCGGCGATCGTCTTCCACGGGGCGGAGGCTATTCGGGCTTAGGCCGGAGCGGCGGCCGCGACGCCGTCCCCGCTCGCGCAGCGGGCGGGCGGCCTAACCCGCTTCGATCTTGGTGATCTTGAGCTCACGCGCCGGACCGCGCGGGACCGGCACGGAGACCACGTCGTTGCGGCGGTGCCCGATCAGCGCCTTGCCCACCGGCGACTCGTTGGAGAGCAGACCGGCGGTGGGGTCGGCCTCGGGCGGACCGACGATCTTGTACCGCTGCGACTTGTCGGTCTTCTGATCCTTGACGTGCACCGAGGAGCCCACGGCCACGACGTCGGTGGGGACGTGCTCCTCGTCGATCACCGAGGCCGAGCGAACCTTCTCCTCGAGATCGGCGATCTGGCGCTCGAGCATGGCCTGCTCGTTCTTCGCGTCGTCGTACTCCGAGTTCTCGGAGATGTCGCCGAACTCCCGCGCGTCGCGGATGCGGTCGGCGACCTCGCGCCGGCGCGTGGTCGAGAGATGCTCGATCTTGGCCTTGAGCTCTTCGAGCCCGTGAGGGGTGAGGATGAGGTCCTTGGGCATGCGGAGAGGCTCCCTGTCGGCGCGGTGCTCCCTGGTCTCGAAGCCGATCGCGCAGCCGAAACGACGCGCGAGTCTAGCATCGGCTCAAGGGCCGATTCGGGGGTCGAATTCAGGCCGCGAGCGGCACGGCGAGGGCCTCGAGCGCCCGCCGGGCGTCGCTCGTCGTCGGCGCCTCGACGAGCTCGCGGCGCTCGGCCTTGGTGAGCCCGAGCGTGTCCGCGTACCAGGGGTAGAACTTGCGCAGGTAGCGACCCGCGCGCTCCACCCCCAGGTGCTCCTCGCCGCGATCGATCACCCATTCGAGCTCGCGAGCGACCTCCGTGGCGGACGGCTCGCCCTCGTAGCGACCGAGCAGGCGGGCGAAGCGCCACGGGTTGCCGAACGAGCCGCGGGCGAGCATGACCGCGGCGGCGCCGGTGCGCTCGAAGGCCGCGACCGCGCGCTCGTCGGAGGACAGACCGCCCGAGAGGATGACCGGCGCCTCGAGCTCGGCCACGAGCTCGGCGGCCAGCGCGAGGTCGGGCGCTCCCTTGTGCTGCTGCGAGGCGTGACGGGGGTGGAAGGAGATGGCGGCCACTCCGGCCTCCACGAGCCGGTGCGCGAGCTCGACGCCGGTGCGCTCGCCCGGGCGCTGGCCCGAGCGCAGCTTCACCGTCACCGGCAGGCCGCTTCCCTCGATGGCCGCGCGCGCGATCGCCACCGCGTTGTCGGGCTCCTCGAGCAGGGAGGCCCCGGCGCCGGTCTTGACGACCTTGCGCACCGGGCAGCCCATGTTGATGTCGATCAGGTCGGCGCCGGCCTCGGCCACCTTCGAGCCCGCGACGCGCATGGCCTCGGCGTCGTGGCCGAAGAGCTGGATCGACACCGGGTGCTCGTCGGGGTGGATGCGCAGGAACTCGCGCCGTGTGCGCTCGTCGCCGTACTTCAGCCCGAAGCTCGAGACCATCTCCGAGACGGCGAGGCCCGCGCCGTAGCGGCGAGCCTGCAGGCGCACGAACCAGTTACCGATGCCGGCCAGCGGCGCGAGCACGAGCCGGTTCTCGAAGGTGCGTCCGGCGATCCGGAAGGGGTCGGTGAGCGAGGGCATCCGGCCCCTCAAGTTAGCCAGCCGGCTGCGACCTATCCCGCGCTCGCCGAGTTGCGCTCGTGAATCAGCCTCAGGCCGGTGAGCGTGAGCTCGTCGTCGATCTCGGAGATCTCGGCGCAGAACGGGACGATGCCGCCGGCCAACCCGCCCGTGGCGATGGCCGCGGCCTCGACGCCCAGCTCCTCGCGCATGCGCGCGACCATGCCGTCGACCTGGCCGGCGGTGCCGTAGATGAGGCCGGACTGCATCGCGGTCAGCGTCGAGCGCCCGATGGTCTCGGCCGGGGCCTCGAAGTCGACCCTGGGCAGCTTGGCCGCACGCTCCGACAGCGCCTCCATGGAGATCTCGATGCCGGGGGCGAACACTCCGCCGAGGTACTCGCCGTCGGCGGAGACCGCGTCGTAGTTGGTCGCGGTACCGAAGTCGACGACGATGCAGGCGCTGGCGTAGCGCTCGTAGGCGGCGATCGCATTGACGAGCCGGTCGGTGCCGAGCTCGCGCGGGTTGTCGATGCGGATCGGCATGCCGGTGCGGACCTCGGGTCCGACCAGGAGCAGCGCTCCGCGCAGGTAGCGCTCGGAGAGCTGCTCGTACTCGTGGGTGAGCTGGGGGACGACCGAGGAGACGATCGCCCCGTCGAGGTCCGCGAGCGAGAGGCCGCGCAGCTCGAGCAGGCCGGCCAGCAGCGAGGCGATCTCGTCGGCCGTCGCCTCGCGCACGGTGGCGAAGCGCCAGTGCTCGACGAGGTCGGTCCCGTGGAAGGTCCCGACGTGGGTCTGGGTGTTGCCGACGTCGATGGCGAGCAGCATGGAGTTGATTATCCCTGCGCGGCCGCGCCTCAGAGCGCGCCGATGCGCTCGACCCACTGACCCTCGAGCGCGGCGAGGGCGGCGGACAGCGAGGTGCCGTCCGGAAGCGCGAGGGAGGGATCGAGCTCGAGCAGGGGGACGAGCACGAACCGCCTCTGCGTGACGTCGGGGTGCGGCAGGGTCAGCCGCTCGGAGCGGAGCTCGAGCTCACCGAGCAGGAGCAGGTCGACATCGATGGGGCGCGGGGCGTGACGGGCGCCGCCGGGCTCGCGTCCGAGCGCTCGCTCGACCTCCTTGGCGAGCTCGAGCAGGGCCTCGGGCTCGAGCGCGGTCTCGATCTCCAGGCAGGCGTTGACGAACTCGCGCTGGCCCGCCGCCCCGGCCTGGGGCTCGGTCTCGTAGGCCGACGAGGCCTGCAGGACGCTCAGGCCGCCGGGCGCGCCGGGGCGGTGCAGAAGCTCGCGGGCGGCACGCAGGTTCTCGAGGCGCTCGCCCTCGTTCGAGCCGAGGCCGAGGAAGCCGCGGCGCGGCTTCGGGCTCAGTCCGCGCGCTCCCGGTGGACCGCGACGGCGACCTCGTCGACGGGCAGGGCGATCGGCGGCTCGGGCTTGGCCGCGCGCACCGAGACCTGATCGACGCCGTAGCGCTCCATCATGCGGTCGGCGACGCGCGTGCAAAGGCGCTCGAGCGTGCGGTACGAGCGCTCCTGCGCCGCGAGCGCGACCTGCTGGCAGACGTCGCCGTAGTCGATCGTGTCCTCGACGCGGTCGGTAACGGTGGCGTCGCAGCGGTCGAGCTCAAAGGAGATGTCGAACACCAGCCGCTGGCCGACCTCGCGCTCGGCGTCGCCGACGCCGTGGTGGGTGTAGATCGACAGGCCGGAGATGTCGACCGTGACGATCGGCTCGACGCCGAGGTCCTCGTCGAAGTCGTCGGGGTCCTCGTCGGGCTCGGGCTCGTCGCCGGGGCGGTCGGTCACCGGGCGAACCTACCAAGCGCGTCTCGGCCGCCGTCGGGGACGGCGCGACGAGGTCAGCCGCCGCCGGCCGGCGCCTGGCCGCTCAGCACCGCTCGGGCGACCGTGAGCGCGTCCGCGACCTCGGCCACGTCGTGCACGCGGAAGACCTGCGCGCCGGCGGCGAGGGCGAGCACGTTGGTGGCGATCGTGCCGGGCAGCCGCGAGTCGGCCCGGCGGCCCGTGAGCCGGCCGAGCAGGCTCTTGCGCGAGGTCCCGAGGACCAGCGGACGCCCGACGGCCACCAGCTCGTCGAGGCGGGAGAGGAGCTCGAGGTTGTGCTCGACCGTCTTACCGAACCCGATGCCCGGGTCGAGCCAGACGTGCTCCTCCGGGACCCCCTCGCCGACGGCAAACGCGAGTCGCTCCTCGAGGTCGCGCTTGACCTCGGAGACGACGTCGTCGTAGCGCGGGTCGTCCTGCATGGTCTGCGGGTCGCCGCGCATGTGCATGAGGACGCAGGTCGCGCCGGCGCCGGCCACGAGCCCGGCGATCTCGGGCGCGAAGCGAAGGGCCGAGACGTCGTTGACGATGCGCGCCCCCGCGGCCAGGGCGGCGGCGGCCACGTCGGCCTTGGTGGTATCGATCGAGACCCGCACTCCCGCGGGACCGGTGTCGCGCCCGGCGGCGAGGCGCTCGACCACGGGGATCGTGCGCTCGAGCTCCTCCTCGACCGAGACCGGCTCGGCCCCCGGCCGCGTCGACTCCCCGCCGACGTCGACGATCGTCGCGCCGTCGCCCACGAGCCGGCGGCCGTGCTCGACCGCGGCGTCGTGGTCGAGGTGGCGCCCGGCGTCCGAGAACGAGTCGGGCGTGACGTTGACGACGCCCATGACGATCGGCTCAGGGACGGTCATGGGCGAGCCCGAGCGGAGCGGGCGGCCAGTCGCCCGCCGAAGTTCGTCGTGTACACCGCCACCCGGCCCGACACCGGCTGGGGCGGCTCGTAGGCCAGCCCGACGCCGATCTCTTGGAACTCGGGGCGGAGGATGTTCGCGCGGTGGCCCGAGCTGTCCATCCAGCCCTCGACGATCTCCTCCGGGGTTCCCGCGTTCTCCTCGCCCCAGGCGAGGTTCTCGCCCACGCTCACGCCGGTGCGCGGGTAGCCGGCCGCGACGATCCGCTCGGCGGGCTCGACTCCGTCCGGGGTGTCGTGCGCGAAGAAGCCGCGCTCGCCCATGTCCTCGGAGTCCGACGAGCCGCCCGCACGAGGGTGCCCGACGACCTGAGCGGCCGAGGCCGGCTTCGGCCCGCCTGGCGTTCAGGAGGCACAAGGTCGCCCACTCGGTCGCTCGCTCGTTCGACTCGGTCGGGACGGCGAGCGCGCCCGAGCAGCCATCCGCGGCGCGCGTCAACGCGACCACCAGACGGGGGCCGACATAGGGATACGCGAGGCCGAGAACGATGACGACCGCCGCGAACGCCCACCCGATTCGCCGGCGCGCCACGCTCACGCGGCCCCGCCCCGGTCAGCTCTTCGCGCCGCCGGCCCGGGCCGGCGGCGGAGCAGGCGGCGCATGCGGACCTCGAGTGTTAGCCGGCGCCGGTCGCGCGACTCGATCGCTGCGGTCGTGTCTCCCGGTCGGAGCGGTGCCACGTGCTGAAGTGTGATCGAAAACCCGATCGGCGTGAGTGGTCAGGCGTCGGGACGGCAGTCCGGCTAGCGCAGCGGTCTGCGGCGGTGGCGAGGTTTGCTCCAAGCCGGCGACGATCAGGCCGGGCGCTCAGGCGAAGCCCTTGAGTCGTCGAGCGGGAAAGGCGCGCGCGGCGGAGCTCGTCGGCAGGGGCGAGATGGTCGCGTCCGTGATCGCGCCGGTGGCGAAGCTGTAGACGCCCTTGTGAATCACATCGATCAGGAGCTCGTCGCGCGGCCAGGTCCAGGGAGGCGCACCGACGCCCGTGAGGTTCTCGAGGATCTGGTCGGTGCTCAGCCGGACGGGCGTGTGCATCAGCGACGCGAGCGGCCCCCTCAGATTGGCGGCTGCCATCACTCCGCGCAGGGTCCCGAGCATGGCGCCGGCCGCGTAGTGCATGGTCATGTTGCGAGCGAGCCGATCCTCGTCCGGGCGAGAGAGCCCGAGAAGGTTGGCGAGGGTGCGCCCCGGCACGTACGAATTCGGACGCCGGGTGAACCTCTGCTCGAGCTTCTCCCCGGCCGTCATAACCGCGGCTCCCGCCAGTCCCGCCACGGCTCCTTTGATCGCTGCGTCGGTCAGGCTCATCACTCGCTCACCATCCGCTTCGGCGGGGGTGAGCCTCCCTCCTTCCCCGTACTCGTCATCACCGTTCAGCGCTCGTGCTCGGTGCGCCCCGAATGGGTGCTGGGGTCTTCGCCGCGCCGCAGCGGCGGCACTTGCTCGACCACCCCGGCCACCGCGGCCAGCAGACGGCTGCCAGCTCGGCCCACGGACGCCACAGGCGACGGACTGCGGCGTGCAGTGCTGTCGAGGACATCGCGCGTTCGGTCGATAACGGACAGGGGCAGGGCGGCCAGCACGTTGCCCGGCGGCCGCCGGGCGACCACCGGGTGCGGGCGCGTGGGAGCGGTGCGGCGGACGAGCTCCCACGAGCGACCCAGTCGCTGCAGCTCTCGGGGCCCGAGCGCCTCCTGCAGACGCGGGAACAGCTCGTCCTCCTCGTCGCGCACGTCTTCGTCCAGCAGGGCGATCGCCCGCCCGATGAGCTCCGCACGTCCCGGATCCTCGTGACGGCTTCGCTCGATGGCCGTGACCGTCTCGTTGATCTCCTGATGCTCACGCTCCACCTGCAACGTCAGCTCCTCACCGTCGGGCAGCGCCCTGCGGAGCGCCGGCCACAGCACCGCCTCCTCCGCAAAGGCGTGTGGGAACACCAGCCGCCAGACGCACATGAGCGCCTCGTCCTGCTCCGTGCCGGCTGTGGTGCGCACCCGCCGGAGCAGCTCGTCCAACCGCTCGTGATCCCGGCGCTGTCGCACCAGCACGCTTGTGGTCCCACCCAGCTCCTCGACGCTCTGGCGCGCGATCGATGTCCTCACCTGCCCTCCTCCTTCGATCGGCGTTCACCTTCCGGCAGAGCTCGGTTACGGGGATTCCGCGGCACGTCGCCCCGAGTCCCCGCACCGCGACGGCGATAAACGCTCCACGCGAGTGAGGAGGACACGCCCGCGTACCTCACCACGCGGTGAGCCCCCGGCTCGGAAGCCGAGGCGACCGAGAGGAGGGAGCCCGACGGCACCGCGGCGCCCTTGAGCGACTTTCCACCTGCGCTACCTTCGCCGCGTGGAGCTCGAGGAGGCGATCCGTACCCGCCGGACCCACAAGGTCTACGGGTCCGAGCCTCTCTCGAGGGACGATCTCGAGGGACTGCTCGAGCTCGCCCGCTGGGCGCCCAATCACAACCTCACTCACCCATGGCGGTTTCGGGTACTCGGGTCTGAGACGCTGGCCCGCCTCAAGGAGGCGGCCGGGCCCGATTCAGCCGTCAAGCTGGCCCGCGCTCCCACTCTGGTGGTCGCCTCCGCCACCCTCCTCGGAGACCGGGTACAGGACGAGGAGGACCTTCACGCCGCCGCCTGCGCGGTCTATGCCGTACTGCTCGGCGCCCACGCGCGCGGGTTCGCCGGCTACTGGCGCACGCCCGAAGTCCTGCGCACGCCGGCGGGGCGCGATGCGGTGGGCCTCGAGGACGACGAACGCGTCCTCGGCCTCATCCACCTGGGTCCGTCACGCGAGACGAAGCGCCCGCCCGAGCGTTGGCCGCTCGAGCATTACGTGACGTTCATGTCCTGAGCTGTTCCACAGGGCGCCGCTCGGCGCGGCCGCGCTAAGCCGACTGCGCGCCGACCCGGACGTGCACGGTGCCGTCATCGACTCGAACGTCGAAGGCCGGCTCGGGTGCGCCGGCGGGACCGCGAACCACGGCGCCGTCGGCGAGACGGAAGATGCTCCCGTGCAGCGGGCAGGTCACGCAGCCGTCGGCCACGCTGCCGTCGGCGAGGCTTCCGCCGCGGTGGGTGCACCGGTCGGCGAGAGCGTAGATGCGGCCCCCGTCGCGGGCCAGCAGGATGTCGACGTCGCCGACGGACGCGCGAGTGGCCTCTCCCTCGCGGAGATCCGCCTCCGCGACGGTCGGCGTCCACTCCTCGGGAAACTCGCTGAACGCCGTCTGGTTCACGCCAACGGCCTTGTCGTAGGAGAGATGCCCGCCGAGGTGCCCGCCCGCGCCCAGGGCGCCCAGCCCCATCAGCCCGAGGGTCACGCCGCGGCGATGCCGACCGCGTCGTCGCGCCGCCAGCGAACTCCCGTAGAGCAGGAGCGCGGCCGTGTTGGCCACGGCGTGGACAGCGCCGATGCGGCGAACCGAGGCGTCCGCGAGCGTGGTGTCGGCCCAGTCGCTCGTTCCGGTCACAGCCGTCGGAACAGCGGCGAGGACCCCCATGCCGATCAGCCGTTCGGCGGCCGGGCGCGCGCGCCGGCCTCCGAAGACGTCGAGCAGCGTGGCGCTCGTCCAGGTGCCGATCGGTACGTCGGTGAGCAGAGGATGGAGCGCGTGCCCGAGCCAGGACCCGCTCAGCGCGTCCTTGACCGGCCCCGGGCCGAGCTTGCCGCGCACCCTGGCGGCCACGGCCTCGGCAGGACCGTCGAGGGCCTCGATGCCGCCGACGCGCTCGGCGAGCTGATGCAGCCGTGGACGCCGGGGGGAGCCGGCTGAGGTAACCGTGGAACCCTGCACGCTGCCTCCTTCGCGGTTCGGTCGGTTCTACCCCGCGGCGCGAGAAAGAGTCGGAGACCTATCGGTGGGCCCGCCCTCAGTCCGCGGCCAACCCCGGCCGCGGCAACGGCCGCGGCGCCTCGCGCTGGCGCTTCTCCCGCTCCTCCTCGCCGGCGGCGGGCAACGCCGGCTGCGGCACGACCGGCTCGTCGCGGCCGAAGACGTCCTCCTCGGTCTTGCCGTCGAGCAGGGCGATGAACTGCTCGCGCTCGATGGTCTCGCGGCGTAGGAGGATCTCCGAGACGTGGTCGAGCTGGTGGCGGCGCTGACCGAGGATGTCGCGGGCGGAGGTGTGGGCGTCCTCGACGATGCGGCGGATCTCGCCGTCGATCTCGCGGGCGATGTCGTCCGAGTAGTCGGGCTCGGAGGAGAACTCGCGGCCCAGGAAGGGCTGGCCGTGGTCGTGACCGAACACCCGCGGTCCGAGCTTGTCGGACATGCCGAAGCGCATGACCATCTGCTTGGCGGTCGCGGTGACCTTCTCGAGGTCGTTCGACGCGCCCGTGGTCACCTCGCTGAACACGAGCTCCTCTGCGGCACGCCCGCCCAGGGTCATGGCCATGGTGTCGTTGAGCTCGGCGCGCGTGGTCAGGAACTTGTCCTCGGTCGGGAGGGAGATCGTGTACCCGAGGGCCTGGCCGCGTGAGATGACCGAGATCTTGTGGACCGGGTCGGTGTGCTCGAGGAAGTGGGCGACGATCGCGTGGCCCATCTCGTGGAAGGCGGTGATGCGCCGCTCCTTCTCGCTCATCACGCGCGTCTTCTTCTCGGGGCCGGCGATCACGCGCATGATCCCCTCCTCGAGGTGGTTCTCGACGATCTCGCGCTTGCCCTGACGGGCGGCGAGCAGCGCCGCCTCGTTGACCAGGTTCGACAGGTCGGCGCCCGTGAA
>CADCVU010000119.1 GCA_902806245.1 uncultured Solirubrobacterales bacterium
GACTTCCGCGGCTTCAAGCGCGGTCTAAACGCGATCGACTGCGCCTACGTCGACATCGACCGACGCTACTTCAACGACAACTCGGGCTACGGGCCGAGCTACGAGACCATCGACGTGCCCCAGGGCTACCAGCGCATATGCGGCGAGGACGCGCTCGACTACGTCCGCTACCGCCACGAGGACAACGACCTCGTGCGCGCCGCGCGCCAGCAGGAGTTCCTGCGTCAGGCCAAGCAGCAGGTCTCGGTCGGCGACCTGATCTCCGACCGCCGGCGCCTGATCGAGATCTTCGGCCGCTACACGAGCTCCGACATCCGCTCTCGGGCCGAGGTCGTGCGCCTGGTCAAGCTCGCCGCCTCCTCGGCGGGGCGGCCCGTCGGAGAGGTCCACTTCAAGGGGGAGATCGGAGCGAGCTACGTGACGGCTAGCTCGGCAGCGATCAAGAAGCTGACCGATGAGTTCCTCGGCTCCAAGGCGACGAAGGGACCGCGCGGGGAGGCCCGCTCGGACCGCCGGCCCCGGCGTGGACGACGGTCCCCGCGGCGCACCGCGCGACCGGTGCCGCTCGAGGAGGCCGGCGCCGAGGCGCGCGTCCAGGCTGAGGCGGCGCGGATGCGCGGGTCGCGCATCCCCGTCTACTACCCGACCCTGCGCGCACCGGGGTCGCTCTTCCTCGGCGAGCCGCGCGTCTACGCGATCAACGCACCGGGCGGACGGCCCTACTCGAGCTATCGGATGACCCTCAAGGACGACGAGATCGGTCAGTACTACGGAGTCCAGGGCACGGCCTGGAAGGACGCGCCGATCCTCAGTGGCCCGGCCGAGCAGCAGCGCCGGGGCGGGCGTACCTTCGAGGTCTACAAGGACGGCGACCGCGTGCGGCTCGTGGCCTGGCGTACCCCGCTGGGCGTCTACTGGGTCTCGAACACCCTGCTCCAGACGCTCTCGGAGCGCCAGATGCTGGCCATCGCCGAGTCGACGCGGCCCCTGTAGCCTCAGCCGCGATGGCCGCCGACGCGTCACTGCCTAGCGGGAACGATCGCGAGCCGATCGGGGTGATCGGCTGCGGCTGGGTCGGTCTCGTCACGGCCGCCTGCTTCGCCGAGCTCGGGCACGAGGTCCACTGCCGCGACGTCGTCCCCGAGAAGGTCGAGTCGCTGGCACGTGGCGAGATCCCGATCTTCGAGCCGCGACTGGCCGAGCTCATCGAGCGGGGTCGCGAGCGGCTGACCTTCACCACCGAGCTCGCGCCTGTGCTCGAGCGCGCGCGGCTGCTGTTCTGTGCGGTGGACACGCCGCCCACCTACTCCGGCGACGCGGACCTCTCCCGCGTCGAGCGGGTCGTCGACGAGATCGGCGACTCGGACGAGCACGCGCTGATCATGAAGAGCACGGTGCCGGTGGGCACGGGCCGCGCCATCGCCCGCCGCCGCGAGGGCTTCGGCTACGTGTCGAACCCCGAGTTCCTCAAGGAGGGCTCGGCGGTCGACGACTTCATGCGTCCCGACCGCGTCGTAGTCGGAGCCGAGGAGGGCCTGAGCGGCTTTGCCGATCGCGTGGCCGCCCTCTACGAGCCGCTGGGCGCCCCGATCGTGCGAACCGACGTGGCCAGTGCGGAGATGATCAAGCTCGCCTCCAACGCCTTTCTGGCCACGAAGATCTCCTTCATCAACGAGATCGCCAACGTCTCGGAGGAGCTCGGCGCCGACGTGGCCGAGGTCGCACGCGGCATGGGCCTCGACGATCGCATCGGACCGAAGTTCCTCCAGCCCGGGATCGGCTACGGCGGCTCGTGCTTCCCCAAGGACGTCTCGGCGCTGAAGCAGCTGGCCGGCAACTCCGGCTATCACTTTCAGCTCCTGACCGCGGTCATCGAGGTGAACGAGCTCCAGAAGCGGCGCACGATCGGCAAGCTCAAGAAGCACCTCGGATCGCTGGTCGGCCGCGAGATCGCGCTGCTCGGCGTGGCCTTCAAGCCCCACACCGACGACGTGCGCGAGGCCACGAGCCTGGTGCTCGCCGCGCGCTTGATGGGCGAGGGGGCGAACGTCCGCGCCTTCGACCCGGTCGCCGGCGAGCGTGCCCAGGAGCTGCTGCCGGGCACGCACGTGGCCGCCTCGGCCCTCGATGCGCTCGACGGCGCGGACGGCGCCGTCCTCGTCACCGAATGGCCCGAGTTCCGCGAGCTCGACTGGGCCGGAGAGGTGCTGGGGCGGATGGCCAGTCCGGTCGTCGTCGACGGGCGCAACTTCCTCGACGCCCACGCCCTGGCCGAGGCCGGGTTCTCCTACGAGGGCGTCGGCCGACCCCGCGCCGCGCTCGGCGCTCGCGAGGGGGCACTCGGCGCCCCCTCGGCCGCCTGACGACGACCCGCCTCCATGCAGGCCCTGATCCTCGCGGGCGGCCAGGGCACCCGCCTGCGCCCGCTCACCCTCACCTCGCCCAAGCCGGCGCTGCCGCTGGCCGGACGGCCCTTCCTGACCTTCATGCTCGACTGGCTCGAGCGCCACGGCGTCGACGAGGCCATCCTGTCGTGCGGCTTCCTCGGCGAGGAGGTGGCCCGGGTGCTCGGCCGCAGCCACCGCGGCATGAAGCTGCGTTACGTCAACGAGACCGAGCCGCTCGGGACGGCGGGCCCGCTGCGCCTGGCCGCCGACGAGGGCGGGCTCGACGACCGCCTGCTCGTCCTCAACGGCGACGTGCTCACCGACTTCGACCTGAGCGCTCAGATCGAGTTCCACGAGCTCAAGGGCGCGGCGGCGACACTCGCCCTCGTGGCCGTGGACGATCCCTCGAGCTACGGGCTCGTGCCGACCGCTGCGAGCGGCGAGGTCGAGGCCTTCCTCGAGAAGGTGGGCGGTGACTCGGCGCTCCCACCTCCCCCGACCAACCGGGTAAACGCCGGGGCGTACGTGATCGAGCGCTCGGTGATCGAGCGGATCCCACCGGGGCGGCCCGTCTCCTTCGAGCGCGAGATCTTCCCGGCCCTGGTCGCCGAGGGGCTGTTCGGGTATCCGTTCGAGGGCTACTGGATCGACATCGGCACGCCCGAGCGCTACCTCGAGGCGACCCAGGATCTCCTCACCGGCAGCGTCGAGAGCACGCTGCCGCCCCGCGACGACAGCGGCTCGCTCGTGCTTCCCGGATGCGCCACCGACGGTGCCGAGGTCGGTCCGCTCTCGGTGCTCGGCGAGTGGTGCACGATCGAGCCCGGGGCGCGGGTGGCGCGCTCGGTCCTCCACCGCGGGATCACCGTGGGCGCGGGGGCGGTGATCGAGCACGCGGTGCTCGCCGACGGCGTGACGGTGGGTCCGCGCGCCCG
Organism: uncultured Solirubrobacterales bacterium; assembly: GCA_902806245.1. Classification (GTDB taxonomy): domain Bacteria; phylum Actinomycetota; class Thermoleophilia; order Solirubrobacterales; family Thermoleophilaceae; genus JACCUC01. Next base: position 3,323 of record CADCVU010000119.1, read on the forward strand.
CCTGGGGCCGGGCGCGGTCGTGGGC
>CADCVU010000120.1 GCA_902806245.1 uncultured Solirubrobacterales bacterium
CAACGGGGGCGGACGGTCGCGCGAAGGTAGCGGCGGGGGCGGCGACCACCGCCGCGACCGCCGGGAGTGATGCTGCAAACCGGCGCATTCCGGCGTCCTCGGGTCTTGCTTTGGCCCACCAAAGCTTCGACCCTGCGTTCTGGGACTGCTTGGTTTTCGCATCCCTCTGAGTAGCGGTGAACGACACCGGTCACGTACTCACTGAGCTGCCCTCGGGCGTTCGGGTGGTCACCGAGGCCATGCCCTCGGTGCGCTCGATCGCCCTCGGGATCTTCGTGGGAGTGGGATCGCGCGACGAGTCGGACGCCCAGCAGGGGATCTCGCACTTCATCGAGCACCTGCTGTTCAAGGGCACGCGGCGGTTCGGGTCGACCGAGATCGACGAGATCTTCGACGCCATGGGCGCGGAGATGAACGCCGGCACCTCCAAGGAGACGACGACCCTCTACGCGCGCTTCCTCGACCGCCATCTCGAGCGAGCGCTCGAGGTCATGGGCGACATGGTGCTCCGTCCGGCCTGGGCCGACATCGACTCAGAGCGCCAGGTGGTGATCGAGGAGATCGCCATGTACGAGGACGAGCCCTCGGACAAGGTCCACGACGTGCTCGCCGGGGCGGTCTTCGGCGACCACCCGCTCGGCCGCCCGATCATCGGCACGCCCGAGGTCGTCGGGTCGGTCTCGGTCGACGACCTGGCCGCCTACCACGGGCGCCGCTACAACCCCGACCGGCTCGTGGTCGCGGCCGCCGGGAACCTCCACCACGACCACGTGGTGACGCTGGTCGAGGGCGCACTCGCCGGCGGAGGGCCGCCGCCCGGAGAGGCTCTCGCCGCCGCCAACGGAGCGCTCGGCCCCCGTGCGCCCGAGCTGCGCTTCCATCGCAAGGAGACCGAGCAGGTCCATCTCTGCCTCGGCGGGACCGGCATCTCCCGCGGCGACGAGCGTCGCTTCGCCCTGCGCGTGCTCGACACCGTCCTCGGCGGGTCGTCGTCCTCGCGGCTCTTCCAGGAGGTTCGCGAGCGCCGGGGCCTCGCCTACAGCGTGTTCTCCTACTTCAGCCAGTTCACCGACACCGGCGAGGTCGCGCTCTACGTCGGCACGCGCCCTGACCGCGTCGCCGAGGCGCTGGAGGTCGTGGCCGCCGAGCTGCACCGCCTCCAAGACGAGTCGATCCCCGAGAGCGAGCTCGACCGCGCCCGCGAGAACGTCAAGGGCCGCACGGCGCTCTCCCTCGAGTCGACCTCGGCGCGCATGAGCCGGCTCGGCAGCTCCATCCTCACCGGCGTGCCGGTGCTGAGCCCCGACGAGATCATGGCCCGCATCGACGCGGTCACCGCCGACGACCTGACCGCTCTGGCCCGCGACCTGTTCGCCCCCGAGCGGCTCTCGGCGGCCGGGGTGGGGGCCGACGAGGACGCCTTTCGGGCGGCGCTCACACCGCTGAGCCCCCAGCTCGCTGCGGCGTGACCATCAACGTCGCGGTCTCCGGGGCCGCCGGACGCATGGGGGCGACCGTGTGCGACGCCGTCGAGGCCGCCGAGGACATGGACCTGGTGGGCCGTGCCGATCCCGAGCTCGGCGTCGCGCTGGAGAACGTGCTCGGCGACGCCGACGTGGTCGTCGACTTCACCGTGCCCGCCACCGCCCTGCACAACGCCCGCATGTGCGTCGAGGCCGGGGTCCACTGCGTGAGCGGAACCACGGGCGCGGACTACTCCGAGCTCGAGGGCGTCGGCGACGGCAATCTGTTCGTGGCGCCCAACTTCGCCATCGGCGCCGTGCTGCTGATGGAGACGGCGAAGCGCATCGCACCCCACATGCCCGAGTGCGAGATCGTCGAGCTCCACCACGACCGCAAGCTCGACGCGCCCTCGGGTACGGCGCTGCGTACGGCCGAGCTGATCGCGGACGCGGGCGGCCACGTCCACGAGCCGATCCACTCCGTGCGCCTGCCCGGCCTGGTCGCCCACCAGGAGGTCATCTTCGGCGGTCCGGGGCAGACGCTGAGCCTGCGCCACGACTCGATCGACCGTGAGTCGTTCATGCCCGGGGTGTTGCTCGCGGTGCGGCGGGTGGGGACGCTCGAGCGCTCGCCGACGGTGGGCCTCGAGAAGCTGCTCGACGGCTGAGGCAGAGCGACGGCCTTCCGGCGAGGCGGCACCGACCGCAGTCGGTCGGTCAGGCCTCTAGGTCGCCTCTGGAGCCGTCGCGCAGCGCCCGCGGGATCACAAACCGGATCCCCGAGCGCTCTTCGTCGATCGAGCAGGTCTTGTTGTCGATCAGGCCGAGCCGCCGCGCCGGCGCCACGAGCTGCAGCTGATTGAGGTAACGCTCGTGACCGCGCTTCCAGGTGACCAGCCACAGGAACCCGGCGTCGCGCAGGCGCGGGCGGTAGGCCGTCATGGCCTCCTGCGCGTCCTCGACCGACTCGACGAGGACGACCGCCGCGTCGAGCTCGCCCGAGCGAACGAAGCCGCGGCCGAGGCTGTCGCGAAGCTCTCGGCGCAGCTCGACGCCGAGGTCGCCGGCGACCTCGACCCGGTGGCCCGGTTCGATCCCGAGCTTCTCGACGGCGGTGCGGTGGCTGTAGTCGGTGGTCTGGGTCATCGCTCTATGCCCATTATGACGACCCCGACAAGCCGCTCGAGGCCGGGGGCGCGGACTTGCGCCGCGGCTCGCGACCGCGCACGATCCGCGTGACGCCCGGCCGACTGGAATAATCGCGCGATGGACCTCGGAGGCATCCTCACCGCGATGGTCACCCCCTTCGACGAGCAGGGCCGGGTGGCCGAGGACGAGGCCGTGGGCCTGATGCGCCATCTGGTCGACCACGGCTCCGACGGGCTCGTGCTCGCGGGCACCACCGGCGAGTCCCCGACGCTCGACGACGAGGAGAAGCTCCGCTTATGGACGCTCGCGGTCGAGGAGCTGGGCGGCCGCGCAACCGTGATCGCCGGCAGCGGGTCCAACGACACGGCCCACTCCGTGCGTCTCACCGAGCGTGCGAGCGCGGTCGGGGTCGACGCGGTACTGGTCGTCACGCCGTACTACAACAAGCCGAACCGGCGCGGACTGCTCGCCCACTTCCGCGCGGTCGCCGGGGCCACCGACCTGCCGGTGATCGTCTACAACATCCCCTCGCGCTCGGTGATCGATCTGCCCAACGACCTCCTGCGCGAGCTCGCCGAGATCCCCAACGTCCAGGCGGTCAAGCAGGCGCGCTCCGACGACCTCGATCCGATCGAGGGCATGGACCTGCTCGCGGGCAACGACGAGATGCTCGCCGAGGTGCTCGAGATGGGGGGGACAGGTGGCATCCTCGTCGCCTCCCACCTCGTCGGCGAGGAGATGCGCCGGATGATCGACGAGCCCGATCGCCGCGGGGAGATCGCAGACTCGATCGAGCAGGTCGTGCGGGCCCTTAACACCGTCGCGCCGGCGCCCGCAACCGTCAAGGCGGCGCTCGACCTGCTCGGACACCACATGGGGTCCCCGCGCCTCCCGCTCGTGCCCGCCTCCGACGACGAGGTCGGTTCGATCCGCGCTGCGCTCGAGACCCACGGCCTCCTGAGCAGGGTTTGAGCGCCACGCCAAAGGGCGCGCGCGGGCGCCTCCACCAGTCGAGAGGAGCTTCGTGAGCGAGTCCCTGCGCGTGCTCCCGCTCGGCGGCCTCGGCGAGATCGGCAAGAACATGACCGTCGTCGAGTACGAGGGCCGGATCGTCGTCGTCGACGCCGGGCTCATGTTCCCGACCCCCGACCAGCTCGGGATCGACCTCGTGCTGCCGGACTTCGCCTACCTGCGCGAGCGGGCCTCCGACATAGAGGCGATCGTCCTCACCCACGGCCACGAGGACCACGTCGGCGCGCTGCCCTACCTGTTGCGCGAGATCGGCGACGACACCGTGCCGGCCATCTACGGGGGCCCGCTCACCGTGGAGATGGTCCGCTCGAAGCTCGACGAGCACAAGCTCTCGGGATCGGCGCTCGAGCCGCTGAGGCCCGGGCAGGACGTCGACGCCGGGCCGTTCTCGCTCGAGTTCGTGAAGATGGCGCACTCGATCCCCGACGCCTTTGCCGCCGCGCTGACGTGCGAGCTCGGGACCACGGTCCTGACCGGCGACTACAAGTTCGACCAGACCCCGGTCGACGGCGTGCCCGCCGACGTCGCCCGGCTGGCCGAGCTCGGTCGCGACGGCGTGCTGTTGCTGTGCGGGGACTCGACCAACGTCGACCGCCCCGGGTGGTCGCTCTCGGAGTCGAGCGTCGGCCCGCACCTCGAGCAGGTCTTCGCCCGCTGCCGGGGACGGATCATCGTCACCTCGTTCGCCTCGAACATCCACCGTGTCCAGCAGGTCGTCGACGCGGCCGAGGCGCTCGGGCGCAAGGTCGCGCTCGTCGGTCGCTCGATGCGCAAGTACGTTAACATCGGCCGCCGCCTCGGCCACATCGAGGTCCCGGAGGGGATGCTCGTCGGAGTCCGTGAGATCGAGGACTTCCCCGACCACAAGCTCGTGGTCATCTCGACCGGCAGCCAGGGCGAGCCGCTCTCGGCTCTGCGGCGGATGGCTCACTCCGACCACCCGAACGTCGACCTGCGCGCGGGCGACACGGTGATCTTCTCGGCGACCCCCATCCCCGGCAACGAGCGCGCGGTCAACGAGACCGTCGACCGCATCTACCAGCTCGGAGCCGACGTGATCACCGCCCGCGACGCGCCGATCCACGCCTCCGGTCACGGCTACGCCGAGGAGGTCAAGCTCATGCTGAACCTGCTCGAGCCCCAGTATGTGATGCCCGTGCACGGCGACTACCGGCGCCTCCAGCTCCACGGCCAGCTCGCCGACGCGGTGGGGATCGAGCCCGAGCGCGTCTTCCGCGGCGTCAACGGCCGCCCGCTCGAGATCGACCGCCGCGGCGCGCGCTTCGGCAGGGACGAGCCGTCCGGCGTGATCTTCGTCGACGGGGTCGACGTGGGCTCGCTCGAGGACGTCGCGCTGCGCGACCGCCGCATGCTCTCGGCCGACGGGATCTTCATCGTCGTGGCGACGATCTCCGGCGACGACGGCCGCTCGGTCAGCCCGCCCGAGGTGATCTTCCGCGGCGTGCCCTTCCTCGACTCGGTCGACGGCCTCGTCGACGAGGTCCGCGAGGCCGTCGACGGATCGCTGGCCAACTCGGCCAAGGAGCAGATCCGCGAGATCTCCCTGCTGCAGGACCATCTCCACGACGACGTGGCCCGCTTCGTCTACGACCGGCTCAAGCGCCGGCCGATGATCCTTCCGGTGGTGGTGGAGGTCTAAAGGAGGCGGTGCAGGTCGCGATCGCGCTCTACGACGGTGTCACGGCGCTCGACGCGATCGGCCCTTACGAGGTCCTGGCCAGGCTGCCCGGCGCGGAGATCACCTTCGTCGCCGCCGAGACGGGGTCGAAGCGCTGCGACACGGGCGCCCTCGCCCTCGTGGCCGACGCGACGCTCGCGGAGCACCCGCGGCCCGAGATCATCGTCGTCCCCGGCGGGCCGGGCAGCCGTCGCGACGCTGGCGAGGAGATCGTCGAGTGGATCCGCTCCGCTCACGCCTCGTCGCGCTGGACGACCTCGGTCTGCACCGGCTCGCTCCTGCTCGGCGCCGCGGGCGCGCTCGACGGCCTGCGCGCGACCTCGCACTAGCTATACCTCGACCGCCTGCATGAGCTGGGGGCAGAGCCGGCCACGGAGCGAGTGGTGCGGGAAGGCAAGGTGATCACCGCGGCCGGCGTATCCTCGGGGATAGACATGGCACTGCGGCTCGCCGCGCTCGAGGCCGGCGACGAGGTCGCTCAGGGGATTCAGCTCGCCATCGAGTACGACCCTCAGCCGCCCTTCAACGCCGGCTCGCCGACCAAGCGCCGCAACCCGTGGTCGACCTCGTGAGGCCGGCGGCCGCGCGTCAGGGTGGCTGACGGTGCCTCAGCGCCCGGCGACCTCAGCCACGTAGGCGGCCACAGCGTCGATCTCCTCGTCGCTGAGCCGCCCGGCGTAGGCCGGCATGGCCCCGCCGCCCTCTTGCACCTGGCTGACGACGCGGTCAACGGGAGGCCGGCGGGCGTCGAGGCTGGGTCCGATCACGCCCCGGCTTCCGGCCGCGCCGAGCGTATGGCAGGTTCCGCAGCCTTGCTGGCTGAACACTCGCGCGCCTGCCTCGACGGTGGAGGGATCGGCCGGGCTCGGAGCGCCGCCGCAAGCCGAGAGCACGCCGGCCACTGCGAGCGCCACGAGCCCGGCCGCGGCTGTGCGCTCCCGCGCGGCGAGGCTCACCTCGAACCCGCCAGATTCAGTTCGATGCATCGCATCGGCAAGACGACCGCCGAGCACATGCTCCTCGAGCAGTCCGTGACGGCGAACGACCTCGGCGGCGAGGCGCTCGCCGGAGGCAGTGCGTCGATAGTCCCGGGGGCCATGGAAGTCTGACCTATGCCTCTTCCCGCGTGAGAGCCTCGGCCGCATACTCGCTCTCCGCCTCCGCGTAAAGGTCTTGGACGCGCTCGATGACCTCCGCACCGACTCGTCGGCCTCTGAGCCCCGCCTTCATCGCCGCCTTTGCGGTCGACTCCCCGCCGCGGCTCAGGATCGACCCGAGCCCCACTACCGATACGAAGCCGAGTGCCCAGCCCGCTCCCCGACGCCCTCCTCTCCAGAACTCGGACGTTCGCTCCCCCCGCTCAGCCATGTCTATTCTCCTTCTCGCTCATGTGTCTCCCGGTCTCTCGAGCCTTGAACGACGTCGAGGCGAGCCCGTCGCCTCCGCCAGCGGTCGCAGGCCGTTGGCGCCGGCGACGATCGTCGAGCCGTTGTGTACAACCGCCGCGGCGACGGGGCCGAGCGAGCCCGCGGCCGCCAGGCCCAGCGCGCCCAGGTTGGTGCCGGCGACGATGCCGATGTTCTGGCGGATGAGCCGCAGCGCGTGTCGGCCGGCGGTGATCGCCTGCGGCAGCCCGCGCAGGTCATCCTCCATCAGCACGACGTCGGCGGTCTCGCGGGCGACGTCGGTCGCGCCACCGAACGACACCGCGATGTCGGCGTAGGCCAGGGCCGGGAGGTCGTTGACCCCGTCGCCGACGAAGGCCACCGTCCTGCCCGCGGCCCGCAGCCCTCGCACCACGGCCGCCTTGTCCTCGGGGAAGAGCTCCGCGTGGGTGTTCTCGCGAGCGATGCCGAGCGAGTCGGCGACGGCTCGCGCGGTCCGAGACTGGTCGCCGGTGAGCATGTGGACCTCGGCTCCGAACGAGGACGAGAGCGCGGCCACGACCTGCTCGCTCTCCGCTCGCGGCGGGTCGAGATAGGTCATCGCACCGCATACCCGGCCGTCGGCTGCGACGTAGATGCGCGAGCCGCCGCCGTCGGCCGGGGCCGGCAGCCGGTCGAGGTCGATCCCCTCCTGCTCGAGGAGCCTGTCGCTTCCGACCAGGACCGTCCTGTCCTCGATCGTCGCACGCACGCCGAGACCGATTGCATAGCGCCAGCCGCGGCGCCGCCCGGGGCGCACCCCGCGCTCGCGGGCGTAGCGTACGACGGCCTCGGCCACGGGATGGGTTAGGCGCTGCTCGACGGTGACGGCGAGGGCGAGCACCTCCTCGGCCGGCATCTCGCCGTCCACGGCGTCGACCGCGACGATGGTGGGCTCCCCCCGCGTGAGCGTGCCGGTCTTGTCGAAGACGACGGCGTCCACGCCCGCGAGCTGCTCGAGCGCCCGCCCGCTGCGGATCAGGATCCCCTGGCGGGCGGCGCTCGTCAGAGCGGCGAGGACCGCCGTCGGGACCGAGACCCGGATGCCCGTCATCAGATCGGTGATGAGGATCGACGCGGCGCGGGCGGGGTTGCGAGTCGCGACCAGCACGGCGCCGGAGAGCAGGAAGGCGGGGAGAACGGCGCGGTCGGCCACCTTTGCCGCGTAGTCCTCGATCCGCGTGTCGTGCACAGGGGCGTCCTGCATCAGGCGGATGATCCGGCCCGCTCGCGTCTCGTCACCGACCTGCTCGACGCCGATGTGAAGATGGCCCTCCCGCATGAGCGTCGAGGCGTAGACCCGCTGGCCCTCCTCTCGCAGGACCGGCATCGCCTCGCCGGTCAGCTGGTGCTCGTCGATCAGCCCGGTTCCGTCGAGGACGCGCCCGTCGACGGGGATGCGGTCGCCGGGGTAGACGACCACCGTGTCGCCGGTCGCGACCTGGTCGATGGGGACGAGCTCGCGGTCGCCACCCCGCTCGAGCCAGACCGACTGCGCCATTGAGCCGAGCAGGTCGAGGGCCTCGCGCCGCGAGGCCCTCGCCGTGCGCTCGCGGATCGCCTCTCCGATCTCGACGAGGCTGATCATCACCGCCGGCGCGAGGTAGGAGCCTCGCAGCGTGGTGAGGAGGATCGCGGTCATGTCGAGCACGTCGATGTTGAGCCTGCGCTCGACCCTGACGCTGTGAACGGCGCGGCGGACGATGGGGACCGCGGCCGCCGCGACGGCACCGGCGATGAGCGGCGCGGGAACCGCGAGTGGACCGCCGAGGAGGGCGAGGGCTGCGGTGATGGCGGGAAGACCCAGTTGCCGCCACCGGCGCTCGGCCGAGCCCTCCCGATCGCCCTGCCGCCCGCTGGCGAGCGCCGGGTCGCGCGCCGCTGCCGCATGGTTCTCGAGGCGGCGCCGGAGCGCCGAAACTCCGAGCGAAAGGCGGTGGCGGACGGTGATCGACGCGGCGGCGCGATTCACGCGCACGCCGAGGATCCCCTCCTCGGAGCGAACCAGGCCGGCCAGGCTGTCCGCGTACGCCGGATCGGCCGCGATCATCGGCACGCGCACGCGCAGGCGCCCGGGAACGGCGTGGACGACGTTCACCTCAGAGGGCGCTGTGGCCCGGTCGATGGCCGGTGCCGCCGACTGCCTCGGCTCGGCTATGCCGGCGGCGCCTGCGCTCACTCGTGGTCCACGTGGTCCACGCCGGCCTGCCCCTCGGCGTAGTGCTCCGCCCTCGCCTCGGCGTATAGGTCGGACACGCTCGTGCGGGCATCAGCCGTCGCGTCGGTAACCCATAGGTAGCCCTTGATCACCGTCTTCGTCGCCGGCCGCAGACCCCGCCTGAGCACCGTGGCCGCCGCCACCGCGCCGGCCAGAGCGATCGCCTTGTCCTCCATCTAAGCCTTCTCGGCTACGTCGGGGAGGTTCTGAGCCGGAGGTTGCCGCGCCGCTTCGCGCCTGTTCAGATTGAGGAAGCTTTCCAACGCGTACCAGGCGAGCACGTACCAAGGCGCCTGCGCGAGCCCGGGAGCATCGCGCGTCGCCTGACGGAGGGACAGCAAGCCGAGCGCGGCGGGGAAGAGCAGCCGAAGGTCCGGTCCACCCAACCTGCGACCCACCCGAGAGTTCGCTGCGTCGGCCGTCTTCAAGACGCGGCGCGCGGGGGTGATCTGCGCGCGCGGCGACGACTCGGGGCCGACCAAGGCCAGCCCCAGCTCCTCCAGCGCGGCCCGAAGGTCGTCGATACCTGTGCTGGCCGGTTCGTGGCGGACCAGCAGGCTGCCCGTCCGCGGGCTCGCCTGGACGGCGCTGACGCCGGGAAGGGCGTCAAGAGCTGCCCTCACTCGCTCGAGCTCGTCGGGCCTGCGGCGTTCGGCGAAGACCTTCAGGCGTACCCGACCGGGAACCGCGCTGAGCAGGATCGCCTCCTCCACGTCGGTCATGGATCCATTCGACATGACCTCGTCACGGGCCGATCTCATCGACCGGCGGCTTCGAGCGAGCGCCGCGAGCACGCCCGTGCAGCTCGACCCGCATCACGCGGGCGAGGGTCCCCCCGATCGCCTCGATCGAGTCTGAGAAGCGAACCGAGAGGGGTCCTCCGAAGGGTTGCCTGTCGACGATCTCGAGGCGGTCGCCAGGGGCGATCCCGCGCTCCGCAAGGTAGCGAAGCATCGCGGGGTCCGAGTCGGAGACGCGTACGAGGGTGCCGCGTGCCCCGACCTCGAGCGCCTCGAGCGCCCAGGTATCCGCCTCCTCGATCACGCCGTCTGCGCTGGGGATCGGGTCGCCGTGGGGGTCGCGGGTGGGATGACCGAGCTTCTCGTCGATCAGGGCTACGAGCTCGTCGGAGAGGACGTGCTCGAGCAGCTCGGCCTCGCCGTGTACGCGGTCCCAGGAGAGACCGAGGCTCTCGGCCAGGAAGAGCTCGAGCAGCCGATGCTTGCGAGTGACCGCCAGCGCGATGCTCTCGCCGCGCTCGGTGAGCCGGACGCCGTGGTAGCGGGTGTGCTCTGCGATACCCAGCCCGTCGAGCTTCTTGATCATGGCCGACGCCGAGCCGGGCGTCACCCCCAACCGCTCTGCCAACGCGCTGGTGGTCACCGTGTCCTCGCCACGCGACTGGAGCGTGTAGATCGCCTTGACGTAGTTCTCGACGACGGTCCCGGCTCCTCGGCTGGCGTGCGCGTGGTGGGCGGAGGTGGCCATCAGACGCTGATCACCAAGCCGGTTACGTAGAGGACGGCCACCCCAGCCAGGATACCCCCGACACTGGCCGGATAGAGGGCACGCCCGGCTCGGTCGCGGAACGTGGGGACGAGTTGCACGATCACCTGGACGATGGCACCGATCCCGATCCCGAGCAGCAGGGCCGTGACCTCGGGGTTGTAGGCCGAAGCGCCGATGAAGGCGCCGAGGATCGCCGGCGCGCCGGCGATGAGCCCGAGCGCCGCGAGCCGTGCAAATGAGGGCCTGGTGCGCTTGGCGAGCGGGGCGACGATCGCGAGCCCCTCGGTCGTGTTGTGAAGCGCGAAGCCGAACACCAAAAAGGCGCCGAGGGCGAGCTCGCCGATCGCGTAGGCAGCTCCGATGGCAAGGCCCTCGCCGAGGTTGTGCAGCCCGATGCCGATCGCCACCAGCAGCGAGAGCTGGAAGGCGCCGGCGCCCGCCGCATCGGCGCGCTCGCGGCGCGAGCGGAGGAAGCGATCGAGCGCTACGAGCCCGAAGTAGGCGAGTGCCGCGCCGATGAAGAGCAGCTCGACACCACCAAAGGCACCCGTGCTCTCCTCGGCGATCTCCGTCCCCTCGAGGTAGGCGTCGACGGCGAGGAATCCGAGCAAACCCACGGTGGCGGCCATGAAGATCCGGATCCAATGCTCGCGGACCCGGCCCAAAAAGGGGAGGAACAGCATGCCGAGGGCCACGGGGATGACCCCGACGTAGATGCCGAGCAGGGCCATGAGCCCGTAGAAGCCGCCGTCCGGCTCGGGGGTCGCGACCGCTACGTCGACCTCGTGCTCGATGGTCGCCCCCGAGGAGGTGAGGAGGGTCACGAGCAGGGGCGAGCCCTCCTGCCAAGGATAGTCGAGCGTTACCGTCTCAGCGCCCAGGCGGCCCACCTGTTGGGTGCCCGTCGTGTAGTCGACGTAGGCGTCGTTGACGAACACCTGCGCCACCTCGACGGGATCGGGACCGGCGTTTCGGAGCGTGAGCTCGACCTCCCCTGGCCGCAGCACCGTCTGCTCGACGGCGAGGTCCTCGACAGGCGGGCCCCGACGCTCGCCGAGGGTGTCTCCGCCTACGGTGAGCAGGGCGACGAGCGCGGCCGCGATCAGGGCGAGCGGGATAAGACCGAGCGCCCACGCGGGCACACGCGCGAGCACGCCGCGCCGGACCCCCGCCTGCCCATGTGCGGCTCCTTTCGCCTCCATCAGGAGACCTCGAAGAAGCCCATCCACCCGAGCTCGGCGAACTCGGTCTTATGGGCGTGGAACATGACCTGACCGGGGAACTTGAAGCGCATCTCGACGATGCCGCGCTCGGCCTGAGCCTGCATGATCGTGTCGGTGAAGTCGCGGGGCTCGAGCTTGGTGCCCGTCGGGTAGTAGTCGAAGAAGTGCCCGTGGACGTGGAACGAGTTGATCGGGTCGAACTCGAGGATGTTGACCAGGTAGATGCGCGTCAGCTCACCGCGGCTTACCTTGATCGGCTCGTTGACGTGATGGAAGGCGACGGTGTTGACCGCGTAGACCTGGTTGCCCTCGAAGTCGAAGTTGGTGTTGAAGCCGTTCATGACCATCACCATCTCGTCGGCCTCGGGGCGCCCCTCCTTGGGGTCGATGACGAAGGCGCCGTACATGCCGCGCGCGATGTGCTCGGCGAGTGGACCCGCGTGGCAGTGGTAGAGGTGGAGGCCGAAGGGATCGGCGTCGAACTCGTAGGTAGTGCTCTGGCCCGGCTGGATGAGTCCGGCGCCCACCTCGGGAACCCCGTCCATCTCCGGCGCGTGGAAGCCGTGGAAGTGCATCGTGTGCGGGTGCTCCGACCCGTTGACGAAGCGGACTCGGAGGCGCTCGCCCTCCCGGCAGCGAAGCGTCGGTCCCGGCACGCGGCCGTTGAAGGTCCATGCCGGGTACTTGACCCCCGGCGCGACCTCGATCTCCTTGTCCTGGGCGACGACCTCCCACTCTCGCAGCGTCCGGCCGCTCGCAAGCTTCCGCGTCTTCCCGTAGTCGAAGTCGCGCAGGACGTCCGTGGGGTTGAAGCCGTTGGCCGCGTGGTCGACGACGTCTCCCTTGCGGAAGGTCGGGCCGGCGGCACCTCCGCCGTGACCCTTCATGGCGCCGCCGCCTCCACTCGCCGGCGGCTGCCCGGCGGCGGTCGCGCCGCCCGACCGCGTGGCGGCGAGAGGGAGGCCGATCGCGGCGGCTGCGGCGCCGCCGCCGGCTAGGAACTTCCGACGACTGGTTTTTGTCATGGCCACATCAAAGCATAGAGTTGGGCTGGCCACAAGTACTCTCTTGGTTTTGGCTCAACAGTGGGCGCCATGCCGACCGTCGCGAGCGCCCGACGCCGTGCGCCGATGTCTAGGGCGTGAGGTCCGCCACCAGCGCCGCGGCCGGACGCACGTCGCCGATCCGGGCCACCGATTCCCCGGCGTAGAGGGGCCCGGCCTCGAGCAGCCGACCGAGCGGCGCGTCGTCGACCGCCGGCGATGGTGAGAGCAACGGCAGTGCCGGTCGCTGGGCGGTGGCGAAGCGACTAGCCACGCGCTCGGGGAGGCGGCCGGCGAGCGGAGTGAGGGCTCGCTGCACCGCGAGCGCCCACGCCGAGCCGCGACCATCGTCAGGCGCCCAGCGCCGCGTCGCCGCGTTCGGCACGACGCGATGAGGCGCCGCCGGCCAGCCGAGGCCAAAGAGCTCGGTCAGCACGGTCTCTCCGGCGGCGAGGGCGCTCTGCTTGTACCGGTGGTGCGCGCGGCTCTCCTCGGACAGGAGGAACCGGGTCCCGAGCACCGCGGCGGTGGCTCCGGCCTCGAGCGCCGTCCGCACGTCGCCCGCTTCGGCGATCCCGCCCGCGAGGAGGACGGGCAGCTCGGGGGGCAGGGCGGCGCGCGTGCGCTCGAGCAGCTCGAGGGCGGCGACCGTGCCCCGGACGTGCCCACCGGCCTCGACGCCCTGGACGATCACCGCGTCGGCGCCCGCGCCGTGGGCCGCGCGAGCCTCGTCGACCGAGCCGCACTGGTGCAGCCACAGCCGCGAGGTCCGGCGCTGCGGCTGTCCCCAGAAGGTCACGACGACGTCAGCCGCCTCGGCGACATCCCAGTGGGCGGCGGTCGCGAAAGGGAGCAGCAGGTTGAGCGCGATCGGCGCGCCGGTCAGGCGGCGAGCGGCGCGCAGCTCCTCGCCCAGTCGAGCCGGCGCGAGCATGCCGATCGTCCCGAGGCCACCGGCCTCGGACACCACCGCGGCGAGCTCGTGCCGGGCCACTCCGCCGCCCATCCCCGCCTGCACGATCGGGCGTGCGAGCTCGAGATGCTCGATCGGTCGACTCACGGCTCGCGCTCAGCCCACCGCCGCGCCGAGGACCAGCGCGCGCCGCCGAGGAGCCCCCAGTCCGCCGCGGCTACCACGCGGCGGAGGAGGCGCTCATGCCGCGGGCTCGCGCGCCGGCTCGGCGGGCGCGCGCTCGGCCTCCGGGCTCCAGGCCACCGGCAGATGCACGGAGAACCGCGCGCCTCCGCCCGGAGCGTCGCCGACCTCGACCCAGCCGCGGTGGCGCTCGGCCACGGCCTCGACGATGGCCAGCCCGAGGCCGGTGCCTGGCGGCCCGCCGCCGTCGCCCTCGCCGCGGACGAAGCGCTCGAACACGCGCTTGCGCAGCTCGCGCGGCACCCCGGGGCCGTCGTCGAGGACGTCGATGGTGGCGGAGTGCGCGTCGGCGTGGAGCACGGCCTCGATGTGGGTGCCCGCCGGGGTGTGCACGACGGCGTTCTCGAGCAGGTTGCGAACGAGGCGGTAAAGCTCGTCGCCCGAGCCCTCGACCGTCACGCCGCCGGCATGCTCGCCGTTCGACCTCGCGGAGATCAACAGCTCGTGGTCTGCCGCCAGCGGGGTGAGCTCGACGCAGGCCTCCTGCAGGACCTGAACCAGGTCGACCGACTCGTGACCGACCCGCCGCCCGGTGTCGGCCCGGGCGAGCAGCAGCAGGTCGGCCACCAGCGTGCGCATCCGCCGCGAGGAGCGCAGGGCGGAGGCCGCGAGCTCGCGATCCTCCCCTTCGACCGCAGCCTCGAGCAGCTCGAGATTGGCCAGCACGCTGGTCAGCGGCGTGCGCAGCTCGTGCGAGGCGTCGGCCACGAACTCGCGCTGGCGGCGCAGCGCGGTCTCGGTCTCGTTCTGAGCCTGGTCGAGGGCGTGGAGCATCTCCTCGAGCGTGCGCGCGAGGTCGGCCACCTCGTCCTCGCTCGGAGGCTTCGGCAGCGTCAGGGTCGGATTGCGGGTCTGGGTCACGTGCTTGGCCGCGCGCGTCAGGCGCCCGACCGGCGCCATGGCGCGCCGAGCCACGGCGAGACCGGCGAGCAGGGCCAGGGCCGTGCCCGCCAGGACTCCGAGGGCGAGGAATATCCGGACGCGGTCGATCGTCGTTCCGACGCTCCGGCTCGCCTTGGCGTACTGGAGGTAGGCGACCGGGACCAGGGAGCCCGCGTAGAGGGGCTCGGACGCGACGCGGTAGGGGCCGACCTCGCGAACCCCCTGACGGGGGGGGCCGAGGTCGGGGGCGCCGGCCGAAGGCGCGACGACGTCACCCTCGATGTCGATCACCCGAACGGCGCCGTCGCCGGAGGCGGCGACCTGGACGATGATCTGCACGAGGTCGTCCTGCTCGAGGATGACCCGGCCGAAGGTCTCGCGCTTGATGCGGATGCGGTCCTTCAGGTCGTCGGCGCGGGCGCGCAGATCGTTGTCGAAGTCGCTGCGCAGGCGCTCCGCCGTGAAGGCGCCGCTGACCACCGCGAAGATCGCGAGGATGACGAAGGTGAGGCCCGCGGACGTGGCCGCCAGCCGCCAGCGGATGGGGAGGCGGTTGAAGCGCAGGCGCACGCTCAGCTCAACCCCTGATCCGCCGCCCGGAGCACGTATCCCGCCCCGCGAACGGTGTGGAGCATCCGCGCCTCGCCACCCGACTCGAGCTTGCGCCGCAGGTTCGAGACGAAGACGTCGACGGTGTTGGTCTCCGAGAAGGGCGCGTAGCCCCAGACCTCCTCCAGCAGCGACTCGCGCGAGACCACGAGGCGCTCGTTGCGCATGAAGTGCTCGAGCA
>CADCVU010000121.1 GCA_902806245.1 uncultured Solirubrobacterales bacterium
CGATCGCTTCGGTCTCGCGAATGTTGGCCAGGAACCGGTTGCCGAGCCCCTCCCCGCGCGAGGCCCCTCGAACCAGGCCGGCGATGTCGTGGAAGGCGATCGTCTCGTGCACGATCGGCGTCGCGCCGATGGTCTCGGCCACGCGCTCGAGGCGCTCGTCGGGGACCGAGACCACGGCGACGTTCGGCTCGACGGTGGTGAACGGATAGTTGGCGGCGGTGGCGCCGGCCCGCGTCAGCGCGTTGAAGAGCGACGACTTGCCGGCGTTCGGCAGGCCGACGATGCCGATCCTCACCGGTGGGCGAGCGTCGCGTGGACCCGGCGGGTCGTGCGGGCGATCACGGCGCCGAGGGCGACCCCCGCGACGGTGTCGGAGGGGAAGTGGACGCCGATGTAGGGACGTGACACGGCCATGACGAACGCCGCGACGTACAGGGGCGGACGCGGCAGGACCTCGCCCAGGGCGCTCGCCGCGGCGGCCGAGGTCGAGGCGTGCGCCGAGGGCGTCGAGAGGCCGCTGATCGTCGGCGAGAGCGGCGGAAGGTCCTCGAGCAGGGGCCGAGCTCGGCTGATGATCGTCTTCGCCACGAAGTTCGCGGCCTGAGTCAGGACGATCGTGCCGATCGCGCGGACGTAGACGCGACGCCGTCCTCGGTGGAACACGGCACCCAGGGCCGCGATCAGGTGCCAGAGGGCGGCGTGCTCGCCCCAGTGCGTGTATCGCAGGACGAGGATCTCGAGCGGACGAGCGTGGCCGCGAGTGCGCAGGATCCGCAGAAGCGCGAGATCGAGGCGCGTGAGCCGGTCGAAGGAGACGAGCAGCCGGCGGCCGGCCTCTTCCTCGAGGGTCTCGGGCCGAGGCGTGTCTGCGCTCTCGGTGCCCGGGTAGGGGATCGTCTCGGGTTCGTCCAAGGAGGAGGGAGCGGGCGGCTCAGACCTTGCGCCGCGCGAGCGGATGGCGGAGGAGAAGGGGCGGCAGCCGGAGGGAGGCTAGAAGCCGACCCGCTGCTGCTCGGTGTCGAGCCGGACGTAGACCACCTGGCCGAGGTTCACGGACACGTCCGAGTCCTCGGCCTCGAGCTGGTGCCAACCCTGGCTGCCCGAGCGGACCTCTTCGCTGAGCGAGCGGTAGGCGGCGTCCGGGATCCGCAGCGACAGCACCTGGCCGCCCGAGAATCCGATGTCGACGCGCTTGGCCCGTTCCTCGTCGGCCATCTAGTGCGCCGCCTCGACGAGCTCGGTGAGCACTCCGGCGGTGGCCTTGGGGTGCATGAAGGCCACCCGGCTGCCCCGGATCCCCCGCCGCGGCTCCTCGTCGATCAACCGCAGGCCGGCGGCCCGCGCCGCGTCGAGCGCGGCGTCGATGTCGTCGGTCCCGTAGGCCACGTGATGGATGCCGGGGCCGTTGCGTTCGATGAAGCGCGCGACGCCGGTCTCCTCCGACAGCGGACGCAGCAGCTCGACGTGGCTCTCGCCGACCTCGAGCAGGACGGCCTCGACACCGGACTCCTCGACCGTCTCGCGGTGCTGCTCGCGCATGTCGAGCCGGTCGCGGTAGAGCTCCATCGCGGCGTCGAGATCCTCGACGGCCACTCCTATGTGGTCGATTCGTCCGAACACGGGCGCGGAGTCTAGGGCAAGCCGTGGATCACTCCGGCTCGGGCTCCGCGTGGCGGCGCGCCTGGGGAAACGGGGCGAACGGGCGCGCAGCCGTCACCGGCACCTCTGCCGCCGGCGCGGGCGCGAGCCCTCGATCGCGCGGCGCGGGCAGGGGCTCGCGAGGCGCTTGGTCGTCGAGGGCGGCCTCGCGCGCGCGCTCGTCGCCGACGATGCGCTCGATGTCCGCGCGCAGCAGGACCTCCTGCTCGAGCAGGGTGGAGGCCAGCGCGTCGAGCAGCGGTCGGTGCTCGACGATGACGGCGAGCGCGTGGCGCCAGGCCAGGTCGGTCAGATGCTTCTGCTCGTCGTCGACGAGGCGGCGCGTGGCGTCGGAGACCGAGTAGTCGTCGGCGGGCAGCCGCCGCGACATCAGCTCGGTGCCCATGCCGTACTCGGCGATCATCGAGCGGCTGAGCTCGTACACGCGCTTGAGGTCGTCGGAGGCGCCGGTGGTGATCCGGCCGAAGACCACGTGCTCGGCCACGCGCCCGGCCAGCAGCACGGTCATGTGCTCGATCAGCTCCTCCTTGTCCTTGAGGTAGCGGTCCTCCTCGGGCAGGTTGAGCGTGTAGCCGAGCGCTCGCCCGCGCGGGACGATCGAGATCTTGTGCACGCGCTCGACGCCGTCCAGGAGCTCCGAGCACAGGGCGTGGCTCGCCTCGTGGTAGGCGATCACCCGCTTCTCGTGGTCGTTGATGACCCGCCGGGACTGCATGCCCGCGACGACGCGCTCGAGCGCCGCCTCGAAGTCCTCCATCAGGATGGTCTCCCGCATCGCCCGGCCCGCGAAGATCGCCGCCTCGTTGCAGATGTTCGCGAGGTCGGCGCCGGCGAGCCCGCTGGTCTGGCGGGCCACCAGCTCGAGGTCGACGCCGGCCAGCGGCTTGTCGGCCGAGTGCACGCGCAGGATCGCCTCGCGGCCGGTCAGGTCGGGCGGGGAGACGAAGACCTGGCGATCGAAGCGGCCCGGGCGCAGCAGCGCGGGATCGAGCTTGTCGAGCATGTTGGAGGCGGCGATGACGACGATGTTGTCGGCGCTGGCGAAGCCGTCCATCTCGACCAGGAGCTGGTTGAGGGTCTGGTCCTTCTCGCCGGAGATGTCCTTGCCGCGGGTCGCGCCGACGGCGTCGAGCTCGTCGATGAAGATGATGGCCGGGGCCTGCTTGCGGGCGATGCGGAAGAGGCGGCGGATGCGGGCCGCTCCAAGGCCGGCGAACATCTCGACGAACGACGATGCCGACTGGGCGAAGAACTTGGCGTTCGACTCGTGCGCGACGGCCTTGGCCAGCAGAGTCTTGCCGGTGCCGGGCGGGCCGTGCAGGAGGATGCCCTTCGGGACCTTGGCCCCGAGGCGCTTGAAGCGCTTCGAGTCGCGCAGGAACTCGACGACCTCGCGCAGCTCGGCCTTGGCCTCGTTGACGCCGGCCACGTCGTCCCACGAGATCGAGTCCGAGCTCTGGGGCTTGATCTCCTGGGGCTTGGTGCGCGGCATGTGCCGCAGGGTCACCCCGATCAGCAGGACGATCAGCCCCATGAAGAGGATCGGCAGCCAGGTCAGGGCTCAGGTCTCCACGTCCTGGAGAGCGAGGGCGATCAGCGCGGGGGCGGTCACGTTCTCTACTTATCGGCGGCTGAGGGGGGAACATGAGCGTCCTGGGTGGTCGTTCCCGCGTGCGCGAGGGCGACCCCACACGATGGCCCGAAGAACCGTATTCTCCCCGGCATGACCTCCGTCGGCGACCTGCGCGCCTCTCCCAAGAAGCGCCAACAGGAGATCGTCGACCTGCTGGGCTCCGCCTTCGCCGAGCTGATCGAGCTCAACCCGC
The DNA here is from genome assembly GCA_902806245.1 of uncultured Solirubrobacterales bacterium. GTDB lineage: Bacteria > Actinomycetota > Thermoleophilia > Solirubrobacterales > Thermoleophilaceae > JACCUC01. The sequence continues at coordinate 3,486 of CADCVU010000121.1, forward strand.
GGGCGCTCAGGCGCAAGTTCCGCAAGATGTCGGCCGAGCCCTTCGACTTCTACCGCGGCAGCGCGCCGCTCTTCTACCACGACGTCGCGAAGCTAGACGACCCGTGGGCCGACGACGACACGAGCCGCGTCTGGATCCAGGGCGACCTGCACGCCGAGAACTACGGGACCTACATGGACGCCCAGGGTGTGCTCGTCTTCGACGTCAACGACTTCGACGAGGCCTACCTCGGCCACTTCACCTGGGACCTCCAGCGCATGGCCGCCAGTCTCGCTCTGCTCGGGTTCTCCAAGGCCTTCCCGGACGAGACCATCCGCGAGATGATCGACACCTACGCGCGCGCGTACCTGGGCCAGGTGAGAAGCTTCACCGCCGGAGAGCGCGACGAGAACTTCCGCCTCACGCTGGACAACACCGAGGGCGCCCTCCACGACGTCCTCCGGGGAGCACGCTCGGGCACGCGGATCGGCCTGCTCGACTCCCTCACCGTGGTCGAGAACGGCGACCGCCGGTTCAAGGACTCGGCCGGTGACCGTCGCCTCGATCTCAACGAGCAGGCGAGGGTCATGAACGCCTTCGGGGCCTACCTCGACACCATCCCCGAGCGGAACCGCCAGCAGAGCGTCTCCTACCAGGTCAAGGACATCGTGACCCTGACCGGGGTCGGTATCGGCAGCGCCGGTCTGCCCATGTACACCCTTCTCGTCGAAGGCAGCACACAGGCGCTCGAGAACGACGTGGTCCTGTCCATGAAGCGGGCCGGCGTCCCGGCCCCGAGCGAGGTGGTGCGCGACGAGAAGATCAGCGAGTACTTCCACCACCAGGGCCATCGCACCGCTCTCTCCCAGCGAGCCCTCCAGGCGCACGCCGACCCGTGGCTCGGCTGGGCGGAGCTCGAAGGCCACGGCCAGGTGGTCCAGGAGCTCTCGCCCTACGCCAACGACATCGACTGGGACGTGGTCACCGAGCCCGACGAGGTCATGCCGTTGCTCAAGGGGCTCGGACGGGCCACCGCGAAGATCCACTGCGTCTCCGACGCGACCAGCGACGAGACGCTGGTGAACATCGAGACCGAGCAGGCGATCGGCAGGGCGATCGGCGACGACGACGACGGCTTCGTCGAGTGGCTGTGCTCGTTCGGCGCGGAGTACGGCGACCTGACCCGCGAGGACCACCGGCTGTTCGTGGACGCCTTTCGCAACGGGATGATCGCCGGCGTCGAGGCGACCTGAGCGTCACTCCACCCGCTCGAGCCGCTCGCTCGGCTTGTACCGCCGCCCCGCCTTGGCGCACTCCCGCCCGTCGACGCGCACCACGTCGGCCGTGAAGTCGTTGCCCCCCTTCAGCAGCGCGGAGCCCACGCCGTAGGAGTCGACCGGGGCGCCGATCGCCTCGAACGCGCGGATGCGGTCGGCGTCGAAGCCCCCCGAGGCCACGATGCTGACTCGCTCGTGACCGGCCTCGTCGAGGGCGGAGCGCACCCGCGCGACCAGCTCCGGGTTGACGCCGGTCGGCTCGAACTCGCCCATCTCGGGCCATAGCGCGCGGTCGACCATGGTGCCCGAGGTGTCGAGCCGGACGCCCCAGAGCCGGTCGCCGAGCGCGTCGGCGACCTCGAGCGAGGTGCGCAGGGAATCGTTCTCGAAGTCCACCAGCACCACCACGTTGGTCGAGTCGGCGAAGCGCCGCGCAAAGGCGGCGGCGGCAGCCACGGTGTCGCCGCCGTACGCGGCGATCAGCCCGTGAGGGACGGTGCCGATGCCCTTGCCGCCCCACCACGAGGCCTGAGCGTCCGTCGAGACGCCGATCGCGCCGGCCACGTGCGCGGCCCAGCCGTCGCCGGTCTGGACCAGCCAGTGGTCGTGGCGGGCCGGGAAGAAGAGGATCGGCTTGCCGCGCGCGGCGTCGACGACCTCCTTGACGTTGCGCATGACCAACGTGCGCCGCGCCATGCAGCCGAGGTAGACGGTCTCCAGGTGGGCGAAGGCGGCGTAGTCGCCCTCGACCTGCATGACCGGCTCGTGGGGGGCGATCTCGTCGCCCTCGTGCAGGGCGTGGACGGTCAGCCCGCTCCAGCCGTCCTGCCAGGAGCCGTCGGCGGCGCGGCGCCCCGAGCACAGCCGGAGGATGGCGATGGCCTCGTCGATCCCGCCGAGGACCGCCGCCTTCTTCTGGAAGACCTGCAGGGTGACGTGCGGATGGTGATCCTCAACCTCCAGTACCTCCTTGGAGAAGGTGAAGTAGGCGTCGGAGTAGTAGCCGTCGCGCAGGCGCTCGACGGGCAGCTGAAAGACGCTCGGGTCGAGCCGCTCGCGGACGCTCGTCACCGACATGGCGTCCCTCCTACGAGGCCGGAGCCTCCACCCGCACGATCTCCGCCACCGCCGCCTCGCCGACCTCGAGCTGTGCCTCGGTCGGCTCGCGCGTACCGAGCACCCGCTGGATCTCGAACCCCGGGCGGCGGACCGCGCGGGCCACGCCCGAGTCGGGATGGCGCTCGGCCAGGGCGAAGAGCTCGATGGCAAAGGCGACGCTCCCGAGGGCGACCGCGGTGTCGGCCACCGGCCCCTTGAGGCCGGCGCGGCGGACGGCGACGTTGCCCGTCACGGTGCTGGCCAGCAGCGGGGCGACGAGGTTCGAGCCGCAGCGGTCGTGCTCCTTGGCGGCGTCGGCGGCGCTTGCGTCGTCGTCCTCGTAGGCGGCGATGGCCTTGTGCTCGACGCCGTGGTAGGCGGCGAGATCGCCGCCGCGCAGGGCCATGAGCGCCGGCAGGAGGCTGATGCCGGCCACGGCCGCCTCGCGGGCCAGCGTGCGCCGAGCCGCGCCGTCGCGGCGCAGCCCCTGCCCGAGGAGCGCGGCGGTGACCATGGCGGCGAGCGTCTTCGGGTCCTGCATCGGCAGGCGGGCCGCCGGAAGCGCGCGCTTGACCAGCGGGATGACCGCGATCGCCTCGGCCAGCTTGGTCACCCCGCGCAGGCCGGGCACACGCTCGGTGGCCGCGGCGGCGAGCTCGGGCTTCGGTCCCGAGGCGACGCGCAACTCGCCGCCCGAGTCGCGGACCGCGGCCGCCCAGTGGGTCGGCCCGTGCACGAGCAGCCCGTTGCCCAGGGCCATGCCGCCGAGGCGGAGCTTGTCGGAGGGCGTCGGTCGCGTCATCGGCTGCCTAGACCTTGACAGACGGAAGCTGCTGGACCTGGAACAGGCTCGTCGTTCCGGGCCGGCCGCTCGGCAGGCCGGCGGTGATGCCCACCCGGTCGCCGGGCCGGCCCCAGCCGAGCTCGACGACCCGGCGCGCGGCGTCGGCGATCAGGGCCTCGGTCACCTCGTGGCGGGGCATGGACGCGGCCTGGACTCCCCACATCAGCGAGCAGCGGCGCACCGTCTCGCGGCCCGGGGAGAGGGCGAAGATCGGCACGTCGGGACGGTGGGCGGAGATGAGCCGCGCCGAGCGCCCGGACAGGGTGGGGATGATCAGGGCCGAGAGCTTGAGGTCGCGGACCGCGGCGCAGGCGTTGTAGGCGATCGTGTAGGCGGGGTCGCGCTCGTCGCGGTGCACGCGCCGCTCGTTCCACGCCCGGTAGGGCGCGATCCGCTCCGTGCGCTCGGCCACCGCGGCCATCATCTCCACCGCCCCCACCGGGTGCTCGCCGATCGCCGTCTCCTGGGAGAGCATCACCGCGTCCGAGCCGTCGAGGATGGCGTTGGCGACGTCGGCGACCTCGGCACGAGTCGGGCGCGAGGAGGTGACCATCGAGTCGAGCATCTGGGTCGCGGTGATCACCGGCCGCGCGAGCTCGCCGGCGCAGGCGATGATGCGCTTCTGGACCACCGGCACGTCCTCGATCGGCAGCTCGATGCCGAGGTCGCCGCGGGCGACCATCACGCAGTCGGAGACGTGGCAGACCTCGCGGATCGACTCGACGGCCTGGGGCTTCTCGATCTTCGCGATCAACGGCAGCCGCGTGTGACCGCGTACCTGCTCGACGTCGGCGGGCCGGCGCACGAACGACAGCGCCACGAGGTCGACGCCGATGCTCTCGCCGAACGAGAGCTGTCCGATGTCCTCCTCGGGCACGGCGGGCAGGTCGGCGAGCTCGCCGGGGATGTTCAGGCCCTGCCGCGAGGCCACCGCACCGCCGATCTCGATGCGGGTGTCGACCTCGCCCTCGCCGGCGCGCACGGCCTCGACGCGCAGGCGCACCGATCCGTCGGCCAGGTAGACGATCTCGTCGGGCTCGAGGGCCTCGGCGAGGCCGGCCCAGGAGACCGACATCCGCCGAGCGTCGCCGTTGCCGTCGGAGTCCGCGACGAGCGTGAGCTCGGCGCCGGAGTGAAGCTCGGCCAGGTCGTTCTCGAGCGGGCCGATCCGCAGCTTCGGTCCGGGGAGATCCTGCAGGAGGGCGACCTGTCGGCCCGCCTCGCTGGCCGCGCGGCGCACTCGCTCGGCCGTCTCTCGGTGCTGGTCGCGGGTGCCGTGCGCGAAGTTGAGGCGGGCCACGTCCATGCCCGCCTCGACGAGGCGCGAGAGCGTCTCGGGATCGCGCGAGGCCGGGCCGATGGTCGCGACGATCTTGGTGCGGCGAGCCATACGCGCCAACCTACTGCGGGCGGCGGTAGGCCGGGGTCAGCGCAGGACCTTCTCGACGAGCTGCGCGTAGAAGCGCGCGGCGAGCCCCAGGTCGGAGACCGGTATGCGCTCGTCGGCCCCGTGGACGAGCGGCGCGGCCTCGAACAGGTCCATCTCTCTCTGGGGGAAGAAGCCGTAGGCGACGCAGTCGGGAAAGGCCTCGCGGAACCAGCGCGAGTCGCTGAACCCGGGCAGGGCGACGGCGGCGGCCTCGGCGCCGGGCTCCTCGGTCGCGACGAACTCCCGGATGTGGCCCATGAGCTCGGTCTCGATGGCCGAGCGGTTGCCGACCACGGTCTCCCCGAAGTCGATCCGGTACCCGTCGTCGCCGAGCACCTCGGCGATGGCGCCGCGGGCCTCGTCCTCGCCGAGCCCGGGCGGGACGCGGCAGTCGACCGAGAGCTCGGCGTGCGAGGGGATGACGTTGATCTTCTCAGAGGCGCGCACCATGGTCGGCGCGAGGGTGACCGAGAGCAGGGGCTCGAGGAGGATGGCCACGCGCGCGTCGACCTCCTCGACGTGCTCGATGGCGCGGGCCAGCGCGGGGTCGGAGCCGTCGCCGGGGTCTACCCCGAGCGCGTGCAGCAGCGCCTCGGGCTCGGGACTCAGGCGGTAGGAGGCGCGGCGCTCGCCGAGCCGGGCGATCAGCGGGGCGAGCTTGGTCAGCGCGTTCTCGCCGATCCGCGGCAGCGAGGCGTGGCCGGCGCGGCCGTCGGTCGAGAGCTTGAACCGGAAGACGCCCTTCTCGGCCACGCAGACGCCGTACACGCGGCGGCCGTCGAAGCCGATGACCTGGCCGGCGCCCTCGTTCACGATCATGTCGCAGCGGACCCTGTCGGCCTGCTCGGCGCACAGCCACTGCGCGCCGTGCTGGGCGCCGGTCTCCTCGTCGCAGGTGACGATCACGAGCAGCTCGCCGCTCTGCGGGCGCCAGCCCTCCTCGGCCAGCGAGACCACCGCGGCGATCTCGGCCGCGGTCTGGCTCTTCATGTCGAGTGCGCCGCGACCCCAGACGAGTCCGTCGCGAACCTCGCCCGACCACGGGTCGACGCTCCACTCCGCCGGGTCGGCGAGCACGGTGTCGACGTGGGAGAGCAGAGCGAGGCGCGGACCGTCGGAGCGGGCGTTGAGGCGGGCGACCAGGTTCGGGCGTCCCGAGACGGCGTAGAGCAGCTCGCACTCGAAGCCCGCTCCCTCCAGCAGCTCCTTGAGGTAGAGCTGGGCGGCCTCCTCGTCGCCCGGCGGATTGACGGTCTTGAAGCGGATCAGGCGACCGAGCAGCTCGGTCGTGCGCCGCTCGAGTTCCGCCGGCTCGGGCACGGGTCGAGTATACGGTCGCGGAGGGCACGCGCGAGCCCCATCGGTCACGACTACCGCGAGCTGATCCGGACGCGGACCGGTTCCGGACGTCACCTCATCGACCGGGGAGCCCTCGCCGGTCACCGCTGGGACGGTGACCCTCATCGGCCGTGGGCAGCTCCATTGTTCGAGCGGATCGAGGCCTTCGACCGACGCCGTCTTCCGCCTCGCCGAGGAGCTCCTCCACGCGGGACCCGCCGTCGGCGCTCCGACGCGTCGGCAGCGATCGGCGTGAGAGATCGCTTGAGGGCCCCACGCGGACGGGCGGGGCGCCCGTGGACCGCGAACCCACGATCCAAGCTCCCTTGTCGCCGCTAGCATTGCTAGCACTCGATCCCAGGAGCGGCCGTGGCGGCTGTGAGCATCCGAGATCTCGATGATGGAGTCAAGGAGCGACTGCGTGTCAGGGCGGCTCGCCACGGCCGCTCGATGGAGGCGGAGATCCGCATGATCCTCGCCGAGGCGGTCAGCGAGCCGGCCGGATCACCGGATCTCTTCACGACCCTGCTCGACCGCTTTGCCGAGCTCGGGGGGGCCGAGCTTGAGCTCCCGCAGCGCACGACGGCGCCCCGCGCCGCCGACCTGTCGCAGTGATCGTCGTCGACACCAACGTGGCGTCGGACCTCATGAGGCCGGCGCCATCGGCCGCTGTCGCCGGCTGGGTACGCACCCGCCGTCCCGGAGAGCTCTACACGACCTCGGTCACGCTTGCCGAGGTCCTCTACGGTATCGAGCGACTCTCGGACGGCCGCCATAAGGAGCTGCTCAAAGCCGCCGCCCGCGACGTCTTCTCAGCGTTCGCCGACCAGCTGCTCGCCTTCGACGCCGCGGCGGCCTCGGAGTACGCGGAGCTTGTCAGCGCCCGGGAGCGAAGCGGTGCTCCGATCGACGGCTTCGACGCCCAGATCGCCGCGATCTGCCGAGCACACGGCGCGACGCTCGCCACTCGCAACGTCCGTGACTTCGAGGGAACCGGCGTCCAGACGATCGACCCCTGGTCCTTGAGGGTGTGACTCGAAGGGGCATCGAGGGCGTCTCGATCGACGCGCGCTGGGGCAGGTCTCGGGGCTGCTCGGCCCTGGCACCGAGCGTCGCGTGCAGAGCAAGGCGCACCGTCGCCACTCCCGGCCGCGGTGCGAGAATCGTCGTGTGGAGCAGCTGTTCGAGGTCGATGGCGAAGCGCCGGCACGCACGCCGGTTCCGCTGAGCGACCGTCCGCTCGCCGTTCGCCTGCGCCCCGCCTCGCTCGCCGAGGTCGTCGGCCAGGAGCACGTGCTCGGCGAGGGCGCGGCGCTGCGCCGCGCGATCGAGGAGGGGCGGCCGCACTCGATGGTCCTCTACGGCCCGCCCGGGGCCGGCAAGACGACGATCGCGCGGCTGCTGGCCGCCAACGCCGACGCCGCCTTCGAGGAGGCCTCCGCGGTCGAGGCCGGTCGCGCCCAGGTGCGCGAGGTCCTCGCACGCGCCGAGGAGCGTCGTCGCGGTGGGGGCCGCGGAACGATCTTCTTCCTGGACGAGATCCATCGCTTCAACAAGGCGCAGCAGGACGCGCTGCTGCCCGCGGTCGAGGAGGGGTTGGTCACGCTGGTGGGCGCGACGACCGAGAACCCGTACTTCGAGGTCAACTCGGCGCTGCTCTCGCGGGCGCAGGTGTACGAGCTGCGCGGACTCTCCGACGAGCACGTGCGCGAGCTGCTCGAGCGCGCGCTGGGCGACCCCGACCGCGGGATCGCCGAGCCGCCGGCGGTCGAGGCCGAGGCGCTCGACTTCCTGGCCGCGCGCTCCGGCGGAGACGCGCGCTCCGCCCTCGCCGCGCTCGAGCTGGCCGCCGCGAACGCCACCGGGCGGGCC
>CADCVU010000122.1 GCA_902806245.1 uncultured Solirubrobacterales bacterium
CCACCGACCCGGATGCACGGCCCTGGCCAGGGCCGCCAAAAGATGCAGGAGCCGCCGACAAGAGTCCTGACACCCGTGCCTTCCCGCGAGGGGCCCACGGGTATCAACGGCACCGGCGACCTGCCGGTCAAGCCGAAGCTCAAGAAGCTGCGCCTGGCCGTGATCCTGGCCGGGCTCGCCGGCCTCGCGGACGACTACGAAGGGCGGTGGTGGTGGTGGTGGTGGTGGCGAGCCGCCGCGCCGGAAGCTGAGGGGCCGCCGCGGTCCGCGCAAGCCGAGCCGCAACGGCACGCGCCTGCGGTGGATCCGCATCGGCCTGGTTCTCTGCGGGCTCGCGTGCCTGGCTGGCATGTCCACGGTGTTCGGGATTATGATGGCGGTCGCCAGCGAGCTGCCGGCCCTCGACAACCAGGCCGAGTTCCGTGCCGCTCAGAACTCGGTGCTGATGGCGGGCGACCGTCAGGTCGCCAAGCTGACCGGCAACAAGAACCGCATCCTGGTCCGCGAGGGTGAGGTTTCACCGATGATCGAGAACGCCGTGATCGCGATCGAGGACCGCCGCTTCTTCGAGCACGAGGGGATCGACGCGCGCGGGATCGTGCGCGCGCTCTGGGCCGACCTGCGACGTGGAGAGGCCGTGCAGGGCGCCTCGACCATCACCCAGCAGTTCGTGAAGAACGCCCTGGTGGCCCAGGACGAGCGAACGATCTTCCAGAAGCTGCGCGAGGCTGCGCTCGCCTACCACCTGGAGCGCCAGTGGTCGAAGCGCAAGGTCCTCACCCAGTACCTCAACACCGTCTACTTCGGCAACGGGGCCTACGGCATCGAGTCGGCCGTGCGCACCTACTTCGGAAAGAGTCGCGGAGGGGTGACGCGCAACGAGCGGGCGTCCGCGGTGGTCGAGCCGCACGAGGCGGCCCTGCTGGCCGGGGTGATCGCCTCGCCGTACGGCTACGACCCGATCGAGGATCCGAAGACCGCGCGCGAGCGGCGCAACGTCGTGCTCGCCCGTATGCGCGACCAGAAGATGATCACCTCCGCCCAGTACGACGAGTCGATCGACGAGGCGGTGCCGGCCGAGGGCGACATCGCTCCCCCGAAGCCCGATTCCGAGGTTCCCTACTTCTCGGACTGGGTGACCCAGCAGCTGGTCGACCGCTACGGCGCCGGCAAGGTCTTCGGTGGTGGCCTCGAGGTCCAGACCACGCTGGATCCCGAGCTCCAGCGCCGGGCCGAGGAGTCGATCGGAAACCGTCTCCCCGCCGGCGGGCCGAGCTCGTCGCTCGTGGCCATCGAGAACAAGACCGGCGCCGTCAAGGCGATGGTCGGCGGCGAGAACTTCCAATCCCAGTCCTTCAACGTCGCGACCAACGGGCATCGCCAGCCGGGCTCGGCGCTCAAGCCGTTCACTCTCGTCACCGCCCTCGAGCAGGGGGTCAGCCCCGACCGCACCTTCGCCTCGCAGAAGAAGAAGCTCAAGATCCCCGACGCCCGTGACTTCGAGGTCAACAACTACAAGGACGAGTACGCGGGAATCACCAGCCTCCGCGACGCCACCGCGAAGTCCGACAACTCGGTCTACGCGGAGCTCGGGCTCGACATCGGCACCAAGAACATCGCCCGCACGGCCAAGCGCATGGGGATCCAGACGCCGATCTCCACCAACGCCGCCATGACCCTCGGGGGCCTCGAGCAGGGCGTGACGCCGCTCGAGATGGCCCAGGCGTACTCGACGATCGCCAACCGCGGCACGCGCCGGTCGGGCACGCTGGCAGCCTCGGACATGGGGCCGGTGGCCATCGAGTCGGTCAAGGACAAGGACTCGCCCCGGCGGCGCAACCAGCGTCGCGAGCAGCGCGCGTTCTCCCGCGAGACCGGCGAGCAGACCCGCGATCTCCTGCGCGGGGTACTCGTCTCGGGCACCGGCGTGGCCGCCGACCCGGGGAACGGGAAGTTCGCCGCAGGCAAGACCGGCACGACCGAGAACTACGGCGACGCGTGGTTCGTGGGCTTCACGAACCGCTACACGATCGCGGTCTGGGTCGGCTATCCGGACGAGACGCGCTACATGCGGACCGAGTTCGCCGGTGAGCCCGTGGCCGGCGGCACCTTCCCGGCGCAGATCTGGCGCGACTTCGTCCTGTCCGCCGATCGTCTCGAGCAGGAGCGCAACCCGAAGCCCGAGCCAACCCTGCCCGCCCCGGGAATCGACGACACCACGGCGGCCGGCGAGTCAAGCGAGACCGATGACGGCACCTCGAGCGAGAGCGTGGAGTCGGAGTCGGAGTCAAGCGAGGACGAGACTCCGTACGACCCGACTCCCTACGACGAGTCGTCGGACACGCCGGCGACCTCTGAGGAGGAATCGTTCGAGTCCGACGAGTCCTCGTCGGACGAGGAGTCCTTCTAGCGGCTAGCGACGCCGGCGGGCCGGGCCTGCGCTCGGCGTCGCATGGCCGGCGGCAGAGGGCGCGAGACGTGAGCGCTGTCGGCGTCGCAGAAGCGCCACGGAAGCTCGGCGGCCTTGGTGATGCCGATCCGCGGGCCGGTGACGATTTGCCTCGGCGTGCCCGCCGTGGTCCGGGGATCGATCTCGATCGGTCCACAGGTGAGCGAGCTGCGGTTGAGATCGACGTCGATGCCGAGCGCCTGGGTCAGCTTGCCCGGTCCCGAGCAGAGATCCTCGAGGCGGTCGAGGCCGCGGCGAGAGCGCATCTCGGGTAGGCCAGCCAACGGCTCGAGGGCGCGGATGAGCACCGCGGCCCCGATGCCGTCGTGCTCGGCCACGGCGTTGAGGAGCGCGTGGATGCCGTAGGAGCGGTAGACGTAGGCAACGCCGGGGGGCCCGAGCAGCGGCCGCGTGCGCTCGGTCAAGCCGATGTGCGCGTGGCAGGCGGCCTCGTTCTCGTGATAGCTCTCGGTCTCGACGATGCGCCCGGCGGTGAGGCCGTGGCGTACGACGCAACCCAGCAGGTCAAGGGCGACGTCGTGAACCGAGCGGTCGTAGAAGGCGGTGGTCCGCGGGTCCAGCGCGGCCCGCTCGCTCACGCCGGCGGGCTCGCGAGCTCCGCGCGCGCGGCGGCGAGCTGCTCGCGCACCCGAGGCAGCGCCGTGCCCCCCTGCGAGGCCTTCGACTCGAGCGCCGCTCCCTCCCGCAGCACCCCGGCCAGGTCGGCGGGCGAGAGCGCCGGAGCGAGAGCGCGGAGATCCTCGGCGCTCAGTTGCGAGGGCGCGACGCCGCGCTCGAGCGCCGCGCGCACCAGGCCGGCCACCACGCCGTGGGACTCGCGGAAGGGCACGCCGCGGCGGACGAGGAGATCGGCCACGTCGGTCGCGGCCAGCAGCTCGTCGGCGGCGGCAGCGGCCATCCGCTCGCGGTCGAAGCGCGCGCCGCTCAGCATTCCCTCGGCAGCCCGCAGGCAGAGCTCGAGGGTGTCGGCGGCATCGAAGAGGTGCTCCTTGTCCTCCTGAAGGTCCTTGTTGTAGGTCAGCGGGAGACCGTGGAGGACACCGTGAAGGGCGACGAGGTGCCCGGTCACGCGCGGCGCCTTGGCCCGCAGGAGCTCGGCCGCGTCGGGGTTCTTCTTCTGGGGCATGATGCTCGAGCCCGAGGCAAAGGCGTCGGCGACCTCGCAGAAGCGAAACTCCTCGCTGGACCACAGCACCAGCTCGGCGCCGAGCTGGGAGAGGTGGGTGGCGCAGGTCGCCGCGGCCGAGAGGTAGTCGAGGGCGAAGTCGCGGTTCGACACGGCGTCGATCGAGTTGGGAGCCGGTCGCGCGAACCCGAGCTCGCGGGCGAGGTACCCACGGTCGGTGTCGAAGTTGACGCCGGCGAGCGCCCCCGCTCCGAGCGGCAGCTCGCCGATGGCCTCGAGGCAGAAGCCGAAGCGCAGCCGGTCGCGGCGGAGCTTCCCCACCCAGGCCAGAAGATGGTGGGAGAGATAGACCGGCTGGGCGCGCTGGAGGTGGGTGTAGGCGGGCATCGGCCAGTCGAGGTGACGCTCGGCCAGGTCGACCAGCGTGGCCATCAGCGCGCCGGCGAGCTCGCCGGCGACTCGGGCCCGGTCGCGGACGAACATGGCGACGTCGGTTGCGACCTGGTCGTTGCGCGAGCGGGCGGTGTGCAGCTTTCCCCCCACCGCGCCGACGATCTCGGTCAGCCGCCGCTCGACCGCCATGTGAACGTCCTCGTCGTCGGGGCGGATATCGAAGCGGCCCGAGTCGATCTCTGCGCCGACGGCCTCGAGCCCGCGTTCGAGCTCGCCGGCCTCCTCTGTGGAGATCACGCCGGCGCGGGCGAGCATGCGCGCGTGCGCTCGCGACTGAGCGATGTCGTAGGGCGCGAGCCGGATGTCAAAGGAGATCGACGAGTTGAGGGCCTGGAAGAGAGCGTCCTGGGGCTCGGCGAAGCGCGACATCGGCGAGGCAGTCTAGGGCCGGAGGACCGCTCGCCGTCCTAGCATGGAGCCATGAGCGCCGAAGCTGACGCACCGGTCGTGCGTCCGGCCAGGCCCGACGACGAGGACGCGGTCGTGGCGCTGCTGCTCGAGAGTGGCGGCGTCGTCTATCCGCGGTTCGCGGGCTCGGCCGAGGCCGCGCTGCGCATCCTCCGCGGCGGCTTTCGCCGGGCCGGCAACACCGCCAGCGCCGAGATCGTCACCGTGGCCGAGGTCGACGGTCAGGTCGCCGGGGTGGTGGCCGCGTTCCCGGTCGGCGAGGGGGCGGCCCGGGCGCGCCGGTACCTGCGGCTTTCCCTGGCTCGCCTCCCGCCCTGGCGCTGGGTGCAGGCGCTGCGGATCTTCGGGACCCTGCGGCCGACGCCGCCACCACACGCGTTCTACGTCGACGCGGTCGCCACCTCGGCCGACCATCGCCGGCGCGGCGTCGCCTCGGCGCTGCTCGGCGCCGCCACGAACCAGGCCCGCGAGCGAGGCTGCACCCACCTCGCGCTCGAGACGGAGATCGAGAATGCGGCAGCCCGCACGCTCTACCACGGCGACGGATTCGAGGAGGCCGGCACCCTGCCGCCGGTGGCCGAGGGCCTCGGAGAGGGCTACGTATGCCTGGTCAAGGCGCTGTAGAGGCGGTCGCCGCGGCCCGCGGGGTTTCCGCGAGCGCCTCGGCTAGCGCCGCGCACACGCGCTCGAGCTGCTCGTCGGTCAGACCCGGGAAGAACGGGAGCGCGAGCGACCGGCGCGAGACGTCCTCGCACACCGGCAGCTCACCGTCGCGGTGCCCGAAGCGCTCGCGGTAGAAGCTCATGAGGTGGATCGCCGGCAGGTAGGGCTTCGAGTCGATCCCCCTCGCGCGCAGCGCGCCGATCACCGCGTCGCGGTCGGAGGCGGGCGGAACCTGGACGACGTAGGCGAACGGGCTGCGGCGGTCGCCGCCCGAGTCGGGGCACGGAAGCTCGAGGCCGTCGAGGGCGGCCGGGCGGTCGGCGGCACCGAGCCGCTCGGCGTAGGCGGCCGCGAGGCCTCGCCGCGCGGCCAGGAGGTCGTCCAGGCGCTCGAGCTGGGCGAGCCCGAGGGCGCAGGCGAGCTCGGAGAGGCGGTAGTTGTAGCCGAGCCGGTCGTGGTCGAGCCAGTCCATGTTCGGAGCCCGGCCCTGGTTGCGCTCGCTGTCGATGAGCGCCTTGGTCGCCGCGTCGGGGCAGACGACGATCCCGCCCTCGCCGGTGGTCAGCTGCTTGTTGGGATAGAAGCCGAAGGTGGCCAGGTTGCCGCGGGCGCCGACCGGGGTTCCGTCGGCGTGCTCGGCTCCGAGCGCCTCGCAGGCGTCCTCGACCACGAAGAGATCACGCGCGGCGGCGATCTCCTCCAAGGCCGGCAGGTCGGCGGGGCAGCCGAAGATGTGGACCGGCAGGAGGCCGCGGGTGCGCGGTCCCACCGCGGCGGCCGCCGCCTGCGGATCGAGGTTCAGCGTGCGCCGGTCGATGTCGCAGAACACCGGGCGGGCGCCCTCGTAGACGATCGCGTTGGCCGAGGCCACAAAGGAGAGCGGCGTGGTGATGACCTCGTCGCCCGCGGCGACCCCGGCCGCTCGGAGGGAGAGGTGGAGAGCCGCCGTCCCGCTCGAGACGGCCGAGGTGTGCTCCGTGCCGAGGCGCGCGGCAAAGGCGCCCTCGAAGGCGCCGAGGCGCGGCCCGAGCGAGAGCTGGCCCGAGCGCAGGGTCTCGAGCACAAGCTCCTCCTCGCGGGCGCCGACCGCCGGGCGCGCCAGCGGGATCGGCGCGTGCGAGCGCCCGTCGTCCGACGCGGTGCTCACGCCTCCGGGCCCGGCGCGGCGCCCCCCGCCACGCCCGCCGGCACGACCTCCGACGAGCCTGCCTCCCGTCCGCGAGCCAGCGCCCGCTCCTCGCGGCCGGGCAGCATTCCGGCCTCCAGCGAGTCCACCAAGGCCTCCCAGCTCGCCTCGATGACGTTCTCGGACACCCCTATGGCGCCCCAGGTCTCGACGCCGTCGCTCATGTCGAGCAGCACGCGCGTGACCGCGCCCGTCCCCTTGGCCTCGTCGAGGATCCGGACCTTGAAGTTGACGAGCTCGAGGTCGCGCAGGTGCGGGTAGGTCTCGACGATGGCGGCGCGCAGCGCGCGGTCGAGCGCGTTGACCGGGCCGTCGCCCTCGGCGGTGCGCACGTGACGCTCGCCGTCGACCCAGATCTTGATGGTGGCCTCGGTCTCGACCCGGCCGGATTCGCGCTTCTCGACGATGACCCGGAACGACTCCAGCGTGAACAGCGGCGCGTAGTCGCCGGTCTCGCGGCGGATGAGCAGATCGAAGGAGCCGTCGGCGGCCTCGAACTGGTAGCCGGTCGACTCGAGCGCCTTGACGCGGTCGACCACTCGGGCGGCCGCGGCGTCGTCGAGCTCGAGTCCGGACTGCTCGGCATGGGCCTGGATGGTCCCTTTGCCCGAGAGCTCGGACACGAGCAGGGCGCGGTCGTTGCCGACCGCCGCCGGCTCGACGTGCTCGAAGGTGCGCGCGTCGCGGACCACGCCGGCCACGTGCATCCCGCCCTTGTGGGCGAAGGCGTTGCGCCCGACGTAGGGCTGGTCCGGGTTTGGCGCGACGTTGCAGATCTCGTCAACGAGGTGGGCGGTCTCGGTCAGGCGGGCGAGCTGCTCGGGCTCGACGCAGCGCAGGCCGAGCTTGAGCTCGAGGGCCGGCAGGACGGTGACCAGGTTGGCGTTGCCGCAGCGCTCGCCGTAGCCGTTGATCGTCCCCTGCACGAGCTCGGCGCCCGCCTGCACCGCCGCGAGCGCGTTGGCCACCCCCACGCCGGCGTCGTCGTGGGTGTGGATCCCGAGCGGGACCGCGGCGCCGAAGGCGGCCGCCACGGCCGCGGTCGCGTCGGCCACCTCGCCGGGCAGCGACGAGCCGTTGGTGTCGCACAGGGTGAGGTTCTCGGCCCCGGCCTCGGCCGCCGCGCGCAGACAGCGCATCGCGTAGTCGGGATCGTCGCGGAAGCCGTCGAAGAAGTGCTCGGCGTCGTAGATCACACGCTTGCCTCGGGCGTGCAGGAAGGCGACCGACTCGGCGATCATGCGCAGGTTCTCCTCGGGCTCCACGCGCGTGACCTTCTCGAGATGGAGTCGCCACGTCTTGCCCACCAGCGTGCAGACCGGTGCGAAGCAGTCGGCCAGCAGTCGCAGGGCGGGATCGTCCTCGGCGCGCACCTCGCGCCGGCGGGTCATGCCGAAGGCGGCGATCTCGGCGTTCTCGAAGCGCTCGCCCGCGAGCAGCCGGTAGAGGGCGTCCTCCTTGGGGTTGGAGCTCGGGAAGCCAGCCTCGATCAGGTGGACGCCGAGGCCGTCGAGGGCGTGGGCGACGCGGAGCTTCTCGTCGGCCGAGAGCGACATTCCCTCGCCCTGCATGCCGTCGCGGAGGGTGGTGTCGTAGAGCTTGACCTGCGGGACCATCGGGTGCGCCTTTCGCGGAGCGGTGGACGAGGTACGGAAGAACCGCGGCGACGCGCCTAGCGCGTCGCCGCGCCCGTAATTCGTCGCGCGTGGCGCACCGGACCGCTCATCAGACCGTCGATGGTACCTCGACGACGTCGAGCCACTCGCGGTAGCGCTCGGCGCGCCCGCACAGAGCGTCGTCGAAGACCCGCTGCACCTCCCGGGTTATCGGGCCGACCTCGCCGCCGCCGACGGGATGATCGTCGATCTCGCGGACCGGGGTCAACTCGGCGGCGGTGCCCGTCATGAACACCTCGTCCGCGAGCGTGAGCTCGGCGCGAGCCACGTCGCGCTCGGTCACCTCGAGTCCGAGGTCGCGGGCGATCTTGATGGCCGAGCGGCGGCTGATCCCGTCGAGGATGCTGGCGGTCTGCGGCGGCGTGACGATCTTGCCGTCCATGACCACGAAGATGTTCTCGCCGGTGCCCTCGCAGACGTGGCCGTGGTCGTCGAGGAGGATGGCCTCCTCGTAGCCGGCGTGCGAGACCTCGATCTTGGCCAGCACCGAGTTGAGGTACTGCCCCGAGGCCTTGGCATGCGGGATCAGCGAGTCCGGCGAGATCCGCCGCCAGCTCGAGACCTTGGCCCGGACGCCGCGGGCCTTGGCCTCGTCGCCGAGGTAGGCGCCCCACTCCCAGACCGCGATCGAGACCTCGACCGGGTTGCTCAGGGGATCGAGGCCCATCGGCCCGTGGCCGCGGTAGACCAGCGGGCGGATGTAGCAGGAGCGAAGGCCGTTGCGGGCGATCAGCTCGTGCGTGGCCTCGCGCAGCTTCTCGAGCTGGTAGGGCAGCTCCATGTAGTAGAGCGCCGCCGAGCGCTTGAGCCGCTCGAGGTGCTCATGGTGGCGGAAGATCGCCGGCCCGCGCTCGGTCTCGTAGGCGCGGATCCCCTCGAAGACGCCGGTGCCGTAGTGCAGGGCGTGGGTGAGGACGTGGACCTGAGCCTCGTCCCAGGGAACGAAGTCGCCGTTCATCCAGATGTAGTCGGCTCGGGACATGGCCGCGGATGATAAGCGACCGCCTCAGAGGCGCGTGAGCACCGCCGCGGTGGCGTCCTCCGTGGTCGCCTGTCCTCCGAGGTCCGGCGTGCGCAGGCCGCCGTCGAGCGCGGAATCGATGGCGGCATCGAGAGCGTCGGCCTCCTCTGGGCGGGCGAGGCCGTGGCGCAGGAGCATGGCCACCGAGCCGATGGTGGCCAGGGGATTGGCCTGCCCGGTGCCGGCGATGTCGGGCGCCGAGCCGTGCACGGGCTCGAACAGACCGGGCGTACCGGGCGCTCCGAGCGACGCGCTCGGGAGCATCCCGATCGAGCCGGTGAGCATGGCGGCCTCGTCGGAGAGGATGTCGCCGAACATGTTCTCGGTCAGGATCACGTCGAAGTCGCGCGGGCGCGAGACGAGCTGCATCGCCGCGTTATCGACGAGCATGTGCTCGAGCTCGATCACGTCCTCGCGCGGGTCCGCGTCCTCGCCGCGGGCGGCGCGACGCAGGTCGCCGGCGTAGCGCTCGACGGTCTCGCGCCACAGCCGCGAGGTCTCGAGGACGTTGGCCTTGTCGACGCTCGTGACGCGCCGGCGCGCCGAGCGGAAGCCCACCTCGGCGATGCGCTCGATCTCCGGGACCGAGTACGCGCAGGTGTCGAAGGCCGCGCCTCCGCCGGTGCGCCCGCGCTCTCCGAAGTAGATCCCGCCGGTCAGCTCGCGCACGACGAGCAGGTCCGTACCCTCGATCCGCTCGCGCTTGAGCGGGCTCGCGTCGAGCAGCGCGGCGCTGGGGCGGACGGGACGCAGGTTGGCGAACAGGCCGAGTCCCTTGCGCAGGCCGAGCAGGCCCTGCTCGGGCCGCGGCGCGGCCGGGTCGGTCGAGTCCCACTTCGGGCCGCCGACGGCGCCGAGGAGCACGGCGTCGGAGGTGCGGCACGCGTCGAGGGTCTCGTCGGTCAGCGCGGTGCCGTGGGCGTCGATCGAGGCGCCGCCGACGGCGTGTTCGGTGACCTCGAAGTCGCCGAGACGGTGCAAGACGGTGAGAGCGGCGGCGATGACCTCGGGACCGATCCCGTCGCCGGGGAGGGTGACGATGCGGGCGGCGCTCATCGCGGGAGGTCGGGGTCGCTGTTCATCGCCCGGCAACCTAGCGGAGCGTGACCGCTCGCCGGGTGCTCAGCGGCGACGTCGCGCGTCGATGTTGAGCCGCACGTAGTCGAGCTCGAGCGGCTCACCGAGCTCGGCGGCCACGGCGTCGACAAAGGCGTCGTGGCGGTGGGCGGGGAGCCCGGCGAGATGCGGGCCGAGGGTCACCGTGCGCAGGAACTCGCGGTCGACCCCGACGCGTCTGGCCTCGAGCCATGTCTCGACGCCGACGAAGCCGGCGCCCTCGAGCCGGCCGTGCGTCTCCTCCGCGGTGGCAAAGTTCCACGTGTCCCGGCTCGGATGTTCGGCGGAGGCGAATCCGTCTTGGGCGTAGATCTCCCGCACCGCCCGCCTGAGCGACGCGACGTTCCCGTCTCCCCCGCACTGAGCGGTCAGCCGCCCCCCGCGGCGAAGGGCCTCGAAGAGGCTACGGAAGAGGCGCTCGTGGTCCCCTACCCAGTGGAAGACCGCGTTCGAGAAGATGGCGTCGACGGGATCGGCCAGGACCAGCTCGGCCAGGTCGGCGGCCAGGAAGGTCGCGCGGTGGCCGAGCGCCCGCCGCGCGTGCTCGACCATCGACTCCGAGGCATCGACGCCGATCACCCGGCCGCGCGGCACGCGCTCGACCAGCAGCGACGTCACCCGTCCGCTGCCGCAGCCCGCGTCGAGCACCGTCTCGTCGCCGGCCAGGGGCAGGCGTTCCAGCACCTCGAGCGCCCACGAGTACTGCGGGTCGGAGATGCGGTCGTAGCTCGCCGCGTCCCAGTCGCGGCCCGCGTTGGCCGCAGCAGGGCTCACAGGCTGGTGGTCACCGGCCCGGCCCGCTCGCGCTCGGCCTCGTAGCGCTCGAGCGCCTCGCCCGACTGCAGCGTGATCCCGATGTCGTCGAGCCCGTTCAGCAGCCGGTGGCGCAGGTCGGGATCGATCTCGAACGGCACCTCGCGTCCGGCGAAGCGCACGACCTCGTCCTCGAGGTCGATCTCCGCCTCGGCGACGGCCATGAGCGCGTGCACCTCCTCCTCCGGCAGCGGTACCGGGAGCATGCCGATCTTCGTGCAGTTCGAGTAGAAGATGTCGGCGAACGAGGGCGCGACGAGCGCCTTGAAGCCGTAGTCCTGGAGCGCCCAGGGCGCGTGCTCGCGCGATGAGCCGCAGCCGAAGTTGCGCCCGGTGACGAGGATCTCGTTCGGGTCGAGGTCCCAACCCGGCTCCTTGGCCCAGTCGTAGAACAGGAACTCGCCGAAGCCGGTGCGCTCCACCCGCTTCAGGAACTGCTTGGGGATGATCTGGTCGGTGTCGACGTCGGAGCGGTTGAGCACCGAGATCGGTCCGCGGATCTTGTCCACTCTGTCCATGACTCCTCCTAGCGAGCGCCGGCGGGCTCCGGCTCGCGCGCCGGCTCCCAGTCGCGGATGTCGACGAACCGTCCCTCGATGGCCGCGGCGGCGGCCATCTCCGGAGAGACGAGGTGCGAGCGCCCTCCCCTGCCCTGCCGTCCCTCGAAGTTGCGGTTCGAGGTCGAGGCGCAGCGCTCGCCCGGGGCGAGGATGTCGGGGTTCATGCCGAGGCACATCGAGCAGCCGGCCGAGCGCCAGTC
This sequence comes from uncultured Solirubrobacterales bacterium, assembly GCA_902806245.1. GTDB lineage: Bacteria > Actinomycetota > Thermoleophilia > Solirubrobacterales > Thermoleophilaceae > JACCUC01. Next base: position 11,693 of record CADCVU010000122.1, read on the forward strand.
GAACCCGGCGCGGCGGAAGACCTCGTCGAGGCCCTCGCGCTCGGCCTGGAGCTTGACGTTGGCCGAGCCCGGCACGACCATCGCCTGGACCGAGGGCGCCACCCGCCGGCCCTCGACCATCGCCGCGGCCGCGCGCAGGTCGCCGATGCGGGAGTTGGTGCACGAGCCGATGAACACGCGGTCGAGGGCGATCTCCTCGATCGGCACACCGGCCTCGAGGGCCATGTAGTCGAGCGCGCGCTCCTCGCCGGGCGTGCGCGGCTCGGGAACGGCGTCGGTCACCGGGGCGACCATGCCCGGAGTCGTCCCCCAGGTGACCTGCGGGGAGAGCGCGTTGGCGTCGACGTGGACCTCGCGGTCGAAGCGCGCGCCCTCGTCGGTACGCAGCGCGCGCCAGCTCTCGAGCGGCAGCGGGTCGGGCGCGGCCGGCCTTCCCCGAAGCCACTCGAACGTCGTCTCGTCGGGCGCGATCATCCCCGCGCGACCCCCGCCCTCGATGGTCATGTTGCAGACCGTCAGGCGGCCCTCCATGGTCAACCGCTCGATCGCCTCCCCGGCGAACTCGATCGCGTAGCCGGCGCCGCCCTCGACGCCGATCTGGCCGAGCGTCCCGAGGATGAGGTCCTTGGCCGTGACCCCGAAACCGAGCGCGCCGGAGTAGGAGATCCGCATCGAGCGGGGCCGGGTCTGGCGCAGGGTCTGGGTGGCCAGCACGTGCTCGACCTCGCTCGTGCCGATCCCAAACGAGAGTGCGCCCATGGCGCCGTGGGTGGCGGTGTGCGAGTCGCCGCAGACGATCGTCATGCCCGGCTGGGTGACGCCGAGCTCGGGCCCGATCACGTGGACGATGCCCTGGCGCTCCGAGCCGAGCGAGTAGATCGGCACGCCGAACTCCGCGCAGTTGCGCTCGAGCGTCTCGACCTGCACGCGCGAGAGCTGGTCGAGGATCTGGGCCGCGCGCGAGGACCCGTCGGTGGGGACGTTGTGGTCGGCGGTGGCCAGCGTGCGGTCGGGGCGGCGGACCTTGCGCCCGGCGATCCGCAGCGCGTCGAAGGCCTGCGGCGAGGTCACCTCGTGGACCAGGTGCAGGTCGATGTAGAGCAGCCCGGGCGCGACCTCGTGGGCGGCCCAGATCTTGTCGAACAGGGTCGTCGGTTCAGCGGCCACGGCGATCAGCTCCTTCTCAGCCCGGCGGCGACGACGGCCAGGAACTGCGCCTCGTCGTCGGCGGAGGGGTTCTCGAAGTGATGGGGCAGGTCGGCGTCGAAGGTCACGGAGTCGCCCTCGGCGAGCTCGCAGGCGGTCCCGTCGCAGACCAGGCGCAGCGCGCCGCGCAGGGCGACGGCGGTCTCGCGGCTGCCGGGCTCGTGGCGGGGCGGATCGCCGGGGCCGGCGGTGCCCGCGCTCGGTGCGAGCGTGTGGATCGAGACCTCGGCACGCTGGCCGGGCAGCGGCGGCGTGAGCACCTCGTAGGCGTGGGCCTCGGCGCCGCCGCGTCGGCGCTCACCCGCCCGCACGATCGCGAGGGTGTCGCCCTCGTCTAGGCGCAGGAGCTGGGAGAGCGAGAGCTCGAGACCCGAGGCGATGCGGGTGGCCACGGCCAGGGTGGGGCTGGTGTCGCCGCGCTCGACCTGCGAGAGCATCTGGGCCGAGACGCCGCTGCGCTCGGCGAGCCCGCGCAGGGAGAGGCCCATGTGCTCGCGCAGGGCGTGGACGCGCGAGCCGACCTAGGCCGAGTCGTTGGCGGCGGTCGCGAGGGCGAGTGCGTTCACGGCGCGTACGTTATCACGTACACTCGTCGCGGCTCGAGCCCGGGGCGCGAGACGCTCGCGCCGCGACGGTCACGAGTGCCCTCAGCGCACCCTCGGCCGCGCCCCCGGCGGGCGGGCGGCCGGCGGGCGCGCCGCCGGAGCGGTGGCGGGTGGTGGAGCGACCGCGGGCGGCTGTGCCCCGATCCCCCCCTGCGGTGAGAACCGCGACTGAAGCTCCTCGAGATCCACGTCGCCCTCGAGATAGGAGGCGACGAAGTAGAAGACGGCCGCCCCGAGCAGGCACAGAAAGGCGTAGCCGAAGTTGAAGACGATCCACGTGGCGACGAACAGGAACCCCAGAAGGGCTCCGAACTGCTTGCGATCCATCAGCTGAGCTCCCTTCGTGCTGCTCTGTCGAACCCGGTCAGGGTGACGTTGACGGTGTGGGCGGGCAGTTCGTGGCGCTCGAGCGCCTCGCGCACGCGGCGCTGGACGTCGCGCATGGCCTCGGCCGCCTCGCGTGCGCGAGAGACGTGCACGTTGACGTTCAGCTCGTCGTCGCCGAGGCGGCCGGCGGCGGCGCTCACCGCCGGGTTCTCGAACGCGGCGAGCTCGGCGATCCGCTCCGCGGCGCGCGGGCGCAGCTCGATCGTTCCGATCTCGTCGTCGGCGAGCGTCAGCGACCCGCGCGCGAGCCGCGGGCGGGGAAGCATCTTGAGCGCGGCGTAGCCGAAGACCAGAAAGGCCACAAGACCGGCCAGCCCGGCGATCAGCCGGGTCGTCCCGCCGATGTCCCGCGGGGTCAGCCCGGTCAGGAAATCAAAGGCGCTGCGGTAGCCGGAGATGGCGTCGACGAACCCCCCCGCCACTCCCAGGGCGAGCAGGACCAGCATCAGCCCGTACCAGATCAGTATCAGCGCGACGATCACGAGCACGATCCAGCCGATGGCCGCGACCGGCGAGGTTCTCGACCTTATTCGCTGGCGCAGCACTCAGTTCACCCGCGCTCCGCTTTCGCCCAGCCGCGGGCGAACCTTGGCCTTGAGCGAGAACGGGTCGGTCAGCGGCTCGAGCAGGCCGGTCGCCTGGCGCTCGACCTCCTTCGCGTCGGACGAGCGGGGGTGAACGGCCCGGACCTCGAGGCGCCCCCCGCGACGGCCGCGGCGCGGGCGAACCCGGACCTTGGTCGCGGTGACGCCGCGCGACTGCTCGGCGAGCGCGGCCGCCACCTGGCCCAGCGCGCGACGCCGGGCGGCCAGCGTCCCCTCGTCGCCGTCCTCGAGGCGCACGAGGCGCTCGCGCCGCGGCCACAGAGCGCCGACCAGGAGGAGGATGCCGACGAGCACGGCCCCGAGGCCGGCCAGGGCGGGGACCGCCTGCGCTCCGCCCGAGCCCTCGACCTGCTCGAAGAGGCCGCGCACCAGATCCGCGAGCTGCGGAAGGCGCACGAGCTCGGCCAGACCCGGGAGCCCGAAGCCACCGGCGCCCGCGCCCCCGATCGAGGCGACCGCCACCGCGAGCGCGCAGACCGCCAGGACGACCAGAAGCAGAAAGGCGACGAGGCGGGCGATGCCGCGCAGGAGGGCGATCACCGCGGCGGCCTCGTCGAGCTCGGCTCGGCGACGTCCTCAAAGGCGACGGAGATCGGGCCGAGGGTCAGGTCGGGCAGCGCGGCCGCGACACGAGCTCGGACACCCGCTCGCACGCGATCGGCGAGCGCGTGGAGCGGGACGACCTCGGCCACCAGGTACAGCGACAGCTCATAGCCCTCGCGGAGGGCCGTCGCCACGACCCCGGCGATGACCTCGCCGCGATCGGGCGTCCCTCGCCGGCCGACGCGGCCGGCGCTCGTCGCCGCCACGCCGTCGACGCCGAGCGTCGCCTCGCGCGCGAGGCGTGCAAGGCGAGCAGCCGTTGACGGCGCGCGGCCGCTGACGATCATGGGTGCGGTCTCGACCGCTCCCTCTGGCATGTCTCCAGGAGGGCCGTCGCGCTTACGCGACTCGCGACTGCTCGATCTGCTCAGGCTGCTCGTCGCCCGGGAAGAAGAGGTCGTTCACCGCGATGTTGACCTCGGTCACGTGCAATCCCGTGATCCCCTCGATGCGCTTCGAGACGTTCTCGCGGATCTGGTTCGCCACCTGGGGGACCGACTCGCCGTACTCGACCACCACCACGAGGTCGACCGCGGCCTCGCGCTCGCCGACCTCGACCGACACGCCCTGGGAGCGCTCGTCGCCGATCCCGAGCGCCCGGGACGCACCGCCGAGGGCACGCGTCGCCCCGCCGCCGAGGTCGTGCACGCCCGGCACCTCGCGGGCGGCGATCCCGGCGACCTTGGAGACCACGCCGTCGGCGATCGTCGTGGTGCCCGTCTCGCTGTCGAGCGGACCGGCGCCCTCGCCGCCCGTGTCCGAGTCCTTGCCGCGCGCGCGGTCCCTGATCTGACCTTCTGGCTCGGCCGTGCTTGCCGCCATCGTGCTGCCTCCCGTGTCGGTTCGGTGCGTTGAGTTCCTCTACCCCACCGCGCGCGGTGGCACTCCCTTTCTCCGAAGCGGGCGCGAGCGCCCGGAACGGCCTCAGAGCACACTCCGGATCAGGGCCCGGATCGCTTCGGCGCCTGGCGCCCCCGGCGTCCGCGCGAGCTCGGGCCGCCGCAGCACCTCCCCGACGACCGCCTCCAGTTCGTCCTCGCGGACGCCGAGCGCGGAGAGGCCGGCGACCTGCGCCCCGCCGGCCAGGGTGCGGGCCCGCTCGCTCGCGAGCGCCGGATCGGCCTCGTCGGCGCCGAGGGCCACCGCCAGGCGGCCGAGCTCGCCGGGCGCGTGCGGCGCGAGGTGGCCGAGGACCGCCGGGAGGACGACCGCGTTGGTCTCGGCGTGGGCAGCGCCGGTGCGTCGGACGATGGTCTGCGACAAGGCATGATGCAGCCCGAGCCCGGCGGCGTCGATGGCCCAGGCGCACAGGAGCGCTCCGAGCGCGAGCGACTCGCGCTCGGGCTCGCCGGCCTCGAGTCCGGCGGCGATCAGCGCCGCCCCGCGTAGCGCCACGAGCTCCGAGGCCGGGTTGGCGCCGGGCCCGTACAGCGCCTCGGCGCCGTGCGCGAGCGCGTTCATGGCGGTGGCGGTGAGTGCCACCATCGGGGCCGAAGCCAACAGCTCGGGATCGGCGATGGCGAGCGCGGGGCGTACGAGCGCGTCGCGCGGCGTCTCGGCGCCGGCCGGCACCCGGTGGATCGCCGTGAGCTCGGCGCCGGACAGGGTGGTGGGGATCCCAGCGCAACGCAGGCCGTCGACCGCGGCGACGGCCTTGGCCGAGTCGATCACCCGACCGCCGCCGAGGGCGACGAGCGCTCGCCCGTCGACCTCGGTGCGTACGGCCGCCGCCGCGTCGGGTACGGGTCCGGGCGGCACCTCGAGTACCACCGCCGCTCCGTCGGCCAGCGCGGCGGCAGCGCACGCCGAGTCGAGCGCTCGCGGGGTCGAGAGCAGGACGTAATCGCCGAAGCCGTTGTGCCGAAGCAGCTCCGGCGCCTCGCCGAGCGCACCGGCGCCGAAGCGGATCAGCCGCTCGCCGTCGCGCCACGAGAAGTCGCGCTCGCGCGCCGAGAGCATGGGCTATGGCGTCGGCGTGCGGGCCGCCTCGTCCGCGCCCTCGAGGTGGCGCTCGGCCTCGGCCACCGGCCCGGCCTCGGCCAACGCGTTGGCGAGGGCGCGCAGGTAGGCCCGCCCACTGGCCTCGAGGATGTCGGTCGAGACGCCCTGACCGGAGGCCAGCAGGCCGCCGAGCTCGAGCAGGACCGTGACCTCGCCGAGGGCGTCGTGGCCGCCGGTCACCGCGCTCACGTGGTACTCCTTGAGCCGCGCCTCGTGCCCGGTCGCGGCGTTGATGGCGCTGAAGAACGCGTCGACGGGGCCGTCGCCGGTGAACGAGCCGTCGGCGACCGCGCCGTCGGGCAGCTCGACGCGCACGGACGCGAGCGGCGAGCGCGACGAGGACGCCTCGATCTCGAACGACTCGAGCCGGAAGGCCTGCGGGGCCTGGCGCATCTCGTCGGATACGATCGCCTCGAGGTCGAGGGCGGTCACCTTCTTCTTCTTGTCGGCGACCTCCTTGAAGCGCTTGAACGCGACGTTGAGCGCCGCGCCGGTGACCTCGAAGCCGAGCTCCTCGAGCGCCCGGCGCAGGGCGTGGCGGCCCGAGTGCTTGCCGAGCACGATCTCGTTCTGCTCGAGGCCGATCGTCGTCGCGTCCATGATCTCGTAGGTCGTGCGCTCCTTGAGCACGCCGTCCTGATGGATGCCGGACTCGTGGGCAAAGGCGTTACGCCCGACGATCGCCTTGTTCGGTTGCACCTGGTAACCGGTGAGGCGCGAGACCAGCCGGCTCGTGCGAGCGATCTCGCGGGTCTCGACGCCGGTCCAGAGGCCGTGATCGGCCTCCCGGACGCGCAGGAGCATGACGATCTCCTCGAGTGAGGCGTTGCCCGCTCGCTCGCCGATCCCGTTGATCGCGCACTCCACCTGCCGGCAGCCGGCGAGCACGCCGGCGAAGGAGTTGGCGACGGCGAGGCCGAGGTCGTCGTGGCAGTGCACCGAGGTCGTGACCTCGGCCAGTCCGGGCACGAGGCGGTAGAGCTCTCGCCACATGGCAGCGTGCTCGTCGGGCATCGAGTAGCCGACGGTGTCGGGGACGTTGATCGTCGTCGCCCCCTCCTCCAGGGCGATCTGGATGACCTCGGCCGTGAACGCGAGCTCCGAGCGAGTGGCGTCCATGGGCGAGAACTCGACGTCGTCGCACAGAGCTCGGGCCTGGGCGACAGCGGCGCGGGCCTGGCCCTTGACGTCTTCGCGCGTGGTCTGGAGCTGGTGGACGATGTGGATGTCGCTCGTCGAGATGAAGGTGTGGATGCGCGGACGCTCGGAGTCGCGCACCGCGTTCCAGGCCGCGTCGACGTCCTGCGCATTCGCGCGCGCGAGCCCGGCGATGACCGGCCCGTGCACATCGCGCGCGATCGCCTGCACGGCCTCGAAGTCGCCCGGCGAGGCGATCGGGAAGCCGGCCTCGACGATGTCGACACCGAGGCGCGCGAGCTGCTGAGCGATCTCGACCTTCTCCCCCACGTTCAGCGAGATGCCCGGCGACTGCTCGCCGTCGCGCAGCGTCGTGTCGAAGATGCGTACTCGGTCGGTCTCGTCCTGCGTCATATCGGTTCCCTTCTCGGTCTCGCCTGCGTTCTCCGGGCTGGGTATGCGGCTACGCGGCCGCCACGCGCTATTCCCCCCGAGGGGGGAGGAGAAGGAGAAGTCGCAGGTCGAGCGGGAACGACATGTGCCGGTAAGGATACACCCGGCTCATCAGACGGTGAGGACCACCTTTCCAACGTTGCGCGCCTCCTGTACGTAACGATGGGCGTCGGCGCCGTGCTCGAGCGGAAAGGCCTCGGCCACGACCGGCCGGATGCGGCCGGCTTCGGCCCACGCGCGCAGGGGCTCGACGTACTCCTCGAGCGTGCCCCGGTCGTCCCAGAGGGTGAGCAGGTTGAGGCCGATCACCGCCCGCGACGACGACATCAGCCCGAGCGGGTGAAAGATCGGCGTGGTGGCGAGCATCCTCAGAGAGCCGGGGATGTCGCGGCGGTCGCCGGTCATGGCCGACGAGGCGCCGAAGGGGACGAGGCGCCCGCCGGCGCGCAACAGCGAGAAGCTCTTGCGGAAGCTCGAACCGCCGATGGCGTCGAGGGCGAGATCGAGCGGGCGCTTCTGACCCGTGAGGCGGCGCACCTCGCGGCGGAAGTCCTGGGTGCGGTAGTCGATCGGGTGGTCGACGCCCTGCGCGCGAATCGCGTCGTGCTTCGCGGCGCTGGCCGTGCCGAACACCTCGGCGCCGCGAAGCTTCGCGATCTGGGTGGCGGC
>CADCVU010000123.1 GCA_902806245.1 uncultured Solirubrobacterales bacterium
AGCGCGGGTCGATGTTCGATCCCGGCCCGTGCGTCTACATGGAGAAGATGGCCGCCGGCAGCGAGCACGCCGACCTGCTCGACCTCGACCGCCCGCTCCCCGAGACCCTGCGGCTGATCGCCGATCGCAAGGGCACCGACATCCGCGACGTGATGGTCGTCATCCTCGATCGTCCTCGCCACGAGGAGGCGGTGGCCGAGATCCGGGCGGCCGGCGCGCGCATCCGCTTCATCCCCGACGGTGACGTCGCGGCGGCGCTGCTCGCGGTCACCGAGCGCACGCCGGTCGATCTGCTCTGGGGCATCGGGGGAACGCCCGAGGGCGTGCTCGCCGCGGCCGGGATCAAGTGCATCGGGGGGCAGATCCTCGGGCGCCTGTGGCCGCGCGACGAGAGCGAGCGCCGCGCCGCCCTCGATGCGGGCTACGACCTCGACGAGACCCTCGTCGCCGACCGTCTCGTGGCCGGCGACGACGTGTTCTTCGCCGCCACGGGCGTGACCGACGGCGACGTCCTCCAGGGCGTGCGCTACCAGGGCACGAGCGGAGCGAGCACGGAGTCGCTGGTCATGCGCTCGCGCTCGGGCACCGTGCGCCGGGTCCAGGCCACGCACGACCGCGCGAAGCTGCGCGAGATCGCCCGCGCCGAGCGCTACGGCTGAGGCCTCGGGCCGAGAGCCGAGCTCAGCTCAGGCCGCCGCCTCGCGGCCCGCCGACGCTCCGCCCGCGTCCGCTCCGCCGCCCCCGCCGGTCTCCTGCCGCAAGGAGTGCTCGGCCTGGAGTCGTCGCAGCGCCTCGAACTCCGCGTCGTCGGGAACGCCCGGGGTGCTGCCGCGCAGGCTGCCGACCACCGAGGGCGCGAGGTCGAGGTTGGCCAGCGAGCGCAGGAAGCCGTTGGTGACGACGATGTGGATCTGCAGCTGGGTGTAGCGGTAGATCCAGCGACCGATGCGGGCGAACCAGCCCCGGCCGCGGAGCGTGGGGTAGAAGTTCGCCACCTGCGAGGTGATGCGCGCGGTAACCGTGCCCTGCTCGGGGTTCTCGGACCGGCGCTCGACGGTCATGCGCAGGTAGCCCTCGCCCCGGCCCTCGGGGGCGACCAGCAGGCCCCGGTTGATCCGCCAGGTCACCGTGCCGCCGCGGCGATCGACGTCGTACTCGGGCGCGAAGAACTTCAGGAGCACGAACGGCCGGCGCAGGAGCACGACGTCGCGTCCGTCCTCGCTGTAGAGGACGCGCAGGAGCCCGAGCGAGATCCGGGTGATCCACAGCCAGTACGTGCGTGCGAGCCGCTCGAGGTACTCCGGGCTCCAGACGCTCTCGAGCTCGTCCCGGGGCAGCGTGATGTCGGCGCACTGGGTGGTGGCCGCGCCGCCCGCCGCGGAGACGTGGCGGTCGCGGGTGTGCAGTACGTGCACGCGAGCGTCGGCCCGCCGCCGCCGCTCGAGGAGTCGTCTTGGGTCGCGCGGACGCACGGTCCACCCACGGTACCGCCGTTCGGCCCGAGGCACCTAGCGCAGAAGCTCGAGCTCGACCGGTTCGCCCGCTGCCAGTTCGCCCTGGCCGGCGGGGACGAGCGCCAGCGCGTCAGCCTGGAGCATCGAGGTCAGGACGTGCGAGCCCTGCGGACCGGTCGGGGCGGCGTGCCAGCCGTCGGGCCGAGCCTCGAGACGGCAGCGGACGGCCTGGTCGCGACGGGGTTCCCGCGCCACCGCCCGGTCGAGACGCGCGACCGCGCGCACTCCGGGTGCCTCGGCGACCCCGGCGAGCCGCTCGAGCGCGATCCGGGCGAACAGATGGAAGGTGACCATGGCCGAGACCGGGTTCCCCGGCAGGCCGAACACGAGCGTCGAGCCGTGCACCCCGAACCACGTCGGCTTGCCCGGCTTGAGGGCCACGCCCCAGAAGCGCTCGCGGACGCCGAGCCTCGCCAGCGCCGGCTTGACGTGGTCGTGCGGCCCGACCGAGACCCCGCCCGACACGCAGACGACGTCGGCGAGCTCGATCGCCTCGCCCAGGGCCGACACCGTGGCCTCGAGCTCGTCGCGCACGAGCGCGCGGCCGACGACCCGGGCTCCCGCCCGCTCGGCCTGCGCGGCCATGGCGTGGACGTTGGAGTCGCGGATCTGACCGGGCCCGAGCGCCGCGCTCGGTTCGACGAGCTCGTCGCCGGTGACCAGCACGGCCACTCGCGGCCGTACTCCGCACCGCACCTCGGCGCGGCCGAGCGCGGCGAGCACCGCGACCTCCGCCGGCCCGAGGCGGGTGCCGGCGCTCATCACCGCATCGCCGGCGCGCACGTCCTCCCCGGCGCGCCGCACGTGCTCGCCGACCGCTCGCACAGGGACGCGCACGCGCTCACCCGCCTCGCCGTCCCCGTCGGGGCCCGTGACCCGCGTGCGCTCGACCGGCACGACCGCCTGCGCGCCCGCGGGCACCACGGCGCCGGTCGAGATCCGGATCGCCTCGCCGGCGCCGAGCTCGCGCCCGGCCGGGTGGCCGGCCCGCGACTCGCCGACGATCTCGAGCGCCTCGGCGGGACCGGCGCGCGTGGCGAAGCCGTCCATGGCCGAGGCGTCGAACGGCGGCAGGTCGAGGTCGCTGGCGACGTCCTCGGCGAGCACGCGCCCGAGCGCCCTGACGAGGTCGACGGGCTCCGGCGCCAAGGGGCGCGCCTCGGCGAGCACACGCGCCCGCGCGGTGGCGACGTCGATCAGAGCCTCGGCCACGCGGTCATCGTGGCAGGGGCAGATGAGGCTCAGGCCTTGGCGCGCAACTCGCCGGTCTCGTGCAGCTCGAAGCGGATCGCGTTGATCGTGGCGCCGGAGAGGATGACCAGCGAGAGCACGAAGAACCAGAGCAGGACGATGAGGATGAACACGAGCGTGGTCCCGACGTCGGCGAGCGTGGAGACCGTCGAGAGGTAGACGGGAAAGCCGTAGTCGACGACGGTGATCGCGAGCGTCGCGACCAGCGCCCCGGGCCATACGGCCCGCCAGGGAACCCGCCGGTTCGGCACCGTCCAGTAGATAGCGCAGAGGATCGAGAAGACGAGCGCGATGCTGATCCCGAGCGAGGCGGCGAACACGAGGGCCTCGACGTCGCCGAGCCCGAACGGCAGGTCGCTGCGTCCGGCCGCGAGCAGGCTCTGAAGCGTCGGCACGGCGATCGTCGCGACGATGAACAGCAGGACGACCACGAGCATGGCCAGCGCGAAGCCCTTCTGGCGCACCCAGGAGCGACACGGCACGTGGTAGATGCGACAGAACGCGGTGTCGAGCCCGCCCCAGAACGACGACCCGAGCCAGATGCTCGCGACGATCGCCACGATTCCGAAGCCGGTCGACGAGGAGCGGATCTGATCGAGCACGCCGGCGAGGGTCGAGCGCGCGGTCGCCGGAAAGACCGTGCGCAGGTCGTTGAGCACCTGGTCCTCGAGGGGCGAACTCTCGAGCACCCGCCCGGCTATGTAGAGCGCGAGCAGGGCGAGCGGCAGGATCGACAGCAGCAGGTAGTAGGAGAGCATGGCCGCCAGCGCGACGATGTTGTCCTGATAGGCGCGCAGCCAGAACGCCGTGGCCCTCCGCCGCAGGCCGCGCGCGCGCTCCCTCAAGGGCGTGGCAGGCGCTTGAGCACGCCGCCAGCCAGCCCGAGACCGGCCCGCGCTGCGCGCCCGGCGACGCGGGTGGCTCCGCCGAGCGGGCCGCCGCCGGAGCCTGCGTCCGGCGCAGG
>CADCVU010000124.1 GCA_902806245.1 uncultured Solirubrobacterales bacterium
CGAGCATTCCTACCGGTCAAGGGCCTCCTCGAGGAGATCGGGGACATGGTCATCCTCACGGGCAAGACCGTGGTCTCGGCCCTCACCCCGCCGTTTCCGTACGGCGGCGAGTTCATCGAGCAGTTCCTGTTCGCCCTACGGCTGTGCTGGTTCCCACTGCTGGTGACCACGATCGCCTTCGGCTACGGGGTGCCGGGGCTCCAGGCTGGCAACTTCCTGCTCCTCTTCGGCGCGCTCGACCGCCTCGGCGGCTTCTTCGTGCTCGCCACCATCCGCGAGTTCGGCCCGATCGCCACCGCGATCATCGTCGCCGGCGTGGCGGGCACGGCCATCACCGCCGACCTCGGCGCGCGCAAGATCCGCGAGGAGCTCGACGCCCTCCAGGTGCTCGGCGTCGACCCGGTCAAGAACCTCGTCGTGCCGCGCTTCCTCGCGCTGATGATCGTCACCGCGCTGTTCGACGTCTACGCGCTGCTCTTCGGGATCTTCGGCGGCGTCATCGCCTCGATGACCTTCCAGGCGCCGCTCGGGCCGTTCTTCGCCACGCTGCTCACCAACGCCTCGACCACCGACCTGTGGGGCTCGCTCGTGAAGACCACCGCCTTCGGAGCCATCATCGCCATCGTGTGCTCCTACAAGGGGATGACCGCCTCCGGCGGTGGCGAGGGCGTGGGGCGCGCGGTCAACCAGGCCGTGGTCATCGCCTTCACGCTGCTGTTCGCCTTCAACTACGTCTTCACCCAGACGCTCCTGGCCACGCACCCGGACATCTCGATCATCAAGTAGATGAACCGGTTCATCGAGCTCCAGAAGGGCTGGCTCACCGCCGTCGGCGACATCGCCAAGTTCGCCGGGCGGGACTTCGGCGAGGTCTTCGGAGGGAGGGTCTTCAAGTACTTCGGCGAGACGCTGCGCCAGGCCGGCATCTTCGTGCTCGGCTCGGCCGTGACCATCTGGACGCTGATGTTCGTCCTCGGGCTGACCTGCGGGATCGAGGGGGCCTACTTCAATCGCTCGGTCGGGGCTCCGGCCTACTCCGGGGTCTTCGCCGCCTGGTGCGACCTGCGCGAGCTCATGCCCTACGGCTTCGGCTACATGATGTCGGCCAAGGTCGGCACCGGCCTCGTGGCCGAGATCGGGGCGATGCGGATCTCCGACGAGGTCGACGCGCTCGAGGTCATGGGCATCTCCTCGATGACCTTCCTCGTGGCCACGCGACTGCTGGCGGCCGTCATGACGCTGCCCTTCATGTACCTCATCGGCATCGGCATCGGCTTCTTCGCCTCATACATCGCGGTCGTCCAGCAGATCGCCGAGGTGTCCTCGGGCTCCTACTTCATGATCTTCTGGATCTTCCAGAACCCGTTGGACCTGATCTACAGCGTGACCAAGGCCCTCTTCATGGGCGTCGCCATCGTCATCGTCGGCTGCTACTACGGCTATACGGCCGGCGGCGGACCGGTGGGCGTGGGCACGGCGACCGCCAAGTCGATGGTCGTGAACCTTGTGCTGGTGCACCTGATCGGCATGCTCGGAACCCAGGTGTTCTGGGGCTCCGACCCCAGAGCGCCGATCGGCGGATAGGTCTCGAGAGGAGAGCCAATGGCGGAAGAGGAGCAGACGCAGCAGCATCAGTCGGAGGACGGCTCGGCCGGCGAGGACGGTCACGGCCGCGAGACCCAGGCCGCGGTCAAGGACGAGCCACAGCCTCAGGGCGGCGGGCACGCCGAGGCCGATGAGTGGGAGGGGGACGCCGACGCCTATCAGTGGCACACCGGCACTAGGCAGGAGTCGACCGCCGAAGAGGACGCGGTCGAGTTCATCAACGTCAAGAAGTCCTTCGGCAAGAACACCGTTCTCAACGGGCTCGACCTCGGCCTCCCGGACAACCAGATCTCGATGATCCTCGGTCCCTCGGGCACCGGTAAGTCGGTCTGCATCAAGCACATGGTCGGGCTGCTCTACCCCGACGAGGGCGACGTGCTGGTCCACGGCGACTCGGTGCCGAACCTTCCCGACTACGAGCTCTTCGAGATGCGCAAGAAGTTCGGCGTGCTGTTTCAGGATGGCGCCCTCTTCGGGTCGATGAACCTGTTCGACAACGTCGCGTTCCCCCTGCGCCAGCACACCGACAAGGGCGAGGACGAGATCGGCGAGACCGTCAACTACCGGCTCAAGGAGGTCGGGCTCGGCGGCGCCATCGACAAGATGCCGAACGAGCTCTCGGGCGGCATGCGCAAGCGAGCGGGCTTCGCGCGCGCGCTCGTGCTCGAGCCGAGCATCGTGCTCTTCGACGAGCCGGACTCCGGCCTCGATCCGGTGCGCACCGCCCTCCTGTGCGAGCTCATCAAGGAGATCCACGAGGAGAACAAGGGTGCCTACGTGGTCATCACCCACGACATCATGTCGGCGCGCCGGGTGGCCGAGTACATCGCCATCCTCTGGAAGGGCCGGATCGTGGAGTCGGGGCCGGCGGAGGAGCTGTTCAACTCGAACAACCAGTTCGTGAGACAGTTCCTGGCGGGGGAGGCTCAGGGACCGCTGGGCATGGAATGAGCGGGACGGCTGCAAACCGGCGCTGAGCTTTGTCCTCGCCCGCTCGTGTGCTGAAGCACGCGTCGCGACCTGCGTCCGCGCTCAGCTTGGTTTTCGCCGTCTTGCACAGCTTCAGCCCCGTCGTTCGGGAAGTTGCTGGGGGATTAAGCGCGCTGTGCGTTTAGATTCGGACTAGGTCCGTGGCCTAAGCTCGGTTCGTGCTGAGGGGAGAGCGATTCGGGCGCGTGGCTCGATGGGCGGTTGCGCGACCGTTCCTGGTCATCGCCGTCGTGTGCGTGCTGGCGGTGCTGGGGGCGGGGCTGGCGCTGCGAGCCGAGGTCTCGGCGTCGGTCGCCACGCTGGTCGATCCCGACTCGGAGTCCTACCGCGCCTCGGACCGTTACAAGGCCGACTTCGGGGACGACCCGATCGCCATCCTCGTGCAGGGGAACCTACAGCGGACTGTTCTGACCCAGGACCTCGGCCGCCTGCTCGCCCTCGAGAGCTGCCTGTCGGGCAACCTCCCGCCCGAGGCCCGCGCGCAATTGCCCGCGGCCTGCGACAAGCTGGCCCGCAACAGCCCGGTCAAGGCGGTCTACGGGCCGGCGACGTTCATCAACTCCGCGGCCACGCGGCTGACCGAGGGCTTTCAGGAGCGCCAGGCCGGCGCGGCCGCCGCGGGCGAGCAGGCGGCGGCGCAGGCGCAGGCGGCGGCACGCCAGGGCGGCGCCTCGAGGATCGAGGCCCGCCGGGCCGGCGATGCCGCCCGCCAGCTGCTGCAGAGCGAATTTCAGAAGCAGATCCTCCAGCTCGGCGTCCGCTACGGGCTCACCGGGGTGCCGACCCTCGGCGATCCGGGGTTCGTGTCCCAGCTCGTCTTCGACACCAGCCAGGGCGCCGGGGTGCCCAAGTCGCGCTTCGCATCGATCTTCCCGAGCCCCAACTCGGCGCTGATCCAGGTTCGCCTGCGCTCGAGCCTCACCGAGGCCGAGCGAGCGCGGGCCATCGAGCTCGTCGAGCGAGCGGTCGCCGCTCCGGTCTTCGACCTACAGCAGGGCGGTCGCTACGTCGTCACCGGCGCGCCCGTGCTCGTCGAGGGGCTGGCGGCCGCGATCCAGCGCTCAACCTTCGTATTGCTCGGCGCCGCCCTGCTGGTGATGGCGGCCACGCTCGCCCTGGTCTTCCGTACCCGCCTGCGTCTGCTGCCGCTGGCCGTCGCCGGCGGGGCGACGGCGATCACCTTCGGCGCGGTCACGCTCGTCGGCGGCTCGCTGACCATGGCCAGCATCGCCGCCCTGCCGGTGCTGATCGGCCTCGCCGTCGACTACGCGATCCAGTTCCAGGCCCGCTTCGACGAGGTAAGGAGGGGGTCCGTCTCCGAGGACGGCGTGACCGGGAGCTCGGAAGCCGGTCCGCCATCGCGCACGCCCGAGCAGTCTGCCGCGGTGGCGGCCACCGCGGGCGGTCCGACGATCGCAACGGCGGCGCTGGCCACCGCCGCCGGCTTCCTCATCCTCCTGCTCTCGCCGGTGCCGATGGTCCGAGGGTTCGGGCTGATCATCATCGTCGGCATCGTGCTCGCGTTCGCGTGCGCGCTGACCGCCGGCTTCGCGACGCTCGCGCGCTACTCGGGTGCGCGCCGGCGGCCGGCAGACGTACCGCCGATGCTTCCCCGCACGAGGGCGACGCTCGCTCGCGCCGGGGGTCGTATGGGCTCGACGCGAATGGTCACCGCCGCCCGCCGGAGGGCCGGCAGCCTCGCCCGGGCGGTGCGGGCGCGCCGGCGCCCCGGTCGACTCCGCGCCGCGGGCAACCGAGCCGTGGCCTACTCGCTCGCCCGCCCGACGCGGGTGCTGGGCGTCGCGCTGGCCATCGCCGTGGTCGGGTGGGCGGTCGATACCCAGCAGCGGATCGTCACCGACATCACCGAGCTCGTGCCGCAGGATCTTCCGGCCCTGCGCGCGGCCGAGACCCTCGAGGACGAGTCGGGGGTGGCCGGCGAGCTCGACGTCACCGTGCGCTCGGATCGCCTCACCGAGCCTGCGGTGATCAACTGGATGTCGGCCTTCCAGGACGACACGCTGTCGGCCAACGGCTTCGTGCCCGGCGACCCCTGCGGCGCGGGCGGAGCACGGCTCTGCCCCGCCTTCTCGTTGCCCGAGCTCGTGCGCTCGGTCGGCGTAGTGGACCGTGCGAGCACCGAGCAGCTTCTCGACGCCGTGCCCTCCTACTTCTCCCAGGCCGTGATCTCGCCCGACCGCAAGACCGCGAGCCTGGCCTTCGGCGTGCCTCTGCTGCCGCTCGACGAGCAGAAGGAGGTGATCGACGGCATCGAGCGCCGCCTCGAGGATGCTCCGCCCGGGGTCGAGGCCTCGGTGGTCGGACTACCGGTCCTGGCCGCCGAGGGCAACGACGCGCTGTCCTCGCCCTGGCGCCGGCTAGGAACGCTGCTCGCCGGTCTGGCTGCGGTCTTCCTGGTCCTGCTGGCGATCCGCCGCCGGCCCAAGCTGGCGGCCGTTCCCCTCATCCCGATCGCCTTTGCCACCGGCTGGGCCGCGCTCGTGCTCTTCGTGATGCGGATCCCGCTCAACCCGATGTCGGCCAGTCTCGGGGCGCTCGTCCTGGCCATCTCGACCGAGTTCAGCGTGCTCCTGTCCGTGCGCTACGAGCAGGAGCGCGCGGCCGGTGCCTCGCCGGCGCAGGCGGTCGAGCTGACCTATCGCTCCACGGGCGCCGCCGTGCTCGCCTCGGGGGCGACGGCGATCGCCGGCTTCGCCGCCCTGATCGCCTCGGACATCCGCATGCTGCGTGACTTCGGCGTGGTCACGGTGATCGACCTCAGCGTCTCGCTGGCCGGCGTCATGCTCGTGCTCCCGGCCGCGCTCGTGTGGGCGGAGGCCCAGGGGCCGCTGACGTGGCGCGATCTCGACCCACGCCGCTGGGCGCCGCCGGCCGGGCGCGGCCTCATGAGCGGCGTGCGGCGGCTCCCCGGTCTGGCGCGCCGGGGGCGCGAGCGGGTCGCGAGCCTGTGGGAGCGCCGCGGCGATCGGCCGTCGCCCACCGCCCACCGCGCGTCCGGCCGCAGGCGTTTCTGGCCCCGCGGTCGTGCCTGAGGATCGCCTCGGCGATCTCGGGCGAGGGGACCGCGGCGGCGAACCGCGCCCCGACGAGACCGAGCCCGGCGGAGCGGGAGCACGACCGGATCCGAGCCGCGCCCACGACCCGATCCTCGGCGACGATCGGCGATCGGCCTCCGAGCGGCTGGCCGAGCTCGACGAGCGACGCCCGGAGGAACCTCTGGCCGACGCCGGCGCGGCCACCGGTGCCGCGCTCCAGCCGCGCGGACGCCGGGGCCGCTATCTGGGCGTCGTGGCCATCGCCTTTGCCGCTCTGGTGGTGGTCGCGGCCTTCAACTCGGCGCGGAACCTCGCGAGCGACCGCGACCTCCTGCGCGGACCGCCGCGCGGGTCTACGCTCCCGGACTTCGCCGCTCCGCTGGCCACGGGGTCGCTCGAGGGCGATGCCAACGTCAGGACGCGCACGGGCGGAGGAGAGGCCGCCGGCGCTCGCCCCGCCTGCGAGGTCCGCTCGCCTGAGGTCGTCAACGTCTGCGAGCTGCGCGAGCGCCGTCCGCTGGTGCTGACCTTCATCGTCACGCGCGGCGCCGACTGCGCTCCCCAGCTCGCGACGGTCGAGCGCGTGCGGCGGGCGTTCCCGACCGTCGCCTTCGCCGCGGTGGTCAGCGGCTCCGACCGCGAGGCCGCGGCCGACCTCGTGCGCGAGCGCCGCCTGTCGATGCCGGTCGCGGTCGACCCCGATGCCGCGGTGGTCAACCTCTACCAGGTCGGCGTCTGCCCGACGACGGTCTTCGCCGCCCGCGGTGGAGCCGTACGCGACGTGCGCGTCGGCAGCCTCGACGAGGCGGCGCTGCGCCGGCGCGTGAGCGCGCTGGCGGCGGCCGAGCGGTGAGCGCGCTCGATCTCGAGCCGCGCCCGGGATGGGTCGCGCCCGACCTGGCCGCCGAGCTGCCCGGGCTCGAGCTGCTCCAGGTCACCGTCGCCGCCCGTGCTCGCCGCAGCCCGCGCGGAGTCCGCCAGCGGCTGTGGGCGCTGAGCAGCCGCTTCAACGGCGCACGCGCGATCGCCATGCGCCGCGAGCCCGTCCCGGCCGCCTACCGAGCGTTCTTCCGCCAGATCGGCCTCGATCCCGACGAGACCCGCACCCCCGCCGAGGCGGCCGCCGTCGAGCGCCTGCGCGCCGGCGGATTCCGCAGCCGCGGCCTCCCGGACGATGCAGCGCTGGTGGCCACGGTGGAGACCGGCATCGCCACCCTCGTCCTCGACGCCGACCGGATCGAGGGCGACGTCGGGCTGCGGCTGGCCAACCGGCGCGAGCGACTCGGCGGGGACGAAGGTCCTGTCCTCGACCACGGTCAGGTGCTGCTGGCGGACGCCGTGCGGCCCCTCGGGACCCTGTTCGGCGACCTCGTCGACGGTCTCGCCATCGACCGCTCGACCGAGCGCATGGTGCTGATCGCCGTCCGGGTTCGCGGGGTGCCTCGGGTCATCGCCGAGGAGGCGCTGTGGCTCGCCGCGGGGGTGCTCACGACGGAGGGGTGAATCGTGGCCTCGAAGGGCCGAGGTCTGCTACCTTCGAGCTACCCGAAGTAGGGAGCGGGAGTCCGGTGCCTGAGCTGCTAGATCGCCCAGACCAGTTCGACGAGGACGCGGAGATGTCAGCCGCGGTCCTGCCTGCTGTTCCGCCCTCGCTCGATCCGGCGACCGAGACCGACGAGCGTGCGGCTCGCCGTACCCTGCTCGACCAGATCGCCCGCCTCGAGGGAGACCTCGCGCAGCTCTTCTGCACGACCTTCCCGCGGGAGGGGTTCGACTGGGTCGTGGCCTCGCCTCGCGGCGGCCCGCGAGTCCTGCCGCTGGCCGAGCTCGAGCGCGTCCGCGACGCGCTGGCCTCACGCCTGGCGGAGAACCGACTTCAGCTCGATCGGCGGGCGCTGGTCGAAGAGCGCAACCGTGGTCGCATCGAGCACATGCTGCTCGCGCCCGAGCAGCACAAGTGGGCGCTGATCTCGAACGAGGACATCGGCGAGCCCGGCTGCAAGCACTGGCACGTGCGCCCGCGCTACGGGGTGCTCGGGATGTTCCTGAACTGGTGGCGCGTTCGCATCTCCTCCGGCTGTCCGTTAGCCGGGGGGCGCGGCCGCTGGCCGTGACCCCGCTCCCACCGACTCCGAGCCGAGAGCCGTACCCGGCCGCGCACTCTCTCGACCAGCCCCGGGCCTGATGGGTCGGCGTAGCCGCAAGCGCAGCCTCACCGGCGAGGGCGCCGTCCGCTCGGGCGCTAGCGGAGACCGTCCGGACACCGGACTCTCCTCGCGCGCGGAGCGTGACGCCGAGCGCCGGCGCCGCCACGCCGAGGCCGTGGCTGCCTCGCAGGGCGGACGCTCAGGCCGCCGAGGTACGGGTGAGCGTCCGCAGGCGCCCTGGGGCGCCTTTCCGCTCGCCGAGATCGTGGTCCTGCTGGCGATCGTGCTCGCGGTCGCCGGCTTCCTCCTGCGCAGCGAGCGCGGCACGGTGATGCTCATCGCCGGCCTGGTGCTCGGCTCGCTGGCCGGCCTCGAGCTCGCCGCTCGAGAGCACTTCGCCGGCTACCGCTCGCACACCAGCCTGCTCGCGGCGTGCGCTGCGTTCGCGACCGGCGCCGTGGTCGCGATCGCTCTGCCCGGTTCGATCACCGAGGTGCCAAAGGCGATCGTCGCCGTGGCGGTGATCGCGGTCTTCGGGCTGGCCTTCTGGCGTCTGCGCACGGCGTTCAAGCGGCGCTCGGGCGGGCTCAGCTTCCGCTGATCGAGCCCGACGCTCGCGTCTCGGCGTGCGCGAGCTGGGCGGCGCGTCGCGCGCCTCAGACCGGGCTGAGGCGACGATCGCCCGCGACGCCGCGATGGTCCGGAAGCTCGGAGGAGACCTCCTCGCGGCCCGCCGGCGAGGCCTCGAGCACCGCCGCCAGCACCTTGCGCTGGCGGTCGGTGAGGGTGCCTACGTGCTTGTTCTCGGGCAGGCCAACCGATACGAGCAGGCGCCGGCAGCGCGCCGCGCCCCAGCGGCGCTGGGAGCGGATCAGATCGCCGATCTCCATGCTCGCGGCCTCCCACGGGCAGCCGACGACCACCTCCGCGACGCTCAGCTCCTCCTTGGCCACCTTGCGCTTGAGCTCCGCGCGCGCGACGCGCACCCGGTTGGCCTGTCTCAACGCCAGCAGTTGCTGCTGGGCCTGGTCGTCGGCGATGGCGCTGCTGAGCATAGAGTCGTCCCCCTGAATTGATTCTGGTCGTCTGTGATTGAGTCGCTCTCCGGCGACTGCCCTCCCCGGCGACTGCCTCCCCGGCGAACACCGCGCCGCCCGCCAGGCGAGCCGCAACGTCGTTGACCGCGGTCGCTGAGGTTATGACCAGTCCCGGCCGTGCGTCAACGTCGAGCGCGGCGACGTAGCCGCTCAGAGCGCCCTTTTCGGTTAACGCCTGCCGACGGCATCAGGTTTGAGCTGTTGACGCCCGAGCGCGGTCGAACGCGGCCAGCGCTCGGTCGAGATGCTGGCGCTCGTGGGTGGCCATAACGCTCGTGCGCAGCAGTGCTCCGCCGCGCGGAACCGCCGGATAGAGGGCGACGTTGGTGTAGACGCCGGCGTCGTAGAGCGCCTTCCAGAGCACCACGGCCTGCCAGTCGTCGCCGACGACGACTGGCACGATCGGGGTCACGACCGGCGAGCCGTCCGGCCCGGCGCCGGCCGCCACCACCTGGAAGCCCAGCTCTATCAGCCCGCGCTCCAGGTAGGCGGCGTTGTCGAGCAGTCGGGTCAGCAGCGCCGGGCCGTCGGGCGAGCGGATGACCCTGATCGCCGCCAGGGCCGCCCCGGTGGCCGCGGGGACGGCCGCGGCGGTGAACATGAACGACCGGGACTGGATCCGCAGGTAGTCGATCACCTCGGCCGTGCCGGCGATGAACCCGCCGCAGCTGGCGATCGACTTCGAGAACGTGCCCATGCGCAGGTCGACCTCGTCCTCGATCCCGAAGAGCTCGCACGCGCCCGCACCGCGGGCGCCGAGCACACCGACGCCGTGGGCTTCGTCGACCATCAGGCGCGCCCCGTGGGCGCGGCACAGCTCGGCGATCCGCGGTAGGTCGCCGACGTCGCCCTCCATCGAGAACACTCCGTCCACCACGACGAGCACGCCGCCGCCGTCCGCGGCCGCGCGCCCCAGCATCTGCTCGAGCTTGTCGAGGCGGTTGTGACGGAAGGGCCGCACCTTGGCGCGCGACATCGCAATGCCGTCGAGGATCGAGGCATGGTCCCCGGAGTCGACGATCACCGTGTCGGTCGGCCCGAGCAGCGCCCCGAGCACGCCGACGTTGGCCTGATAACCGGTGGTGTAGACGAGGGCATCGTCGGTTCCCATCCACTCCGCGATCTCCCGCTCGAGCTCGACGTGCAGCGGAGTGGTCCCGTTCATGAAGCGCGAGCCCGTCAGCGCGGTGCCGTAGTCGTCGAGCGCCGCCCGGGCGCCCGCCTTGACCCGCGGGTCGCGGGTGAGCCCGAGGTAGTTGTTCGACCCGAGGGTGATCCGCTCGACGCCCTCCATCCGGACCAGCGGCCCGGGCTCGCCGTCGGTCAGGCGGAAGAAGGGGAGCAGGTCGTGCTCGCGGGCAGCGGCGAGTTGCTGGAGCCGCTCGTGATCTCGAGCCTTGGCGAAGAGGTCGGTGGGAGCACTGGTGGGCATGGCAAGGGACGAGGCCGGCCTTGGGGAGGTAGGGTGCCTCGCCGTGTCGCTCGAGGTCAAGCCGGTCCGCTCGCGCGCGGACCTGAGACGCTTCGTTCGGCTGCCGTGGCGGATATATCGTACCGGCGACCCGTGGGTCCCCCCGCTGCTGATCGAGCGCAGGCGCTACCTCGATCGCTCGCGCAACCCCTGGTTCGAGCACGGGGAGGCGGAGTACTTCGTGGCCTGGCGCGACGGCGAGCCGGTCGGACGGATCACCGCGCAGGTCGATCACAACTTCAACCGCTTCCACTCGAGCTCGTGGGGATGGTTCGGGTTCTTCGAGTCGGTCGACGATTCCGCGGTCGCCTCGAGCCTGCTCGAGGCCG
This sequence comes from uncultured Solirubrobacterales bacterium, assembly GCA_902806245.1. Classification (GTDB taxonomy): domain Bacteria; phylum Actinomycetota; class Thermoleophilia; order Solirubrobacterales; family Thermoleophilaceae; genus JACCUC01. Next base: position 10,696 of record CADCVU010000124.1, read on the forward strand.
CAGAGGGATGGCTGCGCGAACGCGGCTGCGATCGCATGGTCGGCCCCGCGAGCCTGACCATGAACGACGAGGCCGGGATCCTCGTCGAGGGCTACGACCTGCCGCCGATCATCCAGGCGCCGTGGCATCACCCCTACTACCGCCGGCTGATGGAGGGCGCCGGTCTCGACCGGGCCATGGATCTCCTGATGTGGGAGCAGTACCTGGTCGACAACAACCCGATGCCCATCCTCTTCGAGCTGCACGAGAAGCTCGGGCCCGAGCACGGGATAACCATCCGCAACATGCGCCAGCGCGACCTGAGCGCCGAGGCTCGGCGCTTCGTCGAGGTCTACAACGCGGCCTGGAGCGAGAACTGGGCCTTCGTCCCGATCACCGAGCGCGAGCTCGAGCACGCCGTCGAGGAGGCGAAGCCGATCCTCGACGAGGACTGGCTGTTCGTGGCCGAGAAGGACGGCGAGGCCGTGGCGGCCGCCCTGACCTTCCCCGACTTGAATCAGGTGCTGGCGCGGCTCGACGGCCGCCTGCTGCCCTTCGGCTGGCTCCGGGCGCTGCGGGCTCGGCGGCGAATAGACCGCGTGCGGGTCGGCTTCCTCGGCGTGAAGCCCGAGTACCAGCACACCGGCGTGGCCGCCGCTCTCTACGTGGAGAACTTCCGCATGGCCGCCCGCAAGCCGCAGACCGGCGGCGAGATGGGCTGGATCCTCGAGACCAACACCGCCATGAACCGGGGCATGGAGGCGATGGGCGCGCGGGTGGTCAAGCGCTACCGGATGTACGAGAGATCCTTCCGCGACGAGGAGTAAGGTCCCCGTCATGACCGATCCGCACCAAGGTCAGGGCGGCGATCCCGGCTCGGCCGAGGAGCGCCATCTGCCCGTTCCGGCGAGCGAGGCGCAGCCGGCGCGCGGGGAGGTGCTCGATCCCTCCACCGGCCTGCTCGAGCGCCTCGGCGAGGGACCGCTGGCCGGGCCCGCGCTGGCCGCCGCCGGGGGATTCCTCGTCGGCTTCGCGACCTTTCTCGCCGCTCGCCTCCTGCGCGGGAGCGCGGGACGGCGGCTGATGGCGCGCCGGCGTCGTCGCTCGATCGAGCGCCAGATCCAGAGCTCACGCTCGTTCCTGGTCGACGTGCACGTCCTCAAGCGCTAGCGCGGTTGGCGACCATGGCCTCTGCGCCGGCGCCGGTCGCGCCGGCTGCTCGTGCCCGCGGGCGATCCCGGCCACCGCGCGCGGCTGGCGGGACCGCGTGCGTGCTCGAGCTCGACGTCCGCCCGCCGGGCCTCTACCGGCTGCCCTCGGCCGGTCGCGACGGCACGATGCGCCGCCGCCCCGACGGGGCGCTCGAGCGGCTCCTGCACGTTGGCGAGGAGCCGGTCTGCGCCCGCGCCTGGGCGCAGTCGGGCGCCGTTCGGCTGCGGATCGAGGCGTCGAGCCGGGCTGCCGCCGAGCGGGGCGCCGAGCGCATGCGCTTCGCCTTGGGCCTCGACCACGATCTGCGTGCCTTCCAGCGGCGGTTCGCCCGCGAACCGCTGCTCGGGCCGGTCATCCGCCGGCGCCCGTGGCTGCGCCCGTGGCGTACCCCCGCGCCCTTCCAGGCGCTGGCCTGGGCGGTGTGCGAGCAGCTGATCGAGTTCGAGCGCGCCACGGCGATCCAGCGCCGCCTCGTGTGGCGCTACGGACGCGTGAGCGACTGCGGGCAGCTGCGCTGCGCGCCGAGTGCGCGCGACGTGGCGGACCGCGCGCCCGCCGAGCTCGAGGCCTGCGGGCTGACCGGCACTCGGGCCATTGCCCTGCGCCGCGTGGCCCGGCTCGCCGCCGGGACGCGGCTCGACCTCGACCACCGCCACGAGCCGGCGTGGCGAGCGCTGAGGACGGTGTCGGGGATCGGGAGCTGGACCTGCGAGAAGCTCGCCTTTCACGGCCAGGGCCGCGACGACCAGCTTCCCGCCGGCGACCTTGCCTACATCAAGCTGGTCGGGCACCTGGCCGGGCTCGGGCGGCGGGCGACCGAGGAGGAGGTGCGCGAGTTCTTCGTCCCGTACGGCGAGCACGCGGCGCTCGCGGGGATCTACCTGCTGGCCGGGAACCTGGCCAGCCTCTCGCTGCCGCCGGCGGCGAGCGCGGGCCGGCACGGGCGCGCCCGTGGTCCGGCGCCCTCCGCTGCGCGCGCTACAGCCCCTGTCCCGGCAGCAGATCGTTGGTGAACGCGGGCCCGGGGGCGGGCTCGGCGCCGCCCAGCAGCCCGTTGGCGCCCATCCAGGCCTGGAAGGCGCGCCAGTCGCGCGGCTCCTGCCAGCCGAACGGCTTCCCGCGGGGGGGCTGGAAGAGGGGCAGGGTGACGTCGATGACCGCACGCTGGAGGCGGGCGTCGAGCTCCGGATTCGCCTCGAGCAGGCCCCGCAGGCCGGCGTTCGGATCGCGCTCGAGGTCGCGCGTGCCTCGCGCAACCGCGGCCAGGAATCGACGCATCCGCCCGCGGGCGTCGGAGTCGGCGAGCTCCTCGCTTCCGGTCACGAACACCAGCTCGTCGTAGGTCGGCACGCCGGCCTCGTCGACCGGGATGATCTGCGGCTTGCGGCGCTGCTGGCGCAGCTCCACGCCCTCATAGTTGAAGAACGCGCCCAGCACGGCGTCGACGCGGCGGGTGAGCAGGGCGGGGGTGAGGTTGAAGCCGACGTCCTGGACCTGCACGCTGCGGGGGTCGACCCCGGCCTTGCGCAGGATGGTCCGCAGAAAGGCGGCCTGGTAGTCGATCCCCGCGGTCCCGACCCGCTTGCCGCGCAGGTCGGCGGGGCGGCGCACACCGGCCTTCGGGAGCGAGACGATCGAGGTCAGCGGCCGCTGCACGAGCGCTCCCACCGAGGTGACCTGCTGACCGCCGTCGCGGGCCCGGAAGACCTGCGGCTCGTAGGAGATGGCGAGGTCGGCGCGCCCGGCCGCGGCCTGGGCGATCGGCGCCGACGGGTCGCTCGGAGCGCGGATCTTCACGTCGAGCCCGACGTCGCGGAAGTGCCCGCCCGCCTGAGCCGCGTAGATCGGCGCGTGGTCGGCGTTCGGGAAGTAGTCGAGCACCAGCTCGAAGGGCTCGGTTCGCAGCTCGCCGGCCTGCTCCGGCTTCTCGCCGCAGCCGGGGGCGAGCAGCGCCACAGCCAGCAGGGCGGCGATGGCGCCCCGACCCCTCACGCCGACGCTCCCCGGCGCTTCCACGGCACCGCTACACGCTCGAGCAGGCCCGCGAGCACGAACAGGCCCACCGCCATCAGGGTCAGGAGGACCACGCCGGCGTAGACCCGCGGCGTCTGGAGCTGGTTGTTGGCCAGCAGCACCAGGCGCCCGAGGCCCGCGTCGGCGCCGGCCCACTCACCGAACACCGCGCCGATCACCGACACTGTCGCGGCCACCCGCAGGCCGCTGAAGAACGAGGGCAGCGCGGACGGGAGCTCGACCCGGCGCAGCGTGGCCAGGCGCGAGGCCCCGAGCGAGCGCATGAGCTTGAGCAGGTCGGGCTCGACCGAGCGCAGCCCGTCGAGGAGGTTGACGGTCACGGGGAAGAAGCAGATCAGGGCGACGATGGCCAGCTTGGGCGCGAGACCGTAGTCGAAGGCGAGCACGAACAGGGGGGCGAGCACGACGACGGGGATCGCCTGCGAGGCCACGAGCAGGGGATAGGCGGCCTCGCGCAGGGGACGGACGAGGTGCATCCCGACCGCGGCCACGGTGCCCAGCGCGACGGCGAGAGCCAGGCCGAGCACGACCTCCAGGAGGGTGACCCGCGCGGCGTCGAGCAGGAGCGGCAGGTCGCGGGCGAGGGCGGCGAGGGTCTCGGCGGGCGAGGCGAGCGTGAGGTCGTCCACGCCGTCCAGGCCGGCGACGCCCTGCCAGGTGGCCACGGCCGCGGCCAGCAGGAGCGCGGGAGGGCCGGCGCGGCGCAGCGCACCCCGCGCGCGCGGCGCCGTGGGTTCGCGGGCGGGCGGAGCGCCGCTCATCGCCCGCCGTCCTCGAGGGCCTCGAGGGCGCGTTCCTCGAGCACCGCAAAGGCGGGGTCGGTCACGGTCTCGCGCCGCGGGCGAGGGCGCTCGAACGGGACCTCGAGCTCGGTCACCACACGCCCCGGCCGCGGCGAGAGCACGGCGACCCGGTCGCCGAGGAAGAGGGCCTCGCGCACGTCGTGGGTGACGAGGACCACGGTCCGCGGCTCGGCCGCCAGCGCTTCGGCCAGCCACTCCTGCATCGCGGCCCGGGTGATCGAGTCGAGCGCTCCGAAGGGCTCGTCGAGCAGCAGGGCCGGACGGCCGGCGAGCAGGGTGCGCAGGAACGCGACCCGCTGGCGCATCCCGCCCGAGAGCTCGGCGGGCAGAGCGCGGGCGAACTCGGCGAGGCCGAAGCGCTCGAACAGCGGCAGCGCGCGGCGGCGGGCCTCGGGGCGCGCGATCCCCTGGACCTCGAGGGCCAGCGCGGCGTTGTCGAGTGCGCTGCGCCAGGGCAGGAGCAGGTCGCGCTGGGGCATGTACGCGCAGGCGCCGAGGCGCGCCTCGCGCGAGCGTTCTCCCGTGACGGCGACCGTGCCCGCGTCGGGCTCGCCGAGGCCGGCGAGCAGCTCGAGCAGCGTGGACTTGCCGCAGCCCGAGGGCCCGACCACGGCCAGCACCTCGCGGTCGGCGGCGGCCAGGTCGATCCCCTCCAGGGCGAGCACGTCGCCGCGCGGCGAGCGAAAGCTCCGGGTGACGTCGCGCACGGCGATCGCCTCGGGGCCCTCTTTGAGCTTGTGTGGCGGCGCCACCGGCGCCTCGAGCCCTGTCCTCATGCGCTCCCTCCGCAGGCATTACCCCACAGGTTCGAAGGGTCGGTGCGGGCGGCGAACGCCGGTGGCACCCTCTCAGCCCGCTTTCCCGCGAGCCCCCCTGGTCTGTCTGACCTGGTCATCGTATCGCCCGGCGCGCTCGGTGCCCGCGCGGTTACCGCCAGCCCCTCCCGGGTAGCGGCCGAGAACCGCGTCCGACCGAGACAGGAGACCGCATGAAGGCCGTCGTCTTCCACGCCGTCGGGGACATCCGCCTCGACGACGTCCCCGATCCGAAGGTCCAGCAGCCGAGCGACGCGGTGGTGAAGCTGACCGCGAGCGCGATCTGCGGCACCGACCTGCACTTCGTGCGCGGGACGATGGCCGGCATGAAGCCGGGCACGGTCCTCGGCCACGAGGGGGTGGGAATCGTGGAGGAGGTCGGCGGCGACGTCCGCAACCTGCGCCCCGGTGATCGCGTGGTCGTCGGCTCGACCATCGGCTGCGGGTTCTGCTCGTACTGCCGCGCCGGCTACTACGCGCAGTGCGACACCACCGAGCCCGCGGGCGGCACCGCCTTCTTCGGCGGGCCGGAGGCCGCCGGGGCCTACGACGGCATGCAGGCTGAGGCGGTGCGCGTCCCCTTTGGAGGCATCAACTGCGTGAAGCTTCCCGACGAGGTCACCGACGACCAGGCGATCATGATCTCCGACATCTTCCCGACCGGCTTCTTCGGGGCCAAGCTGGCCGAGGTCTCCCGCGGCGACACGGTCTGCGTCTTCGGCGCCGGGCCGGTCGGCATCTTCGCGGTGATCAGCGCGCGCCTCGAGGGTGCGGGGCGGATCCTGTGCGTCGACCGCCATCCCGACCGCCTCGATCTCGCCCGCGAGCAGGGCGCCGAGACCGTCAACTTCGACGAGGAGGACCCGATCGACGCGATCGCCCGCCTCACCGGCGGGATCGGCCCCGACCGGGTGATCGACGCCGTCGGGGTCGAGGCCGAGCGCCCTCACCGGGGCCCGGCGGCGGGCCGGACCGAGACGCCGGACGCGGAGTTCTCCGCCGAGGTCTCCCAGACCGCGCCCGAGGCCAACCCGGACGGCGAGCTCTGGCAGCCCGGCGGGGCCCCGACCATGGCGCTGCGCTGGGCGGTGCGGAGCGTCGCCAAGGCCGGCACGATCGCGATCATCGGCGTCTACCCGCCGCAGGTCCAGGCCTTCCCGATCGGAGAGGCCATGAACAAGAACCTCACGCTGAAGATGGGCAACTGCAACCACCGCCGCTACATACCCGAGCTGATCGACATCGTTCGCGCCGGCGTGATCGACCCCGACCAGGTGCTAACCAAGCGCGAGGGGATCACCTCGGCGATCGAGGCCTACGAGCACTTCGACCGCCGCGAGACCGGCTGGACGAAGGTGGAGCTCGAGCCCGTGGGCTGAGCGAGCGCCCCATGGGCACCGACGATCAGGGCCGCGCGGCCGGCTCGACCGCGGAGTCGCTCGACCGGGTCCGGACGCGGGTCAGCGAGGCGCCGCTGCGCCACGGAAACCGGGTGACCCTGCTGCAGAACGGTTCGCAGGCCTACGAGGAGTGGCTCGCGGAGATCGGCCTGGCCGGGCGTTTGGGTCCACCTCGAGAACTACATCTTCAAGGCCGACGAGATCGGGCGCCGGTTCGCCGAGGCCCTGAAGGAGAAGGCGGGTGAGGGCGTGCCGACCCGCGTGCTCTACGACTGGTGGGGGTCGATGTCGACCCCGCGGTCGCTATGGAGCGAGCTGCGCGCGGCCGGCGTGGAGGTGCGGGAGTTCAACCGCTTCTCCGCGGGTGCGCCCCTCGAGGTGGCGTTGCGCGATCACGGCAAGTCACTCGTGGTCGACGGCGAGTACGCGTCGGTCGGCGGCATATGCATCGCCGACGAGTGGCTCGAGCGCTCACCCGAGACCGCCTGCCCTACCGCGACACGGCGATCGGCCTGCGCGGACCCGCGGTGGCCGACGTGGCGCGCGCCTTTGGACAGCTCTGGAAGCGCTGCGGCGCGGCCCTGCCCGTCGGTGAGCGAACGCGGCCCGAGGAGATCGGGCCGGCCGGCGAGGAAGGAGCGCGGGTGGTGATCCAGGAGCCGGGAAGGATGCGCATCGCGCGGATGCTCCAGCTCGTCGCCGCGGGCGCGAGGGAGCGTCTCTGGATCGCGGACGCCTACTTCATGGCCGGCCCTACCCTCAACCAGGCGTTGATGTCCGCCGCGCGCGACAGAGTCGACGTGCGCGTGCTGCTGCCGGCCACCAACGACGTGCCGCTCGCGTGAGCACGTTTTCGCGGTCGGGCTATCGACAGCTGCTCGAGTCGGGGGTCAGGGTCTTCGAGTACGGCGGATTGATGATGCACGCCAAGACCAACGTCGCGGACGGCTGGTCCTCCCGCATCGGCTCGACGAACCTGAACGTGACCGGGCTGCTGACCGACTGGGAGCTCGACGTCGTCGTGGAGGGTCACGCCTTCGGGGCGCAGATGAGGAGACGTTCGAGCAGGATCTCGCCGACTCCCGAGAGATGCTGCTCGGCGGCACGGCGCGACGCCCGCGGGCCGAGCCCGAGCGCCACATCGAGCGCCCGAGACGGCGCTCGACGCGCCGCGCGTCGCCGAGCGGTTCGTCGGGAAGCGGACCCCGGGCGATCGCCACCGCCGCGCGGACCGGCGGCGCCGTGTTCCGGGGAAGCAGGGACGATCTCCAGCGCTTCGAGCGTGCGGCCGGCGCCACGGTGAGCGGGGCGCTGCTGGGGACGGCGGTCGTCGGCGCGCGCTTCCCGCGCGTCCTCGCGTGGCCGCTTGCGGCGGCCGGCGGCCTGGTCGGGGCCTCGGGGCTCGCGAGGGTGCTCCGGCCGCGCAGCTCCGGGGAGAAGGTGAGCTGACGCGGCGCTCGCCATCCGGTCAGTCCGCCACGCCCCGCCGCAACAGCGAGTCCTCTCCCTCCGGCGCGAAGACGTGCAGTCCGAGGCCGTTCGAGACCTCGGCGCAGACCTTCGTCCCCCGGACGCTGTTGCCGTATCGGTCGAGGCCCGGCGAGAAGACGCCGATGCCCATCTTGCCGGGGATGACGGCCAGGATCCCCCCGCTCACGCCGCTCTTGGCCGGGACGCCGACCTCGTAGGCCCACTCGCCGGCGAAGTCGTACATCCCGCACGTGTACATGACGCTCAGCACGTCGCGCACGCGCTCGCGCTTCAGGGTGCGCTCGCCGGTGATCGGGTTGACGCAGCCGTTGGCCAGCGTCGCGGCCATGACCGCGAGGTCGCGGCAGGTGACCGAGACCGAGCACTGACGTAGGTAGAGGTCGAGCGTGGCCTCGACGTCGCCGTCGAGCATCCCCTCGCTGCGCATGAGGTAGCCGGTCGCGCGGTTGCGATCCGCCGTTCTCAGCTCGGCTCGATAGGTGTCCTCGTCGACCGCGAGGTCCTCGTTGGCCGCGTAGCAGCGGTACGAGCCCAACAGCCGTTCGAGCCGCTCGGCGACGTCCTTGCCCTTGACCAGATCGGTCGTGGCGAGCGCCCCGGCGTTGACCATCGGGTTGTACGGGCGGTTGTTGCGCTCGTCGAACTCGAGCGCGTTGAACGCGTCGCCGCTCGGCTTGACCCCGACCCGCTCGAGGACGCGCTCGCGACCGTGGTCCTCGAGGGCCAGCCCGTAGGCGAAGATCTTCGAGATCGAGTGCAGGGCGAACGGGAGCCCGAAGTCGCCGGCGCCGTGAACGTCGCCGTCGACGCCGACCAGGCAGATCCCGAAGCGGCCGAGCTCGTCGCCGGCCTCGCGCGGATCGATCAGGCCCCGGCCGCCCCGGTAGACGCCCACCACCTCGTCCCCGGCGGCCTCGCGATGGCGGCGGTGGAGATCCTCGAGGCGCTCGTCGACCCGGCGGCTGACCTCCGGATCCACGCGCTCGCCTACTCGGCGCTCGGGAGCATTCCGGCGCGCCGCGCGCGGACGCGCACGATGGCGTCGACCAGCCGCGGCGCCGCGCGCGCGGCGCGCAGCACGATCGCGCCCTGCCATGTGTTCGCGGTGTCGCGCGGGCGGCGCTCGATGGCCCGGACGATCGCGCGCGCGGCGTCCTGCGGCGTCTCCTCGGGGGCGATCCCGGACAGGCTCTTCCCCGAGCGCTCCTCGGCCGGGCCGTGGATCGGCGTCGCCGCGTAGCCGGGGTAGACCGTGCTCACGGCGATGCGGTCGCCGTACTCGAGCCGCAGGGTGTCGCCGAGCGCGCACAGGCCGCGCTTGCTCGCCGCGTAGGCGCCGGCGTAGGGGACGTTGACCACCGCGAGCAGGGAGGCGACGTTGACCACCTGGCCACGGCTGGCCAGGAGGTGGGGGAGGGCCGCGGAGATGACGTGCCACGCGCCGCCCAGGTTGACCTCCAGCACGGCCTGCTCGAGCTCGCCGAACCCCTCTCCGACCTGACCGGCGGTCCCGATGCCCGCGTTGTTGACCAGCACGTCGAGGCCGCCCATGCGCTCGGCCGCCTCGTCCACCGCCCGGCGGGCGGCCTCGCGATCGGTCACGTCGCACGTGAGGTCGACGCCGTCGCCGGGCTCGCGGTCGAGGCCGGCCACGCGCGCGCCGCGGCTCTCGAGCCGCTCCTTGGCGGCGCGGCCAAATGCGCCGCCCGCGCCGGTCAGGAGTACGCGTAGGCCGTTCAGTTCGGCGCTCACGAGGCGGCGAGCCCGCCGGCGCGCGTGCCGCCG
>CADCVU010000125.1 GCA_902806245.1 uncultured Solirubrobacterales bacterium
AAGACCGGGCGCGCGCCGATCGTCGCCACCGCCTCCGCGGTCGCATAGAAGGTGAACGATGGCACGACGACCTCGTCGCCGGGTCCCACGCCGAGCGCGCGCAGCGCGATCGAGAGCGCGTCGGTGCCGTTGCCCACGCCGACGCAGTGGCGCGCGCCCAGGTACGTGGCGAACTCCTCCTCGAAGGCCTCGACCTCGGGGCCGAGGATGTAGCGGCCCGAGGCCGCAACGTCCGCCAGCCGCTCGGCGATCCGCGGCATGTGCTCGGCGAGCGAGGTGGCGAACAGCGGGACCCGCACGGGCGGCTACCCTAGCCGCCGATGTACCAGGTCCTCGCCTCGATCACGGACCCGATCGTCAACTTCGCGGTCGCGGTCGTCGGCGACCTCGGCCTCGTCGGGATCTTCATCCTGATGGCGCTCGAGAGCGCCTGCATCCCCATCCCCAGCGAGGCGACGATGCTGTTCGCCGGCTTCAACGTGGCGGCGGGCGAGTATTCGCTGTTCGCCGCGGTCGCCGTCGCGTCGATCTCCAACCTCGTCGGCTCGTGGATCGCCTACGGCGTCGGGCGCGCGGGGCGCGTCGACCTGATCGAGAAGCACGGCCGCAAGGTCGGCATCTCGCCCAAGCACCTCGCCACCGCCGATCGCTGGTTCGAGCGTCACGGCGACGCGACCGTGTTCTTCACGCGCCTGCTGCCGATCGTGCGCACATTCATCTCGCTGCCGGCCGGGGTCGCGCGGATGCCGTTCTGGCGCTTCAGCATCCTCACGCTGCTCGGCTGCATCCCGTGGATGCTGATGTTGACCTACATCGGCGTGCTGGTCGGCGAGCGCTGGCGCACCTGGCAGGGCTACCTGCACTACGTCGACTACGTCGTGGCGGCGCTGATCGTCCTCACGGCGATCTATCTGGTCGTGCGCTGGTGGCGCGGACGCGGGCGCGGCGAGCCCTCGAGCGCCGAGGCGCAGAGCGCATAGCGGGTCGCCGCCCTCAACGGGCGGAGCTGTCGCTTCTTCATGCCGTGGCGCTCGGAGCCATGCAGGGCCCGGCCGAGCTGCTGCCGGTGTCGAGCTCAGGACACCTGGTGCTCGTACCGGAACTGCTGGGCTGGCCCTACGCGCGGCTCGATCCCGAGCTGCGGAAGGCCTTCGAGGTGGCCGTGCACGCGGGCACGGCGGCGGCGCTGCTGGTCGCGCTGCGGGGAGAGGTCGCGGAGGCCGTCGGCGCGCTCGACGCGCGGCGCCTTATCGGGACCGCGCTCGCCTTTGCGCCGCCGGCCGCGGCCGGGCTCCTGTTCGAGGAGCCGATCGAGCGCCGCGCCGGTGCTCCGCGGCGGGTGGCCGTCGCCCAGGTGGCCGCCGGCATCGCCCTCGCGGCCGCCGACCTGCGCCCCGCCGACCGCTCGTACGCCGAGGCCGGGGCGCTCGACCACCTCCTGCTCGGGCTCGCCCAGGCCACGGCGCTCGCTCCCGGCCTCTCGCGCAACGGGGCGACTCTGACCGTGGCGCGACTGCGCCGCCTCGACCGGCCAGCGGCGAGCCGGCTCTCGCGGCACGCGGCGCTGCCGATAATCGCCGGAGCGGCGGTCCTGAAGTCGGTTCGCCTGGCCCGCCGCGGGCTCCCGGCCGGGTTGCGTGGACCGTTCGCGGCCGGGCTCGGCGCCGCCGCGCTGTCGACGTTGGCCTTTCGCCGTCTGCTCGCCTGGACGGAGTCGGCGCCCTCGTACGCGCCGGTGGGGGCCTATCGCGCCATCTTCGGGGCGTGCGCGGCCTTGAAGCTCACCCGGTCGGCCGAAAGCCGAGCGCGCTGACGCCGAGATCGAGCGTCCGGGGCGCCCGCCCCATGCGCTTGAATGGCTGCGTGAGCCCGGAGAGCGCCTACGCCCGCGCCGGCGTCGACACGGGCCGCTCGGGCCGCGCCGTCGCCGGGCTCGTCGGCGTCCTCTCCGGAATCGACACCGGACGCCCGTCGCGTTCGGTGCTCGCCTCCGGCCACTACGCCAGCGTGCTCGCCCTCGACGAGCGCACCGGCCTCGCCCTGGCCACCGACGGCGTCGGCACGAAGATCCTCGTCGCCGAGGCGCTCGAGCGCTACGACACCGTGGGCATCGACTGCGTGGCCATGAACGTCAACGATCTCGTGTGCGTCGGCGCCGAGCCGATCGCCCTGCTCGATTACATCGCCGTCGAGGAGGCCGACCCGGAGATGCTCACCGCGATCGCCGAGGGCCTCCGCGCCGGCGCCGAGCAGGCCGACATCGAGATCCCCGGCGGCGAGCTCGCCCAGGTGCCGGAGCTCGTGCGCGGTCATCCGTCTCCGCGTGGCTTCGACCTCGTCGGCACCTGCGCGGGGGTCGTGGACCTCGACAGCGTGGTCACCGGCGCGTCGATCGAGCCCGGCGACGCGGTGATCGGGCTGCCCGCGAGCGGGATCCACTCGAACGGGTTGACCCTGGCGCGGAGTGCCCTTCCCGACCTGGCCGAGACGCCACCCGAGCTCGAGGGGCGCAGCGTCGGCGAGGAGCTGCTCGTGCCCACGACGATCTACGTGCGCGCGGTCCTGGCCCTGCTCGCCGAACCGGCGATCGAGGTCCGGGGCCTCGCCCACATCACCGGCGACGGGCTGCTCAACCTGCTTCGACTCCACGCCGAGGTCGGCTACCGGATCGACGCACCGCTGCCCGCGCCGGCGATCTTCGAGCTGATCGCGAAGCGCTCCGGCACCGAGGCCGCGGAGCTCTACGAGGTCTTCAACATGGGCTGCGGCTTCTGCTGCGTCGTCCCCGCCGAGGCGGCGCCGGGCGCGGTCGGGCTGCTCGAGCGCTTCCATCCCGGAGCGGGGATGATCGGCGCGGTGACCGAGGAGTCCGGGCTCGTCGAGCTCCCGGGCCGCGGTCTCGCGGGAGGGCGCGAGCGCGGGTTCGCGCCGACCTGAGCCGTGCTCGACCACTCGCCGCCCGGTCGGGCCTCCTCAGGCGACCTCCCACAACTCGCCGCACAGGACGCGGGTGCGGGCCACGCGCCACTCACTCGCGAGCCGCCAGAGCTCGGCCGCCGCCCGCGGCCCGGGCAGGTCGCAGACCGCAGCGACCTCGCCGGTCGCCATGCGCCCGAAGCGCCGCAGAGCGGCCGGCACGTCGGGTCGCGACGACTCGGCCGGCCGCGCGCCCGCCGCCTGCGCCGCCGCCGCGACCTCCTCGTACGGGCGCGAGCCGTACAGCCCACGCCTCACTCCGTCCTCGCCGGTGAACACGAGCGTCGGGAAGGGGACTCGCTCGCCGTCCGTCGAGCCCTTTACCTCGCCGAGGTCACGCGCCTCGTGGGGGACGACCCGCACCTCCTCGAGATCGGCGCCAAAGGCCTCGACGATGGCGTGCGAGCCGAGGTCGATGCGAAAGCGCTCCACGTCGAGCCGCGCTCGCCGCGCCTCCTCCACCAGCGCCTCGGTGGTGTCGAGCTTGCGGCGGAAGCACAGGAGCCCCTCGCGGACCGCGCGCAGGTAGGCGTGGCCGCCGTCGCCGGCCTGCTCGGACGCGGCCCGGACGGCGAGGCAGGCCGGGTAGGTCGAGCGCAGCGGACCCTCGCGCCACAACAGCGGATCGCACGGCATCTCGCCCTCGGCCGCGACCTCGAGCCAGTGAGCCATCAGCGAGGCGTGGCGGCCCCAGCCCTCGGGGTCGCCGCCGGCGCCGTCGCTGGTCCCGTAGTCGCGCGCCAGCCCGCCCATCACGAGCCTCCAGCGCAGCTCGTCGCCGAACTCGGCCATCAGTCGGCGGATCGTCGGCTCGTAGGTCCACGACCACGGGCAGGCCGGGTCGGTCAGGTACCGCACCTCGACGCTCACGACGCGTCAAAATAGATCACGGTGATCGGGACTCTCCTCAACGGGCGCTTCCGCCTCGACGAGCGCCTCGGCTCGGGAGGCATGTCGACCGTCTACCGCGCCTTTGACGAGACCCTCGAGCGCTGGGTGGCGATCAAGCTCCTGCACCGCGAGATGTCCGGCGAGGCCGACCAGCTCGAGCGCTTCCGGCGCGAGGCCCGCGCGGTGGCGCGGCTCTCGAGCCCGAACGTGGTCGGGGTGATCGACGCGGGCGAGGACGACGGCCACCCCTACATCGTCTTCGAGTGCGTCGACGGCGAGACCCTCAAGGAGCGGATACGCCGTCTGGGGCGGTTGCCGGTGGACGAGGCCATCGCCTACGCCATCGAGATCGGGCGGGCGCTCGCCGCGGCCCACGCCTCGCGGCTCGTGCACCGCGACGTCAAGCCCCAGAACGTGCTCGTCAACCTCGAGGGACGGGCCAAGGTCACCGACTTCGGGATCGCCCGGTCGCTCGAGGCCGACGGGCTGACCCTGACCGGGCGCGTCTTGGGCACGACCGACTACGTCTCCCCCGAGCAGGCCCTGGGGCACTCGGTCACCGAGCAGTCGGACATCTACTCGCTCGGGGTCGTCCTCTTCGAGATGCTGACCGGCGACGTCCCCTACAAGGCGGATACCCAGGTCGGCGTGGCCATGAAGCACGTGCGCGAGCCGCTCCCGAACGTCCAGGTCCGCCGCCCCGAGGTGTCCTCGACGCTGGCCGCCGTGGTCGAGCACGCCACCGCCAAGGAGACCCGCAACCGCTACCGCACGATCGACGACATGGTCCACGACCTCGAGCAGGCGCTGGCCATAGAGGCCGCGCGCTCGGGCCATACGAGCACGGGCGAGGCGACCTCGGTGCTGCGTCACCTGCCGCCCGACTCCTCGGACTACGCGCCGGCGCGGCTGCGCCGCCCCGCGCGCTGGCTCGCCACCGCGATGCTGATCGGAGCGGTGGCCGCGGCGGCCCTCGTCGTGCTGGCGAGCCGCACCGAGCAGGGCACCACCGGCGGCGCCGACCGCGGCCCCGGCGGGCTCTCCCCGGTCACCCTGGCGGCCGCGAACGACTACGACCCGGCCGGCGACGACGAGGAGGCCGCCGACGAGGTCGCCCAGGCCATCGACGACAACCGGACGACCTTCTGGTCGACCGAGGGCTACCGGGGCGGCCTGGCCAAGCCCGGCGTGGGCATCTACGTCGACGCCGGCGACCCTGTGGCCGCCCGCCGGCTCAGCGTCGTGAGCCCCGAGCCCGGCTTCACCGCGGAGGTCTATGCGGCCGACGAGGTTCCGAACGAGATCGGCGGGTGGACGCGGGTCGGTGGGCCGACCGAGGTCGGCGAGACCGCGCGCATCAGGCTCGATACCGGCGGGCGGGAGTTCCGCAACTACCTGGTTTGGATCACGCGGCTGCCGGCGGGGCAGAGCCGCGCGTCGATCTCGGAGATCACGTTGCTGCGGTAGGCCGCGGGCGGGCCGCGCCGCGCGCTCAGAACCGGTAGCGCCGCTCCTCCTCGTGGCGTTCTACCGCCAGCCCCAGCAGCCGATCGACCAGCTCGGGGTACTCCACGCCCGACGCGGCGAACAGCTTGGCGAACACGCTCGTCGCCGTGAAGCCGGGCATGGTGTTGAGCTCGTTGATCAGCACGCTCCCGTCGCTCTCCACGAAGAAGTCGGCGCGCGCGAGTCCGGAGCAACCGGCGCGCCGATAGGCCTCGACGGCGAGTGAGCGAACGCGCTCGCCGACCTCCGGCTCGATCCGGGCCGGCACCACGAGCTCCATGCCCCCGGCGGTGTACTTGGCCTCGTAGTCGTACCACTCGGCCTCAAAGGCGATCTCGCCGGGCTCCGAGGCGATCGGGTCGCCGTTGCCGAGGACCGAGCACTCGATCTCCAGGCCGTGCGACATGGCCTCGACGATGACCAGCGGGTCGTGAGCGAAGGCGGCCTGGAGTGCGGCGGAAAGCTCCTCCGCGGCCGAGACCTTGGAGATGCCGACCGACGAGCCGAGCCGAGCCGGCTTGACGAACACCGGCAGCCCGAGGCGCTCGAGCACCGCTGGGTCGTCGGCGTGGCGCACGCCGGCGTAGTCGACCTGCGGCAACCCGGCGACGGCCATCCGATCCTTGAATGCGAGCTTGTCCATGCAGGTGGCCGAGGCCAGCACGCCGGCCCCCACGTAGGGCACGTCGGCGATCTCGAGCAGGCCCTGCACGGTGCCGTCCTCGCCGAACGGTCCGTGGAGCACGGGAAAGACGACGTCGGCGCCGAGCAGTCCGCGGCCGGGCTCGACCGCCACGGGGGCGCCGTCGCAACGCCAGCGCCCGTCTCGGTCGATCTCGACAGCGACCGGCTCGTGTCCGGCCTCGGTCAGTCCGGCGCGGACGGCCTCGCCCGAGGCGATCGAGACGTCGTGTTCGCTCGAGCGTCCCCCCGCGAGGACGGCGACCCTCACCCGGGGACCGTACGCCCTGGGACCACGGCGGGGCGGTCGGTCGGAGCCGGCGCCGGCTCGGGGTCGGGGCCAGGCTCGGGTTCGGGCTCCGGCTCGGGATCCCGCGCCTCACCGACCACGATGGTCACCGTCGAGCCCTCGCGCCGCTCGGCTCCGGCGCCTGGCGCCTGATCGACCACCACCCCGTCGCGCTCCTCGTCGCCGACCGGGCGCGTCGTCCGGGCCACACGGAAGCCGGCGGACCGCAGCCGCGAGCTCGCGGCTCCCGCAGACAGGCCGACGACCCCGGGTACCGTGGTCCGCGCGTCGGTGTCCGCGGGCTCGTCGGGCTGCGCCCGGTCCCTGGTGGGCCGGTCCTCCTCCGGCCCGGTCGAGACCTCGATCGAGACCGCGGCGCCCTCCTGCACCGTCTCGCCACCGTCGGGGCTCTGGGCCAGCACCTCGTCCGCGGGCTCGTCCGAGCGGGTGGACTCGACGATCACTCCGAGCCCCGCTCCCTCGAGCGCGGACTCGGCCGACGACCGCGTCAGCCCGACCACGCGCGGAACCTCGACCTCTCGCGGGCCCGTGGAGATCAGCAGGCGCAACCGCTCGCCGACCTCGACCTCCGTCCCCGCCGGCGGCCGCGTCCCGATCGCCCGGCCGGACGCCACCTGCGCGGACGAGCGCTCCTCGGTCTCGACCCGGAAGCCCGCTCTGGTCAGCTCGCGCACCGCCGAGCGCTCTCTCGCGCCCCTGACCGACGGGATCGTTCGCTCCGAGGGTCCCGTCGAGGCTATGAGCGTGACCGTCGAGCCCTCGTCGGCCTCACGGCCGGGGCCGGGTCGCTGGGCGAGGATCCTTCCCTCTGGCGCGCGATTGTTCCGGGGCTCCACGCGAACGCGGAACCCGGCGCGCTTGACCGCCGCCGAGGCCCGGTCGACGTCCTGGCCGACGACCCGCGGCACCTGGGCCTGCGCCGTGAACAGCAGAGCGGCGAGACCGACGCCGAGCAGGGCCAGGGCGAGCAGGGCCAGCACCATCCACGGCCAGCGCCGGCGCCGGCGCTCCTCCTCATCGGCCGCCAGGGCGGCCGGTCCGTAGAGCGCCGCACCGCTCACCGGGACGATCGCTCCCGCCGGAAGCACGGTGCCGCGCCCGTCCTCTCCGGCGACGATCCGCTCGCGGGCCGCGTACAGGTCGGCCGCGAGGTCGGCGGCGCTCTCGTAGCGGTCGGCGGCGTCCTTGGCCAGCGCCCGCATGACCACGGCCTCGAGGGCGGGATGGACGTCGGGCCGCAGCGCCGACGGCGGCTCGGGGGCCTCGGTCAGGTGCTTGAGGGCGATCGTCACCGCGCTCTCGGCCTCGAAGGGCACGCGCCCGGTGAGCATCTCGTAGAGGACGATCCCGATCGAGTAGACGTCGGAGCTCGCGGTCACCGCGTGTCCCTCGGCCTGCTCGGGCGAGAGGTACTGGGCGGTGCCCATGATCGAGCCGGTCTCGGTCATCTCCGAGGCCCCGGCGCGCGCGATCCCGAAGTCGGTGACCTTGACCTCGTCGTCGGGGCCGACGATGACATTGTGGGGCTTCAGGTCGCGGTGGATGACCCCGTTCTCGTGTGCGAAGTGCGCCGCGTCGACGATCTGCAGGCCGAGGTCGATCACCCGCTCCTGGCCGATCGGGGCCTCCTCGACGATCAGGTCCTTGAGCGTGCGCCCCTCGAGGCGCTCCATGGCGATGTAGTAGGTGCCGTCGTGCTCGCCGCGGTCGTAGACCGAGACCACGTGCGGGTGCTGGAGCCGCGCGGCGGCCGAAGCCTCGCGCCGGAAGCGTTCGACGAAATTCTCGTCGCGAGCGAAGCGCCGGTGCAGCAGCTTGATCGCGACGTCGCGCCCGAGGTGGGTGTCCTCGGCCTCGTAGACGTCGGCCATGCCACCGGAGCCGATGCGGTCGCGCACGCGGTAGCGCTCGTCGACAACGGTGTTCTCGGCGACCTCCGTCATCTCAGAACCCTCCGGAGGCGGCCGGTCCCGCGCCGCCTCCGCGGGCGTTCAGGATGCTCTCGAGGACTCGGCGGGCGATCGGCGCCGCGACCTCGCCGCCGGTGCCGGAGGCCTGCTCGACGGTCACGGCCAGAGCGATCTTCGGATCGTCGGCCGGGGCAAAGGCGATGAACCACGCCTGGTTGACCCCGGCGCCGCGCTCGGCCGTCCCGGTCTTGCCGGCCACGCGCACGCCCCGGAGCCGGGCCGCGGTCCCCGAGCCCTCGTCGACGACCTGGGTCATCATCCCGGTGAGGTCGCGCGCGGCGCCCGCGCGAATGACCCTGCGCACGCGATCGGGCCGAAAGCGCTGGGTGACGCGACCGTCGGGCGCGACCGTCCGATCGGCGAAGATCGGCGCCATCAGAGTTCCCTCGTTGGCGATCGCCGAGGCGACCATGGCCATCTGCAGCGGCGTGACCTGGAGGCGCTCCTGGCCGATCGACACGCGGCCGATGTCGATGTTGTCGCTGGCGTCGAGTAGGCCATCCTCTCCGTAGATCCCGCTGGCGGCCAACTGGTTGCGCGGAAGGTCGATCGGTGGCTCGCTGCCGAACCCGAAGCGGCGCATGTACCGCAGCATCGTCGAGTCGCCGAGCCGCTCGCCGACCTCCGCCCACGCGGTGTTGATCGACTTCTCGAGCGCCTCGGTGAGCGTGACCTGGCCGAACTCCGCGCCCTCGAAGTTCTGGAGCGGGACGGCGGAGATCGGCTTGCCGTTCTTGCCCGAGACGGTCGACTGCGGTGTGAACTCGCCGCTGTCGAGCGCCGCCGCCGCCGTCACCGCCTTGAAGGTCGAGCCCGGCGGATAGCGCGCCTGGGTGGCGCGGTTGAACAGCGGCGAGCTCGCCTCGGCGTTCAGCTCGTTGAAGCGCTCGGGAATCGAGTTGGGGTCGAAGTCGGGCAGGCTGACCATGGCCCGCACCCGGCCGGTGTCCGGCTCGAGCGCCACCACCGATCCGCGCCGACCACCGAGGGCCTGGCGGGCGACCGCCTGCGCCTCGGGGTCGAGCGTGGTGCGCAGGTTGTCGCCCTCCTGGGCGCCGCTCAGCTCGTCGACGATGGTGGCGAGCTCGTTGCCCTGCCCGACCAGCTCGTCGTTGTAGAACTGCTCGAGGCCCGACTGGCCGCGGTCGATGAACGAGTAGCCGACGGAGTGCGAGAACAGCGAGTCGGTCGGGTAGCGCCGCACGTAGCGCCGGGTCTCGCGGGTGCCGAGGCGGCGACTGTCGGCCGCCACGGTCCCGTCGCGAGCCAGGATCAGACCTCTCGGGATGCGCTGCTGCTCGAGCAGCGGCCGCCGGTTGGCGCTGTTGTCCTCGAGGCCCTCGGCCTCGAGGACGGACCAGCGCGAGGTGAAGACCACCAGCACCGAGAAGAGCAACGTGAACAGCAGGAACAGATGGACGATCGCCCGGTTCACGCCACGCCTCCGCGTCGAGCGAAGGTGTCGCGGCGCGCGTCCTGGGAGACGATCAGCAGCAGGGCGAGCAGGACCATGTTGGCGACGATCGAGCTGCCTCCGTAGGAGACGAAGGGGAGAGTCACGCCGGTCAGCGGGATTACCCGCGTCACACCGCCGACGATCACGAACACCTGCATCGCGAAGACCGCGGTCAGACCGGCGGCGAGCAGCTTCGAGAAGCCGTCGCGCGCCAGCATGGCGACCCTGAAGCCGCGGGCGGCGAACAGCAGGCAGACGAGCAGCACCGCCGTCGCTCCGAACAGCCCGACCTCGTTGACGATAAGCGCGTAGATCAGGTCGGTGTCCGCGGCGGGCAGGATCTTCCCACCGCCCGGCAGGTCGAGCAGCGCCCGCCCGAAGCCGGTCCCGAACAAGCCTCCGTCGGCCTGCGCGAACAGGCTCTGGGCGATCTGGTAGCCCTCGTCCTCGACCACCTTGGGTTGGAAGGGATCGAGCCAGATCGAGACCCGGTCCTGGACGTGGCCCACCGTCCGGGCGAAGAAGAACGCGCCGGCGGCGAACATCCCGGCGCCCGCGGCGATCAGCGAGAGCCGCGAGGTGGCCACGTAGAGCAGGGCCAGGAACCCGCCGAAGAACATGAGCGACGAGCCGAGGTCGCGGATGAACACGAGCAGGAGCATGGCCGCGCCCCAGATCACCAGCAGCGGGCCGAAGTGCTTGAGGCTGAGCCGCGGCACTCGCCCGCGCACGAGCACGTCACGGGTCTCGGCGAGGTAGCTCGCCAGGAAGATGATGATCCCGATCTTCGCGAACTCCGCCGGCTGGAAGCTGACCGGGCCGAGATTGATGGCCAGGTAGGCGCCGTTCACCTGGCCGCCGATCCCGGGCACCCGCGGGAGGAACAGCAGCACGATGCTCGCTGCGGCGATGGTGTAGCGCAGGCGCTCGAGCGAGCGGTGGTCGCGCAGGACCAACACCGTGGCGCAGAAGAACACGAGCCCGATGAAGAACCACTGCGCCTGCTGGCGCGCCAGCTCCTCGTCGATGCGGTAGATCATCACCAGCCCAAAGGCGGCGAGCAGGGCGGCGAGCGGAAACAGGTAGGGATCGGCGTCGGGCAGGCGTGCGCGGATGAAGAAGTGCGCGACCACGCACAGGCCCAGGAAGATTCCCCCGTAGGTGAGGCTGAGGTCGTTGATCTCGGCGGTGCGCGAGAGCAGCACCGCGGCGAAGCCGGCCGTGATCAGCAGCCCCACCGGGACCAGCAGGACGAGCTCGCGCAGGCGGGCGGAGACCAAGGCTCAGCGCCCCCCGGCGCTCGACGGGACCAGCGGCTGCGTGCGCCCGCGCTCGAGCTGACGTACGAGATCGGCGGCGTCGGCGCGCCCGCGCAGGCTGTGGTCGAGGACCTCGCGGCGCTGAGGAGCGGGGAGCGAGCTCGCGGGCAGAGTGCTCTCGTAGACCTCTTCGTAGAGATAGATGTCGAACGGAAGCTCGTAGGGCAGGCCGCGGTAGAGGGAGACGAGCCCGGTGTCGCTCGCGCCCACGAAGTAGGCCTGACGACCGCCGACCCACACGCCGGCGGCGACCGCGGCCAGGGCGGCCAGCCCGAGCAGCGGCACGAGCACCCGCCGGCGGACCTTGGCGGCGCGGCTTCGCCGCGGCCGCGAGGAGGCTGCGCCCGCTGAGCGCGTGGCCGCGGCGCGCTCCGCCTCGGCGGTGCGCGCGTCGATGACCATGGTCTCGCCGGCCTGGGCGCCGCCACGCGGCTCGCGTCCGTCGTTCTCGCGCTCCGCCTCGGCCACCGCGGTGCGGACCTGGCTCGCGTGCAGCGCCGTCGCGGTCTCCTGACCGGACAGGGTGTCGCTGTCGTCGGCCCCGCTCGCGTCCGTCCCCGTGTCGGAGAGCCGGAAGAGGACGACGGTGATGTTGTCGCGCCCGCCGGCCTGGTTGGCGGCGTCGATCAGGTGACGGGCGGCGCCATCCAGCGAGTCGCGGCTGCGCAGGACGTCGGCCACCTCGTCCTCGGAGAGCATCCCGGTCAGCCCGTCGGAGCAGATCAGGTAGACGTCGCCGCCGCTGGCGGCACAGGTCAGCGTGTCGACCTCGACGTCGGACTCGACCCCGAGTGCCCGCGTGATGATCGACTTCTGCGGATGCGTCTCGGCCTCCTCGGGAGCGATCCGACCCTTGCGCACGAGCTCCTCGACGAGCGAGTGGTCCGTGGTCAACCGCTCGAACTCGTCGTCGCGCAGGCGGTAGAGGCGGCTGTCGCCCACGTGCCCGACGGTGATCTCGCGGCCGCCGACCATGACGGCGGTCAGCGTCGTGCCCATCCCCCGGTAGGCCTCGTCGGAGTGGGCCAGCTCGTAGATGCGGCGGTTGGCCGCGCGGGCGATGGTCACGAGCTCGGCTTCCGGGTCGGAGTCGGGGGCGCGCGAGCTCTCGAAGGCCTCGACCGCCATCCGCGAGGCGACCTCGCCCGCGCGGGCCCCGCCCATGCCGTCGGCGACCACGAACAGCGGCGGCGCCTCGAAGAACGAGTCCTCGTTCGACTGGCGCTGACGCCCTACGTCGGTGAGCCCGACCTCCTCCACCACCGAGATGCCCACGCCGCTACTCCCGGTACCGCAGCTCGGTGTCGCCGATGCGCACGGTGTCGTCGACCTCGAGCTCGAGGGGACGCGTGAGCTGCCGGCCGTTGACGTAGGTTCCGTTGGTGGACCCGAGATCCTCGATCACGAGTCCTCGCGCGGAGGGATAGATGCGCGCGTGGGAGGCCGAGGCGAACGAGTCGTCGATCCGCACGTCGCTCGACTCCGCGCGCCCGAGCTGGGCGCCCGAGCGCACGGCGAAGGCGTGACCCGGCTTGAGGCCCTTGGCCGCCACCACCTCGAGGCGGGGACTGAGGCCATCGCCGTCCGGTGCGCCGTCGGACCCCGGGCCGGGGGCAGCCATCCTCGGGGCGGCTGCGGCGGGCACTGCGTCGTCGCCGCGGCGCAGATCGCGCAGAGCGCTGCGGGCGATGAACAGCAGGAAGAGGTAGAGCACGGCCAGAAAGCCGAACTTGAGCAACACCGCGATCGGGTCGGGATCGCCCATCACTCCACCTCGAAGGACATCTCGTAGGTCCCGAGTACGATGCCGTCGCCGGGCTCCAACCGGGCCTCCTCGACGCGCCGCCCGTTGACCTTGACCCCGTTGGTCGAGCCGAGGTCGACGATGTTCCAGTCGGCGCCCTCGCGGCGCAGCTCGGCGTGGCGGCGCGAGACGTTCGGGTCGTCGACCACGAGGTCGGCTTCGCGCGAGCGCCCGAGCACGAGGCGCTCGCCGCTCAGCATCCGCCGCTTGCCCCCACCCACCAGCAGCGCGCGGGCCGAACGAGCGGCCTCCACCGGTTCCTCCATCGGCCGCTCGACCTTCGAGGCCGAGTAGACCATGGTCTGGCCGAAGCCCGCCGGCTCGGGCTCCTGGGACTCGTCCTCGGGCGCGTAGACGAGCTGGGCCTGGATCCCGAACTCGCCGACCCCGAGGCGCTCGTCGGTCTCGAAGGTGACGCTGGGGCGCGTCGACACGGTCAGTCCCTCGGCGCGAGCGTGGTCGAGCAGGTGGTCGGAGAGCTCCTTGGTCAGCGCCGTCTCGTAGCCGGAGAACTGCCCTCGGTCCTGGGTCGAGAGCCAGACGGTGTACTGATTGGGCACGTAGACCCGCGAGATCGACTGGGCCTTGTGCGAGTCCATCTCCTTGGCCAGCTTGCGAGCGAGCTCGACCGGCTGGACACCCGACTTGAAGGCACGGCTGAAGGCCCCCTGGACGAGGCCTTCGAGCTTGGCCTCGAGGTTGCGCAACATGCTCATAGAGAAGCCATCCTACGCAACGACGGAGCGGTCCATGGCATCCGCAGGCGGGCGTTCGCCTCGCCTGCGAGGCGCCTCCGGAGCGCCCGCTCGGACGCCCGCCGCGGCGACCGCGAGCACGAGCCCGACGATCGGCCCGACGACCGCTCCACGGGCGTCGAGACCCGCCCCGCCGGAGGCCAGCAGGACGCCGAGCCCGAGCAGCGCGGCGACGAGGCCGCCGGCCCAGACCGCGCCGCGCGCGAGGTCGAGCTTCGGCGAGCGCCCACGGACCGCGAGGGGAAGGAGCGCCGCGAACAGCGCCCACGCCAGCGCGGGGACGAGCGCCGGGGTCGAGAGGAAGGGGGGGACGGCGTCGGTCAGAGCGGAGGGCAGGGAGCTCTCCCAGGCGCCCGGGCCCGGCACGGCCGCCGGAGCCCCGTAGAGCAGCGAGTCGCCGGTGAGGGCCTCCGCGCCCGCCAGCCAGAGGTAGCCCGTCGCGCCCAGCGCAGCCCGGCGCAGCGGCGTCGCGGCCAGTCCGCACACGGCAACGTAGGCCGGTCCGAGGGCAATCGTCCCGAGCAGCGGGGCGAGCGCCGGGACCGACCAGGCCGTGCCGGCCCGCGCGAGCAGAAGCGGCGTCGGCGCGACCGCGAGGAGGACGAGCAGCGCCGCTCCGTCGAGCCCGACGCCGAGACCGAGCCACGCCAGGGCGGCGGCGGCGGCGAGGAGCCACGCCACCCGGGGCAGCAGCGCCACCGACACCGCGGCCACGCCGGCAGCGGGCAGAGGAGCGACCGGCGGGGAGGCGTCGGGCAGACCAAGGGCGGCGAGCACCAGGCCGCCGGCGGCTAGCCCGGCGCCGGCGCGGACGAGGAGGCCGGCGAAGGGCATGGAGCGGCGCTCCGTCCGGTAGACCACTCCGGGCTCACTGGATGGGCGGCGCTCGAACTCGGCGGGGATCCGGCGCTCGCGCGGCGGCTCCGGCTCCCAGCGCCGAGGCATCGGCTCGACCGCGAGGCGCTCGGGCTCGCGGCGCGCGGGCCGCGGCTCGCGATCGAAGGACTCGGGCTCGGGCTCGCGGATGGGCTCCTCGCGACGCTCGCCGCGGCGCAGGAGGCCGAAGCGGGCCAGGGTCCCGGGCTCGACGAGCCCGCCGCGCGACTCCAGGCGGTCGACCGATTCGTCGACCCAGTCGCGGAGCTCGGCCAGGTCGGGGCGGTGCTCGGGCCTCGGCTCCAGGCAGGCGTCGAGTCCGCGGCACAGAGAGATCGGCAGGTCGCGGCGGTACTCCCGCAACGACGGCACGTACTGACCGACCAGCCGCGCGGTCTCGGCCGGATTGCGCCCGCGCACCGGGTTGTGGCCGGCCAGCCCCTCGTAGAGGGTGAGCGCCAGCGAGTAGACGTCACAGGCGCCGGTCGGCGTGCGCCCCTCGGCCTGCTCCGGCGCCATGTACGCGAGCGTCCCCACGATGTCGCCGGTGCGGGTCAGCGGCTCGTCGCCGACGAGGTGGGCGACACCGAAGTCGGTGAGCTTGGCGAATCCCGCCCCCGCCGCCGGCTCGGCCAGCACGATGACGTTCTGCGGCTTCACGTCGCGGTGGATCACCCCGCGCGCGTGAGCGTGCGCCAGGGCCTCGGCGAGGGCAACTCCGATGCGGCCGACGTCGCGGTCGGACAGGGCGCGGCCGCGGCTGAGCTCGGCGAAGGTGCGCCCGCGCACGAGCTCCGAGACCAGGTAGACCGAGCCGGCGTCCAAGCCCATCTCGTAGAGGGCGACGATGCCCGAGTGGTTGAGCCGGGCGGCGGCCCGCGCCTCGCGGGCCGGGCGGTCGTCGCCGCCGCCCTCGGAGGCCGTGTCGGCCCGCGGTATCGCCTTGACCGCCACCTCGCGCTCGAGGTGCTCGTCGCGCGCGCGCCATACGACGCCGAAGCCGCCGGCGCCGAGGCGCTCCTCGAGCCGGTAGCGCCCCAGCACCAGCCCTCCGGCGCCGGCGCGCGCCCCGTCAGCGGCGGCGGCGGACGACAGCGCGTGCGTTCGCGCGCTAGCCTCCCCGCCGGAAACCGGCCGCGTCGGCGGTTCGGGGGGCAGCCGGCCCGTCGGCTCAGAGCTTTCCACGACGACTTCCTGGTTTCGCTTCCGGGTGCGGGCCACCTCCCATCGAGGCAGCCGCCGGACCACCGGTAATACTGCCGATCGTCCCTCCCGGCGTCGAAGGTCAGGAGTTCAGACATGTCCTTTGCCGAAACCGACGAGGCCCCGTCACCCCAGCAGGATCCCTCTCCGGCGCAGTCCCGGCCCGGGCGGCCCGGGCGGGCGAACCGCCCGTCGGGCCCGGAGCGGCGGGCCGTCCTGCGGCGACGACTGCTCGCCATGGCGCTCGGCGCCGCCCTGCTCATCCTGCTGGTGATCGCGACCCGAGGCTGTCTCGACGCTCGCGCCGACCGTGCCTACAGCGAGTACTCGAGCGACGTGATCGCGCTCTCGGACGAGTCGCTTCAGCAGAGCAACAGCCTGTTCGAGGTTCTGCGGGGAGGCGGCGGCGAGGAGGCCGTCGAGCTCCAGAACAGCGTCAATGGCTTTCGCACCCAGGCCGAGCAGCTCGTCGATCGCGCCGGCGGGCTCGACCCGCCGGAGCGGATGGCCGGCGCCGACCGCTTCCTCTCCTACAGCCTCGAGTTCCGCCGCGACGGCCTCGCCGGTATCGCCAGCGAGCTGCCGGTCGCCTTGGGCGAGGAGGACCGCGACGGAGCCACGACGCGGATCGCGCGCGACATGCGTGACTTCCTGGTCAGCGACGTCCTCTTCGCGCAGCGAGTCGCGCCGGAGCTTCGCGAGGGCTTGGCCGAGCGCGATCTCGCGCCCGAGTCGGATCTGCCCAGCGGAGAGTTCCTGCCCGCCGTCGACTGGCTCCAGGAGAGCACGGTCTCTCAGAAGCTCGGAGCGCTGCGGGAGGGTCCGGGCGAGGCCGGGGCCGGCGCGCGCGGTCTCGCTCTCGGCGTCGTGACGGCCGGAGGCGAGACACTGAGCGAGAGCGCGCCGACCCAGGTCACCGCTGCGTCCGATCTCTCCTTCTCGGTCCAGGTCCAGAACCAGGGTGCGGTACCCGAAGAGCAGGTCGAGGTGTCGATCGCCGTCACCGGCGGGGCAACCCCGCTCGCGGTCGAGCGCACGATCGAGTCGATCCCGGCCGGCGGCTCGGAGACGGCCGCCCTCCCGCTCGCGGACACTCCGCCCACCGGACGGCCCGTGACCGTGACCATCAAGATCGACTCTGCCGAGGGCGAAGGCCGCACCGACGACAACCAATCGTCGTACCCGGCCACCTTCATCCCCGGCTGAGCCCTTCCCCGGCGGTGGCCGGGGGGCTCGCTAGCCTGCGGCCCATGACGGCGCAGGAACTGACCTCCCTCCCGGTCCTCGTGGCGTTCGGCAGCGTCGTCATCGCGCTCGCGGCGCTCGTGCTCGCCTCGATTCTCATGGTGCGCACCCGTCGCCTGCGCCGCGACCAGACCGTGGTGCTCGGCGACGGCCGGCGCGACCTCGTGTCCCATGCCGAGCAGCTCCAGGTCGCGTTCACGCAGATCCGGGACTGGGTCGCGGAGTCGATGCAGCACCTCGACGAGCACACGGCACGCATCGAGGCCCGCCTCGACGGCTGCCTGGCCTACCACTCGGTCATCCGCTACGACGCCTACGGAGAGATGTCGGGGCGCCAGTCGAGCTCCATCGCCCTGCTCGACGCGAAGCGCTCGGGCGTCGTGGTCTCCTCGATCCTCCACCGCGATCAGGCCCGCTTCTACGTGAAGCCGATCGGGGACGGACGGGGCGAGTCGGAGCTCTCGCCCGAGGAGGCCGAGGCGGTCGAGACCGCGCTCGCCGCGGAGCGCGTCTGAGCCAGACCGAGCGCTCGGCCGGCAGGGGCGGTCGCGCGGCCGGCTCTCGAGTCGCGCGTTGCGCCTTTCTGGGGCCGCGCGGCACCTACGCCGAGGAGGCCCTGCGGGCGCTCGTCCCACCCGAGACCGACGAGGTCCCGTACCCGACCGTCTACGACACGGTCATGGCCGTCCAGGCGCGTGCGGTGGATCGCGCCGTGGTCCCGATCGAGAACTCGCTCGAGGGCTCGGTCACGGCCACGCTCGACGCGCTGGCCATCGACGCCCGGGAGGTGCGCCTCGTGGCCGAGCTCGAACTGCGCATCCGCCACTGCCTGATCGCGCCTCGCCACCTCGAGCTCGCCGCGATAGAGCGAGTGGTCTCGCATCCTCAGGCGCTCGCCCAGTGTGCCCGCTACCTGCGCGCCGCTCTCCCGCGGGCGGAGGTCGCAAGCTCGGCCTCGACCGCCGACGGCGTGCGCCAGGTTGCCCGCTCGCAGGCGCCGTGGGCGGCCCTCGGGTCGCCCTTCGCCGCCGAGGCCTACGGCTGCGAGATCCTCGCCGAGGGCGTCGAGGATGATCGCCACAACGTCACGCGCTTCGTTCTCCTCGCGCGGGCGGACGACGCCGGCGTCCCCGACCCGCACGGCGGCGCGCTCAAGACGTCGATCGTGTTCTCCGGCTTCAACGACATCTCCCCGGGTGCGCTCGTCGCGGTTCTGAGCGAGCTCTCGAGCCGCGACATCAACCTGACGAGAATCGAGTCGCGGCCGCGGCGAGTGGGTCTCGGTCACTACATGTTCTTCGCCGACCTCGAGGGCGGGGAGCACAGCTCGCCCGTGGCCGAGGCGCTCGCGGCGCTGCGGACTCGCGTCGACACCCTCCACGTGCTCGGCTCCTACCCGTCCTCACGCGCCGCCGTCGCTGACTAGCCTAGGTGCCTCGCTAGACTGCGGCGACCCGTGAGCCTGACTAGCAGTGCAGCGGTGGTGACCGAAGCCGAGGGCGAGCCCGCGCCACCCGTCGCGCTGGCCGACGCACGACCGGGACGGCGCTCGGCGACGGTCAGCCGAGTCCTCGTGCTCAACGCGTCGTACGAGCCGATCAACGTCTGCACGGTCCGGCGCGCCGCGGTCCTCATCCTCAAGGATCGCGCCGAGATCCTCGAGCACGCCGACCAGGTCCTGCACGCCGAGACCTTCACCCTCCCCCGTCCGGCGGTCATCCGGCTGACCAACTACGTACGGATTCCCCGCGACGCGCACGCCCGGCGCATCACCCGGCGCGCGGTCTTCGCGCGCGACCGCTGGACGTGCCAGTACTGCGGGACGGTCCGCAGCAGCTTGACCGTCGACCACGTGATTCCGCGCTCCAAGGGCGGGCCCTCCTCGTGGGACAACATCGTCGCCTCCTGCGCGCCCTGCAACCGGCGCAAGGGCGACCGCCTGCCCGCCCAGATCGACATGCACCCGCGCGAGCGCCCACGCGCCCCGAGCGCGACGATCTTCGTCCACGTGGCCACGCCGAGCATCCCGCCGATGTGGGAGCAGTACCTGGCGGCCTAGCGGCCCCGGACGCACGAAGGGCGCCCCGCAGGACGCCCTTCGTGAACAACGCTGACTGGACGAGATCGGCTAGGAACGCTCGACGCGCAAGCGCGCCGGGCCGGAGGGACTACTCCCGGCCTCCATCACCGACGATGCTCGGTTGGACTCCGCAAGGCGGGCCCAGCCTTCGGACGGCTGCAAACCTTCGTCAGACGTGTCCTCGGTCGTTCGTGTGCCTGAAGCACACTTCGCTCCCCGCGTCCTTGCCTGACTCGGTTTTCGCCGTCCTTCCGACCTAGCGGCCGAACACCTCCAGGGTCCCGATAAGACTGTCACTCAAGTTTCGGACCACCTCCTTTCCCTGGTCCGGCAATGAAAGCAGATCTGGCGGCGGAGGTGGTCAGACGCGCGGCGCTGACTTGTCCACACGCGCCAGCATGCTACCCCCGGTCGGAGGGGCCGCTCGGGTCGTCGTCGTCATCGAGAGCATCGAGCTCGGTCGGAGCTTCATCCGCCTCGGTGCTCACCCCGCCGAGGTCTCCCCCGGCGGGCACCTCGGCCTGGAGCTCGGCCTCGAGCGCAGCCTCGTCGCCCGTCGCGCCGCCGGTGCCACCACTCGCGTCGACCACCAGAGCGACCGCGCTGGTGCGGTCGTCATCGCGCAGGTTCATGAGGCGCACGCCCTGGGAGGCGCGCCCGTAGCGCGAGATCCCGCGCACGCTGGTCCGCTGGACCATGCCCTGCTGGGAGATGAACACCAGGTCCTGGTGCTCGCGGACGATCAGCGCGCCGGCCAGGCCGCCCTTCTGCTCGGTGAGCTGGATGGTCTTCACGCCCATCGAGCCGCGACCCTTGACCGGGTACTCGGCGACCGCGGTGCGCTTGCCATAGCCGTTCTCGGTGACCACCAGCAGCTCGGAGTCGTCGCGGGCTATGTCCATGGCGAGCACGCAGTTGTCGCCGCGCTCGACGTTCATGCCGCGCACCCCGGAGGTGTCGCGACCCATCGGGCGGATGACCGACTCGTGGAAGCGTGCCGCCTGCGCCGAGCGCGAGACCATGATCACGTCGTCGTTGCCGTCGGTGCGGCGCACGGCTACGAGCTCGTCGTCGTCGCGGATGTTGATGGCGATGATGCCGTCGGCCTTGATCGGCGTGTTGTAGGCCGCGAGCTCGGTCTTCTTGATGAGGCCGTTCTTGGTGCCGAACATCAGGTACCGGCCCTCGGTGAAGTCGCGCGTCGAGATGACGTCGCGCACGAACTCGCCCTCGCGCAGCGGCAGGAGGTTGACCAGCGCCCGGCCCTTGCCGGCGCGCGAGCCCTGCGGCAACTCGTAGACCTTCTGACGATAGACCTTGCCGCGGTTGGTGAAGAACAGCAGGTAGTCGTGGGTCGAGCACACGAACAGGTGCTCGATGTAGTCGTCGTCCTTCATGTCCATGCCGATCACGCCGACCCCGCCGCGCTTCTGCTGGCGGTAGGTCGCGAGCGGCAACGACTTGATGTAGCCCGAGCGGGTGATCGAGATGACCATCTGCTGGTCGGCGATCAGGTCCTCGATGTCGATCTCGTCCTCCGAGAAGGTGAGCTCGGTGCGGCGCTCGTCGCCGTAGCTCTCCCTGATCTCCGTCAGCTCCTCCTTGATCACGCCGTTGACCCGCGACTCGTCGCCGAGGATGTCGCGCAGCTCGCGGATCTGCTCGACCAGGTCGGCGTGCTCGGCGCGGATCTTGTCGGCCTCGAGGGCGGTCAGGCGCTGAAGGCGCAGGTCGAGGATGGCCTGGGCCTGCTCGCGCGAGAGCTCGAAGCGCTCGATCAGCCCGTCGCGGGCGGCGTCGGGATCCGACGATCCCCGGATCAGCTCGATGACCGCGTCCAGGTCCCGCAGGGCCACGAGCAGCCCCTCGAGGATGTGGGCGCGGGCCTCGGCGCGGCGCAGGCGGTACTTGGTCCGGCGCACCACCACGTCGCGCTGGTGCTGAACGTAATTGTGGATGATCGCCCGCAGGTCGAGCGTGCGCGGCACCCCGTCGACGAGCGCGACCATGTTCACCCCGAACGTGGCCTGCATCGAGGTGTACTTGTAGAGGTTGTTGAGCACGACCTTGGGAATCGCCTCGCGCTTGAGCTCGATGACGATGCGCACGCCGGACTTGTCCGACTCGTCGCGAAGGTCCGAGATCTCGGGGATCTTCTTGTCCTGGACGACCTCGGCGATCTTGCGGATCAGGCCGGAGCCGTCGTTGCGCCCGTCGCCCTTCGAGACCTGGTACGGGAGCTCGGTGACGACGATCGCCTCCTTGCCCTGTCGCAGCGGCTCGATGTGGGCCCGCGCGCGCACGACCACGCGGCCCCGGCCGGTCTCGTAGGCCTCCCGGATCCCTCCGCGCCCGACGATCATGCCGCCGGTCGGGAAGTCCGGGCCCTTGATGTGCTGCATCAGCCCGGAGATGTCGATCGACGGATCGTCGATGTAGGCGACGGTGGCGTCGATGGCCTCGCGCAGGTTGTGCGGGGGGATGTTGGTGGCCATGCCCACCGCGATGCCGGCGGAGCCGTTGACCAGGAGGTTCGGATACCGCGCCGGCAGGATGAGCGGCTCCTGCCGCGACTCGTCGTAGTTCGGGCCGAAGTCGACCGTGTCCTCGTTGAGATCACGGAGCATCTCCGTGGCCAGACGGTCGAGCCGGGCCTCGGTGTAGCGCATGGCCGCGGCCGGGTCGTTGTCGATCGAGCCGAAGTTGCCCTGTCCGTCCACCAGCGGGTAGCGCATGGCGAACTCCTGCGCCATCCGCACGAGCGTGTCGTAGATCGCCGAGTCGCCGTGCGGGTGGTAGCGGCCCATGACCTCGCCGACCACGCGCGCGCACTTGGCGTAGGGACGGTTGGGCTGGAGGCCGAGGTCCTGCATCCCGTAGAGCACCCGGCGGTGAACGGGCTTGAGGCCGTCGCGCACGTCGGGCAGCGCCCGACCCACGATCACGCTCATCGCATAGTCGAGGTACGACGAGCGCATCTCCTTTTCGAGATCTCTGAGCTCGATGTTGCCGCCGCTAAGTTGATCGGCTGAGGCCATCTAGATGGCCTCCACTAGGGCGGCCCCTGCAGACCAGCGCACGCCTGCGTCCTCGGAGTCGGCCGTGCAGAGCACTGCCTCCCTCCTGCGTCCTTGCCTCGCTTGGTTTTCGGAGCCGCTTGCCACTACGTCAGACATCGAGATTCGTCACTTCGCGTGCGTGGTTCTCGATGAACTCGCGTCTTGGCTCGACCCGGTCGCCCATCAGCATGGAGAAGATCTGATCGGCGGCGCTGGCGTCCTCCACGGTCACTCGCTGGAGCGTGCGGCGGCTCGCGTCCATGGTGGTGTCGTAGAGCTGGTCGGGGTTCATCTCGCCGAGGCCCTTGAAGCGCTGAAGCGCGACGCCCTCGCGGGCCACGTCGAGGACCGCGCGGCGGAGGTCCTCGAAGGAGAGCGCCTCGTCGTCCTTCTTGCCCAGCGTGACCGCGAACGGCGGGGTCCCGCACAGCTCGCGCAGCTCGCCGTGCACGCGCACGAAGGAGCGGTAGTCGTCGGTCGCGAACATGTCGCGGCGCAGGCGGTAGGTCGATGCCGAGCCGGTCCGGCGCTCGACGACGCGCACCGACAGCGCGGCCTCGTCCTGATCGACCAGGGCCGCCTCGTATGGCTCGCCCTCGGGGGCCTCACGCTCGAGCAGGGCGGTGACCGCCTCGACGTCATCCGCGCCCTCGTCGAGGATCTGGGACTCCTCGAGGAAGGTGATGGTGTCGTGGCCGAACTCCGCGCGCAGCGCCGAGGCCCAGCCTTCGTACTGCTTGAGCAGGCGGTTGAACTTCTGCCAGCGGCTGTGGGTGAGGTTGAACGACTGCACCTCGCGGTCGCGCACCTCCATCTTCTCGAGCTTGTCGCGCAGGAGGAACTCCTCGAGCTCGGACTCCTTCTCGATGTAGAGCTCCTGGTTGCCCGATTTGACCTTGTAGAGCGGTGCCTTCGCCAGGTAGACGCAGCCCTCCTCGATCAGGTCGCCCATCTCGCGGAACAGGAAGGTAAGCACGAGCGTGCGGATGTGAGCGCCGTCGACGTCGGCGTCGCACATGACGATGACCTTGTCGTAGCGACGCCGGGTCAGGTCGAAGTCCTCGCGGATGCCCGTCCCGATCGCGGTGATCAGGGCCTGGATCTCGTTGTTCGAGAGGACCTTGTCGATGCGGTTCTTCTCGACGTTGATTATCTTCCCGCGCAGGGGGAGCACGGCCTGCGTGTTGCGGTCGCGGCCCTGCTTGGCCGAGCCGCCGGCGGAGTCCCCCTCGACCACGAACAGCTCCGCGAGGGCAGGGTCGCGCACGGTGCAGTCGGCGAGCTTGCCGGGCAGCGTGGTGTTCTCGAGCGCCGACTTGCGCCGGGTCAGGTCGCGCGCCTTGTGCGCGGCCACCCGCGCTCGACTCGCGGCGACGGCCTTGGCGGTGATCTGTCGCGCGTCCTGGGGATTCTCCTCCAGGAACTCCGACAGCCCGCGGTTGACCGCCTGCTGCACGAAGCCCTCGATCGGCGGGTTGCCGAGCTTGGTCTTGGTCTGGCCCTCGAACTGGGGCTCGGGCACCTTGACCGAGATGATTGCGGTCAGCCCCTCGCGCACGTCCTCGCCCTGGAAGTTGTCCTCCTTCTCCTTGAGCAGGCCCTTGGAGCGAGCGTAGGCGTTGAGGGTGCGGGTGAGCGCGGAGCGGAACCCGGATAGATGGGTGCCGCCCTCGTGGGTGTTGATGTTGTTGGCGAACGACAGCAGCGACTCCTGGTAGGAGCCGTTCCACTGCAGAGCGACCTCGACCTCGCCGGCGTTGCCCTCGTCCTCGAGGTAGGCGATCTTCTTGTGCAGCGGCTCGCGCGTGCCCTGCGAGTGCAGGTAGGTGACGAAGTCGCGGATGCCGCCGTCGTAGCGGAACGAGCTCTCGGAGCCCTCGCCGCGCTCGTCGGCGAAGTCGAGCCGCAGGCCCCGGGTCAGGAACGCCATCTCGCGGAAGCGCTGCTCGAGCGTCGAGTGCTCGTAGTCGATCGTCTCGAAGATCTCGAGGTCGGGCAGGTAGGTGATGCTCGTGCCGCGCTCGTCGGTCTCCTCGCCGCGCTCGAGCGGCCCCATCGGGACGCCACGCTCGTAGCGCTGGCGCCACGCGTAGCCGTCGCGGCGAACCGTCAGCTCGAGCCACTCCGAGAGCGCGTTGACCACCGAGACGCCGACGCCGTGCAGGCCGCCGGAGACCTTGTAGCCACCGCCCTCGCCGAACTTGCCGCCGGCGTGCAGGACGGTCAGGACGACCTCGGCCGCCGGCCGGCCCTGCTTCTCGTGCATGTCGACCGGGATGCCGCGACCGTTGTCGGTCACCGTCACGCTCGAGTCCGGATGGACCTTGATGTCAACGAGGTCGCACTCGCCGGCCAGCGCCTCGTCGACCGAGTTGTCGACGACCTCGTAGATGAGGTGATGGAGCCCGCGCGGACCCGTCGAGCCGATGTACATGCCGGGGCGCTTTCGCACCGCCTCGAGGCCCTCGAGGACGGTGATGTTCTGAGCTCCGTAGCTGGAGGCGCCCTTCCCGGCGGACGAATTGTCAGTCAAGCGATCCCTCTGGTCCCTTACATGAGTAACCCCGACCGGCGCGAACCACTCCGCACAGCCGGGGCACCTGAACGCGATGTTCTGATACTAGCAGCGAACGGGTCGCCGCGAGGTCCGCCGATCGTAACGATTTACCCGCAAATCGCCACAAAACGGCGCCCTGACAGACGCGCCTCACCGCCGGCGCGCCGATCGCCCGCCGCGCCCGGCGACCACGAATCGCAGCGACTCCACCGCCGGCGAGCCGGCGCGCTCCCCCATCGTCCGGTTCACGCTCGTCAGCACCTCGGCCGACATCATCTGGAGCTCCTGCGCCCACACCGAGGAACGACAGCTGACCGTGACCGCTCCGCGGCGCTCGGACACCGGTTGAGCCTCCTCGCTCAGGGCCGGACCGACGGCCCGCGGCCACGCTTCCTGGACCCGGGCCAGGGTTGTCGCCGGACGTAGCTGGGACACCAGTCCGCCGAGGGCGGAATCGAGCCCACGAGGTGCCTGACGCCTCACGCGGCGGCCAGCCGCGGTCGCACGTCGGGCGCGAGACGCCCCTCCTCGACCCCGACGCGGGCGACGTCCGCGTCCGTCGCAGCGGGCACGTGGGCCAGCTCGGTGGCCGATATCACGGTCTGACCCCCTCCTCGCACGAGCTCGGCCAGTCGCTCGCGTCGGGTGAGGTCGAGCTCCGAGGTCACGTCGTCGAGCAGCATGATCGGAGCCGAGCCGCGCTCGATGAGGACGTCGCGCTCCGCGAAGAGCAGGGCGAGCAGCCCGACGCGCTGCTGTCCCTGCGAGCCGTAGGAGCGCAGGAGCCGGCCTCCGTGACGAAGAGTGAGATCGTCTCGGTGCGGCCCGTGGCCGGTGAATCCGCGCTCGAGGTCCGAGGTCCGTCGCTCCACGAGCTCGTCCTGCAGGCCGGTGGCCTCGGCGGCGCGCGAGCGGGGCGCGTAGACGAGCTCGGCCGTCTCGGGCAGGCCGAGCTCGAGGGCGTGCCGCGCGAAGCCGCAGCGGATCGAGTCGGCGGTCTCCGCGCGCAGGCGCATGAGCTCGACGCCATGGCGGGCCAGCTCGGTGTCCCAGGGGTCGAGCGACTCCGGCCCCGAGCGCCCCGCACGGATTCGGGCCAACGCCGCGTTGCGCTGCGCGAGCGCGCGCGCGTACGACGCCCGAACGGTGGCACGGGCCGGCCACAGCGTCGCGGCGAGCTGATCGAGGTGGCCGCGACGGGCGCTCGGGGGGCCCTTGATCAGCGTGAGCCGGTCGGGCATGAACACGCTGGCCAGCGGGCGCATCGAGGCATCCGGCGGACGTTCGCGCGCCACCCCGTCGAGCCCGAGGAGCTTCGGCTCGCCGGGAGCGAAGCCGACGTCGAAACGGTGAGCGCGCTCGTCGGCTCCGACCGTGTCGACCGAGACCCGCGTCGCCGCAGCTCCCGAGCGAACCATCTCGCGCTCGTTGGAGGTACGACACGACCGACCCGTGAGCCCGAAGTAGAGGCCCTCGAGGAGATTGGTCTTGCCCGCGCCGTTGGGCCCGACGATCACCGTCAGCCCGGCGCCGACCTCGAGCTCGGCGCGCTCGTAGTTGCGGAAGTCACGCAGTCTCAGCCGCGTGGCGAGCGCGGACACGTCCTCGAGCTCCTAGACGTTGAGCCTGATCGGCATCACGAGATACAGGAAACCATCGCCATCCGACCCGGACTCGATGAGTCCCGGCCGCAACGGGCTGATCAGCTTGAGAACCAGGTCGTCAGACCCGGCGGCCTCGAGCCCGTCGCGCACGAAGTCCGGGTTGAAGCCGATCTCCAGCGCCTCGCCCTGAAAGGCGACGGGCAGCGTCTCGCGAGCCTCGCCGACGTCTGGGGTCCGGGCCGAGACCTCGAGCTCGCCCTCGCTGAACGCCATCCGCAGAGGCGCGTTCTTCTGGGCGAGCAGGCTAACCCGCCGGACCACCGCGAGCAACTCGGCGCCGTCGACCCGGAGCTCGTGCTCGTAGGTCTCGGGCAACAGTTGGCGGTAGTTGGGGAAGCGACCCTCGACCAGCCGCGAGGAGAGCACGACCGATCCGACCTCGAACACGACCTGATTCTGACGCGTGGTGACGCCGACCGCCTCCGCGCCGGCGGAAGCGGCGATCCGCGTCACCTCCTGCAGCGCGCGCGCCGGCACGTTCGCCTCGATCGACCCGTCGAGCGCCGCCTCGAGCGTGGTCTCCTTGACGCTCAGGCGGTAGGAGTCGGTGGCGACCATGCGCAGCTCGCGCTCGGAGGCGGAGACGAGGACGCCGGTCAGGTGCGGACGGGTCTCGTCGCGCGAGGCGGCGCGAGCGACGCGCCCGACCGTCTCCGAGAAGGCCGTCGCCGAGAGCTTGACGACCTCGCCGCCCGGCTCGGGGAGCGTCGGGAAGTCCTCCGGCGGAAGGGTGCGCAGGTGAAAGCTCGCCGGCCCCGATGCGACCTCGACGTCACCCTCGGCGCCACGCGCCTCGAGGCTCAGCTCCTCGCCGGGGAGCGAGCGCACGACGTCGAGCAGGAGGCGGCCGGGGAGCAGCGCCCTGCCCTCGCGCTCGGCCGGCGCGTCGATCCGCACGCGGATGCCCAGCTCCATGTCGGTGGCCTGAAGCTCGACCACGCCCTCGTGAGCGGAGACGAGGATGCCCGAGAGCGTCTGGATGGCGCTGCGCGTCGAGACTCCCCGGACCGCCACGCCGAGCTGACTCAGGAAGCGCTCGCGGGGAAGGGAGAACTTCATTCGGTCACCTTGCCTAGTGGATCGAAGATGGGTCTGACGGTTGTGTCGACAGGGCGGCCAAACCGCTGCTCGGAGCGGGTAGGGCGAACGTCGACATCGTGACCACAGCCTGTCGATTCTGACACCGTCGGCGGTCGTCATCGCTCTCGGTCGAGCCTTGCCTTCAGGCTGTCGACAAGCTCGCGCGCTCGGTCGCGCTCGGCGATCTCGCGTTCGATCTTGTGACAGGCGCTCACCACGGTGGTGTGGCGTCGACCGCCGAAGCCGGCTCCGATGGTCATCAGGCTCTCCTCGGTGAGCTCGCGCGCGAGGTACATGGCGACCTGGCGGGCGAAGGTCGCCGCCGGCCGTCGACCCGGGGCCTCGAGTGCCTGCGGGTCGACGTCTAGCGCCTCGGCCGTGGCCTGCTTGACCTCCTCGATGGTCGGCGGGCGCAAGGGCGAGCGGGCGTGGGCGGCGAGCCCCCCAAGAATCCGACGCGCGAGCTCCGGGGTCGCCCGCTCCGCGGTCAGGGAGGTGTAGGCCACGAGGCGGATGAGCGCGCCCTCCAGGGAGCGAACGCTCTCCGGCGCCAGCTGGGCCACCGCTCGCAGCGTGGCGTCGTCGATTCCCTCGATCCCGTCGTCGCGGACCCGCTTGCGCAGGATCGTCGTGCGGGCGACGAGGTCGGGCACCTCGACCGCGGCGACCAGCCCCCATCGGAAGCGCTCGAGCAGGCGCGCTTCGAGGCCTCCGAGATCGCCCGGCGGGCGATCGCTGGTCAGTACGACCTGGCCGCCCGACTCGTGCAGGGCGTTGAAGGTGTGGAAGAAGGCCTCCATCGTGCCGGTCCGGCGCGCGAGGAACTGGACGTCGTCGACGAGCAGGACGTCGACGGCCCGGAACCGCTCGCGGAAGCGGTCGAAGTCGCCGCCGCGGGTGGCCGCGACGAACTCCCCGGTGAACGCCTCGACGGTGGTGTAGGCGACGCGCAGATCGACGGCATAGCCCTGGATGTAGTGACCGATGGCGTGCAGGAGATGGGTCTTCCCGAGTCCGGGGGGACCGTGCAGGAAGAGCGGGTTGTAGGCTTGGGCGGGCTGCTCGGCGACCGCCAGGGCGGAGGCGTGAGCGAGCCGGTTGGCCGTGGAGATCACGAACCCGTCGAAGGTGTAGCGCGGGTTGAGTGCCGCCACCTCCTCGCGACCCGGTCGGCCCGACGGATCGGACTCGAAGACGGCCTCCCCTTCGCCCACCACCTCGACCTCGATCGGCGCGCCCAGCGCTCGCCGCGCGGCCTGAGAGATCGCTCCGAGATAGCGCTCTTCGATCCAGCTCCTCGCCGCCGTCGGGGCACTGAGCACGAGCGTCCGGTGGTCATGAGAGACGACGCTCAGAGGCGCTAGCCAGGTCTCGAAGGCGGTCTCCGGGACGCTTGCGCGGAGGTGATCCCTGATCAGGCACCAGGCGGTTTCGGGGTCTTGAGACAAGAGATCAGGGGGCGTCCC
Source organism: uncultured Solirubrobacterales bacterium (assembly GCA_902806245.1). Classification (GTDB taxonomy): domain Bacteria; phylum Actinomycetota; class Thermoleophilia; order Solirubrobacterales; family Thermoleophilaceae; genus JACCUC01. The sequence continues at coordinate 28,899 of CADCVU010000125.1, forward strand.
CCGCGGCGGCGGAGGTCACCGAAAAAGGCTCTGGAGAGGTGCCGCCCAAGCTCCCAGCCAGCGGCGTGGCGCGAGTCTACAGAGCGCCGGAGGGCGCGCGTCCCGGTGCCGCGGACGCTCGGGTGGCCTTGCCGCAAAGCGCGCAAAAAGCTGTTCACGCTCGTATCGAGACGGCCGTAGCCCGCAGCCCTATACTCGGCCCCGGACGAAGCCGGCATGAAGCGCACCTATCAGCCCAAGAAGCGTAAACGCGCCCGCGCCCACGGGTTCCGCGGCCGCATGCGCACCAAGGCCGGCCGAGCCATGCTCAAGCGCAAACGCGCCAAGGGCCGCGCCCGCCTCACCCCGTAGTCGTGGCCGCCACGGGCCAGCGTCGCGCCGGCCAGCGTCGGAAGCTCTCGCGCAGCGCCGACTTCGACCGGGTGTTCAGGGAGGGGCGCTCGTTCGCTACGCGCCACCTGGTCCTTCACGCCTTTCCGAGGCCGGAGGCCGCGACCCTGGACAGCGAGGCGCCGCCGCGGCTCGGGGTATCTGTCGGGCGCCGCGTGGGCGGCGCGGTGGAGCGCAATCGCGTCAAGCGCATGCTCCGCGAGGCCTTTCGGGCGGTGGCGCCCTCGCTTCCTCGCGGTCACGACTTCGTGCTCGTGGCTCGCTCCGAGGCCGCGGAGCTCGCTCAGTCCGGAGGCGCGCCGGCGTTCGAGCAATCGCTGCGGGAGCTCGCGGGCAAGGCCGGGCTGTCGCGGTGAGCGTGGACGTCCGGGAGAGCGACGGAGGATCGATGGCCCGGCGCGCCTCCGTCGCGGTGGCGACCGGGCCGATCCGCCTCTATCAACGCTTCATCTCACCGCTCATCCGACCGCGCTGCCGCTACTACCCGACGTGCTCCGCCTACGCCGTGAACGCGATCAGATCGTTCGGCATACTGAGAGGGCTGGTGCTCGCGACCTGGCGCGTGGTGCGTTGCAACCCTTGGAGCCTCGGCGGCATCGACCGAGTCGAGGAGCAACGGCTCTTCCGCCAAGCCGCGGCGCGACCGAGGCCGACCCCACCGTCCGCGTGATCTCATGACCCCCGTCGTCGCCAACATCCTCCAGCCGCTGATCGACGTCGCCGACTGGATCCTCCAGTTCTGGCACGACACCGTCGGTCTCAGCTGGG
>CADCVU010000126.1 GCA_902806245.1 uncultured Solirubrobacterales bacterium
CGCTGGCCGACGCGCTGGCCGGCGCCGATGCGGCGGTGATCGTCACCGCCCACCCGGAGCTCGACGTCGAGCAGGTCGTCGCCACCGCTCCACTGGTCGTCGATCTGCGCGGCGTCACGCGGAAGATCGCCGCGCCGAACCTCACGCGCTTGTGACCGAGGAGCGGCGACGCGCCAGGAAGAGTCTCGTCGGCCGCTGGCACTCAACTCGTCAGAGCGGGCCGCCGATAACCCGTAGGTGATGCCGGTCGGCTTGGATCGCCCGTCGCCGGTTGTGAGCCAGCCGGTCACGAGGCTCTCGGAGTCCTAGGAGCGCTCTCCTTCGCGCTCGACATCACCGAGGGCCAGCCGGTGGGGCACTCGGCGCGCTCGTGCATGATCGGTATGCGGATTGGGGCCGAGATCGGCCTCGCCGACGCGCAACGCTCCGCCCTCTTCTACAGCCTGCTGCTCAAGGACGCGGGCTGCTCGAGCAACGCGGCTCGGATCAGCGCACTCTTCGGAGCCGACGACCTCGACGTCAAGCGCGACCGCAAGCTGACGCACTGGCCCGGCACGAGCGCCTCGCTCGCCCATGCGGTCAGGACCGCGGGCAGCGGCGCCAGCCCGCTCGAGCGGGCACGGCGCATAATCGCGGTGTCCCGCAGCGGCGCTGAAGGCGCCCGCGAGCTAATCGAGACGCGCTGCGAGAGGGGCGACGACATCGCCCGGATGCTCAGCCTGGCGGAGGACACCGCTCAGGCGATCCGCGGCCTCGACGAGCACTGGGACGGCCGCGGCTATCCGGCCGGCTTCGCCGGCGAGGCGATTCCGGTGCTGGCTCGCGTGATCGGACTTGCGCAGACCGTCGAGGTCTTCTTTGTCTCCTACGGCCCCGAGGCCGCGCAGGCCATGGCGCGCGAGCGGAGCGGACAGTGGTTTGACCCGCAGCTCGTCGACGCGCTCGACTCGGTAGGCCGTGACCGGGACTTCTGGGAGAGCCTCCGCGCCGAGGATCCGCTGGCCCGGGTGGCCGCCTTCGAGCCCGAGGACCGGGCCCTGTTCGCGGGCGCCCGTTCGCTCGACCGGGTGGCCGGCGCCTTTGCCAAGGTCGTCGATGCCAAGTCACCGTGGACGTACCGCCACTCGAGGTGCGTGGCCGAGATCGCCGTGGCGATCGGCGGGGCGCTCGATCTCGATCCGGACGAACTGCGAAGGCTCGCTCCAGCGGGTCTGCTGCACGACATCGGCAAGCTCGGAGTCTCGAACCGCATCCTCGACAAGCCGGGAAGGTTGACGAGCGAGGAATGGGACGCGGTCCGTCGCCATCCCGAGCTGACCTTCCGGATCCTCAGCCGCGTGAGCGCGTTCAGCGACGTGGCCGAGATGGCCGCCTCCCACCACGAGCGCCTCGACGGGACGGGCTACCACCGCGGGCTGACCGGCGAGCAGCTCGACCAGCCGGCGCGCATCCTCGCCGTCGCCGACGTGTGCGAGGCGCTGTCGGCCGAGCGCCCGTACCGCCCGGCCCTGTCTGCGAGGGAGATCAAGGACATCATGTCCCGCGACGTCGGATCGGGGCTCTGCCCCGACTGCTACGCCGCGGCCGAGACCGTCCTCGACGAGGGGATCGCCGTCGAGCCCTTGCCCGCCGCCTCGGACTCGGCCGAGTAAGCGACGGACGCGCCATTCGGGGCTCTACAGCCCGAGCCCCTTCCCGAGGATTTCCTTCATGATCTCGTCCGTCCCGCCGCCGATCGGGCCGAGGCGCGCGTCGCGGGCGGCGCGGTCGAGCTCGGCGAGCGCCTCGGACTCCTCGCCGTCGGTCCGCCGGTAGAGGCCGGCCTCGGCATGCAGCCGCAGCGCCGTCTCGGCGACCTCGAAGCACGAGCGCTGGGATACGAGCTTGGCCATGGTGACCTGGCGGATGGCGTCGTGGCCGTGGTGGAAGAGGCGCAGCGCCTCGTAGGTGAGCGCGCGGGCGGTCGCGAGCTTCGTGGCCATGTCGGCGACCGCGTGGCGTAGGGCCTGGCTTCCGTCGCCGGCGCGCGCCTCGCCGCGCTCGGCGAGGGCCTGGGTCTGCTCGAGCAACGCCTGCATCGCACCGGTGGCGCCGAGCGCCATCAGGAGTCGCTCCCACTGGAAGTTGGCCATGATCAGGTAGAAGCCCTGGTTCTCCTCCCCGAGCAGGTTCTCCGCGGGGACGAAGACCTCGCCAAAGGCGAGCTCGCCGGTGTCGGAGGCGTGCCAGCCGAGCTTCTCGAGCTTGCGCGAGACCGAGAAGCCCTCCATCCCGCGCTCGAGGATCAGGAACGAGAGCCCCCGGTGGCCGCCCTCGCTGGTGGTCTTGACCGCGGTGACCACGAAGTCGGCGCGCACCCCGTTGGTGATGTAGGTCTTGGCTCCGTCGACCACCCAGCCGCCGTCTACGGGCTTCGCCGTGGTGCGGATCGAGGCCACGTCGGAGCCCGCGCCGGGCTCGGTGATCCCCAGCGCGGCGATCTTCTCGCCGCGAATGGCGGGGACGAGGAAGCGCTCGTGCTGGTCGGGCGTGCCGAACTTCCACACCGGCGGCGTGGCGATCCCGGTGTGCGCACCGATTGCCGCCGCCAGCCCGCCGGAGCCGCAGCGCGCGAGCTCCTCGACGAAGATCGCGTCGTCGAGGTGGTCGCCCCCCGCGCCGCCGAGCTCGCGCGGATACTTGAGTCCGAGCAGGTCGTGGGCGCCCAGCCTCGTGAACACCTCGTTCGGGAACCAGCGCTCGCGTTCGTAGCGCGGCGCCTCGGGGCGCAGCTCGCGCTTGACGTAGGCGCGAAGCCCCGCGCGCTTCTGCTCGTGCGCCTCGGTGAAGGGCGGCAGCGGCCGGGCCGCGGCGGCCGTGGGCAGACCGCGCTCGCTCGCGGTGGTCGTGGTCACCCGAGCACTGTGTGGCCGCGACCGGCGTGGTCGAACCCGATCAGGTCGCCGGAGCGATTGCGCCGGCCGGAATGAAAGTAGGCACGCACCTCGGAGATCAGCCCGTCGCGGAAGCGAAACCACTCGGTGCCGCGGTCGAGGCGCACCTCGCCGGTCTCGGGATCGCGCCAGGTCATCGTCCACTCGATGCACGCCTCGTCGCCCTGCTCGATGCCGTGCTCGAGGGTCCAGCGGCCCTCGATCTGCTCGACCGCCCAACGGGTGTGCTCGCCGATCGTCCGCGCGCCCTGGTGGGGCCCGAGGCGCGTGTAGTAGTGAACCGCGTTGTCGGTGAAGTGGGCGGCGACGCGCTCGGGGTCGCCGGTGTTGAGCGCCTCGTAGTAGGCGCGGACGTGGTCGAGCCGCGCGCCCACGACGCTCAGGTCGTATCCGCCGCGCGCTCGAGCTTGCGACGCACGTCGCCGGTGACGGGCTGAGCGTGTCCCGACCAGACCGCGCGGGGCTCGAGCGCGGCCAGCTTGCGCAGGCTGGCGCGTGCCTGCTCGCGCGCGGGAGTGAAGGCGGGGTGGGGGATGCGCGGTCCTCCGTAGGGAGTGAGCACCGAGTCGGGATCGAGCGTGTAGAGCGTGTCGCTGACCAGCGCGAGGCGGTCCTCCTCGCGCCACAGGCCGATCAGTCCCGGAGCGTGGCCGGGGAAGTGCTTGACCCCGAACCCCGCGACCTCGTCGCCCTCGGAGAGGGTGCCGGCGACCGACACCGGCCCGCCGTCCCAGAGCTTGAGCAGATGGGGGTAGGCACGGCGCATCACCGGCGAGGACAGCTTGGGAAGGTCGAAGTAGTGGTAACCCCCGTCGCCCTCGGCGTCGGCGACCTCGTCGGGATGGCAGTGCACCGGCGCGCCGAGCTTCGGGGCCGCCCCGCGATGGTCGGCGTGGGAGTGGCTGAGAACGATCCGCTCGAGCCCGCCCATGCGCTCGGACACCTCGCCGAGCGGCCCCGCCATGTCCGCGATACCGGCGTCGAACATCGTCACGCCGCCGCCGTCCACGAGCAGGTACACGTTCATAGTGCGCTTGGGCAGGCCACCGCGCATGAGCCAGACCCCGCGGGCGATCGGCTCGAGGGTGGGGGCGAGGGGCTTGGGGCTCATCTTGAGGGATCCGCCTGCGGCCATCGTTTCCTCTCGGACGACCGGATCGCTGGTCGGCTCGCACTCTAACGCGCGCCACCGGCTCGGGCGACCCGCCGGGCGCGCCTCAGGCTCTCCGCGTGGTCGCGATCGCCAGGGTCGCGGCGAGCGGCCGCGGCAAAGGCCGCTAGGGCGCGCGCGGCGTTCGGGGCCGACCGCCCGGCGGGCCCGCCTTCGGACTCGCCCCTGTCCATCGGCGTGTGGGCGTGCGCCTACACATGAACCTCGACGACGAGCTCGTCTCGCAACTCGACCGCTGGGTCGGGCCCCGCCGACGCAGTGCCTTCATCGCCGAGACGGTGCGGCGCGCCCTCGAGGACGAGCGCCGCTGGGACGACATCGAGGCCACTCTCGGGACGGTCGAGGACACCGGCCACGACTGGGACGCCGATGCGGCCGGTTGGGTCCGCGCACAGCGCCACGGCGACCTTGGGCGCGTCGGGTAGGTCGCCGCGGCCCTGCTGCTCGCCGGTAGGGGGGTGAGCGTGTCCCGCAGGCACGCCGCACTCTCCGGCCCTTACATCCCGTACGAGCGCCCGATCACGTCGAGCATGATCTCGTCGCTGCCCGCGCCGATCCGGTTCAACCGCAGATCCCGCCACGCGCGCTCGATGCCGTACTCCTTCATGTAGCCCGCGCCGCCGTGGACCTGGATGCACTCGTCGGCGACCTCCACGGCGATCCGCGAGGCGTAGAGCTTGGCCATGGTGATCTCGCGGACCGGGTACTCGCCGTTGTTGAACCGCCAAGCGGTGGTGTAGACCATCTGGCGCGCGGTCTCGATCTTCGTGGCCATCTCGGCGAACTTGTGGCGGATGGCCTGGAACTTGCCGATCGGGCGACCGAAGGCGGTGCGCTCCCGGGCGTACTGGAGCGTCTTCTCGAAGGTCCGCTCGGCGCCGGCGACCGACCCGGCGGCGCCGATCAGGCGCTCGCCCTGGAGCTCCCACATGATGTGGTAGAAGCCCTTGCCCTCCTGGCCGAGCACGGCGTCGGCGGGCACGCGCACGTCTGAGAAGGCCAGCAGTGCGGTGTCGGAGGAGTGCATGCCGAGCTTCTCGAGCTTCTTCTCGCGCACCACGCCCGGCAGGTCCATGTCGACCAGGAACAGGGTGAAGCCGTCGTAGCCCGCGTCGGGGTCGGTCTTGGTCACGAGCACGATGTAGTCGGCGCGGTGACCGTTGGTGATGTAGGTCTTCGAGCCGTTGATGACCCACTCGTCGCCATCGCGCACCGCGCGGGTCTTGATGCCGGACACGTCGGAGCCGGCGTCGGGCTCGGTGATCCCGAGGCAGGAGATCTTCTCGCCAGCGATCGAGGGGACGAGGTAGCGCTGCTTCTGCTCCTCGGTGCCGTACGCGATCACCACGGGGCCGCCCATCATCAGGCCGAGCACGTTCGCCGTCGATGGCGCTTTTGCACGCGCCATCTCATCGCCATAA
>CADCVU010000127.1 GCA_902806245.1 uncultured Solirubrobacterales bacterium
CCGAGCGGGGCCGGGTCGGCGGTGATCGGCGCGGTGCGGGTCGGGCGTGCCTCAGAGCCGCGGATCCTGCCCTGAGTCGCGGAGTCCGGGTCGGCTTCGCGGCGTGAGGGCGCGACCGCCACGGGCGCCTCGGCGGGCGGTGGTGCCGCGGGCGGCGCCTGCGGCGCCTGCGGCGTGGACGCTTCAGGCGGCGCCTGCGGCGTGGACGCTTCAGGCGGCGCCTGCGGCGTGGACGGCGCGGGCGCTGGGGAAGTCACCGCCGCCGGCGAGCCGGTCCGCGTCGGTCCGGCGTCAGGCCTTCCACCTCCACCGTTCTCCGCCCCAACCGGCGCCGCCGGGCCCGTCGCCTGCGTAGCACCCGCCCCTCCGTAGCTGCGCTCAGTCTCGGCGCCGCGCGAGGATCCGAGCCTGCGCAGCAGTCCGGCGCGCCTCTGTCGGGCCACTAGCTCATCACGGCCTCTCGACCGCTCGCGGCGGCGCGACCGGCGGGCGAAAGGCGGCGATTCGGTCGAGCTCGGAGAGGGGGCGCTCGCTCCCCCGTGGAGCGCGTGGGCTCGGTCTGCATGTCGTTCGATCCTCCGGGACGGGCTCGCTACGGCTTATCCCCGCCCGCGCGATTCAGTACACGCACGCGGTCGTGCCGCCCGCTGTGGGAGAATCACGGAATCTTCACACCCCGGCCGCCACCCTCGGCCGGACCTCCTGAAGTGACCGCCCCAGACAACTCATCCGGCTCCAACGCGACTCCGCGCTCAACGCGCGAGGCCGCCACGCTCGAGTTCCGCGGGGCCACGAAGCGCTACCCGGGCCAGGAGGCCGCCGCGGTCGACGGCCTCTCGCTGACCGTGCCCGCGGGGGAGATCCTCGTGCTCGTCGGCCCGTCGGGCTGCGGTAAGACCACGGCCATGCGGATGGTCAACCGCATGATCGAGATCACCGAGGGCGACATCCTCCTCGACGAGCGCAGCGTCCGCGACCGGGCCCCCGCCGAGCTGCGGCGCGAGATCGGCTACGTGATCCAGCAGATCGGCCTCTTCCCGCACATGACGATCGCCGACAACGTCGCCGTCGTCCCTCGTCTGCTCGGCTGGGAGCGCGATCGCATCGACGCGCGCGTGAAGGAGCTGCTCGAGCTCGTCTCGCTCGGCGAGGGGACGGGCGAGCGTTACCCCTCCCAGCTCTCGGGCGGCCAGCGCCAGCGCGTCGGCGTAGCCCGCGCGCTCGCCGCCGACCCGCCGCTGATGCTCATGGACGAGCCCTTCGGAGCGATCGATCCGATCAACCGCGAGCGCCTGCAGAACGAGTTCCTGCGCCTCCAGGGCGAGCTGCGCAAGACGATCGTCTTCGTCACCCACGACATCGACGAGGCGATCAAGATGGGCGACAAGATCGCCGTCCTGCGCACCGGCGGCAGGCTCGCCCAGTACGCGTCGCCGGCCGAGCTGCTGATGTACCCCGCCGACGAGTTCATCGAGGACTTCGTCGGCGCGGACCGCGCCCTCAAGCGGCTCGCCCTCCAGCGCGTCCGCGACATCGACCTGTGGCGCGCGGCGACCGTGCGCGTCGGCGAGCCGATCGAGGAGGCCCGGCGCAAGATCGCCGACGCCGACATCGACATGCCGTTGCTGGTCGACGAGCACGGCCGCCCCGAGGGTTGGCTGTCGGAGCGAGGGATGACCGGCGAGCGGGTGCGGGCCGAGCTGCGCTCGCGGGCCGAGCCGACCGTCGAGCTCGACGACGTGCTCCGCGACGCCCTCGCCGACCTGATCGAGTCGGAGGTCCACTACTCGCCAGTGGTCGACGCCGAGGGGTGCGTGGCCGGCGTGCTCTCGCTCGAGGTCATCTCCCAGACCCTGCAGATCCCACCGGACCAGGTGCGCACCGGGCCCGACCTGGTCGCCCCCGGCGACGAGGCGGTCGCCGGCTCGGAGGCCCCGTCGCGGTGAGCGCACTCGCACTCCCACTGGCTCAGCTCGAGATCCGCAGCCGGACCGGCGGCACGTGCGTGTCCGAGGACGGCTTCTGCCCCGGCTGGATCGTCGACAACCTCGACCGCTACGTCCAGCCGCTCCTCGAGCACATCTACCTGACCGTGATCTCGGTCGCCGTCGGCTTCGCAATCTCCTTTGCGCTGGCGCTGCTGGCCCACCGCAGCGGATGGCTGACCGCGCCGGTGACCGCGCTGACCAGCGTCCTCTACACGATCCCGAGCATCGCGCTGTTTCTGATCCTCGTCCCGGTAACCGGTCTCACCGCCCTGACCGCGATCATCGCGCTCGTCGCCTACACCCAGGTCTTCCTGTTCCGCAACATCATCAACGGCCTCGTGAACGTTCCCGAGGAGACCAAGGACGCCGCACGCGGGATGGGACTGACCGACCGTCAGGTCCTGTGGCGGGTGGAGATGCCGCTCGCCGTACCGGAGATCCTCGCCGGGCTGCGCATCGCCACGACGAGCACGGTGAACCTGGCCACGCTCGCCTTCTTTGCGGGAGCCGGCGGCCTCGGCGCGCAGATCTTCCAGGACATCACCTTCCGCTCGAACGTCGTGGTGGCCGGCGGGCTGGCCATCCTCCTCGCCGCGCTCTTCGACCTGATCTTCCTCGGCGGCCAGCGGGTGGCCACGCCGTGGCGGCGGGCGGCGGCGACATGAGCATGCCGATCGCCAGCCTGTTCACCGACGCGATCCGGTTTATCTTCGTGCCGCAGGAGTCGGTCACCGGCGGCGTGCAGGTCGGCGGCATCGGCGAGATATCGTCCCTGACGGCCAACCACCTTGTCCTGAGCGCGGCCGCGATCGCCGTCGCCTGCGTCATCGCGCTGCCGCTCGGGCTCTGGCTCGGGCACGTCGGCAAGGGCGAGTTCCTGGCCATCAGCGTCTCGAACGTGGGCCGCGCCGTGCCGACGCTCGCGCTGATCGCCTTTTTCATCGCCTTTGTGGGGATCGGGTTCTTCAACGTGCTGCTGGCGCTGATCCTGCTGGCCATCCCGCCCCTGCTGACCAACACCTACGTGGGCGTGCGCGGAGTCTCCCCCGACGCCGTCGACGCGGCGCGCGGGATGGGTATGAGCGAGTCCCAGATCGTCCGCCGGGTCGAGCTTCCGCTGGCCGTGCGCTCGATCTTCGGGGGGCTCCAGCTCTCCGCGGTCAGCGTCGTGGCCACGGCGATTCTCGGACCGCTGGCCAGCGTCGACACGCTCGGCACGCCGATCGTCAGCGTCAACGTCTACGGCCAGGCGGGCCTGCTCGGCGCCGCCATCGTAGTCGCGGCGCTCGCCATCCTCGTCTACCTCGTCCTGACGGCACTCCAGCGCGCCGCCACGCCGGCCGGCCTGAAGGCCTGACCGGTGGATCTCATCACCTCCCGAACAAGGAGCACGCAAGCATCATGAAACCTACAAGCAGGACCATCCTCGCGGCCCTCATGGCCACCGTCCTCTCCTTCGCCGTGTCCGCCTGCGGCGGCGGCGGCAGCGGTGGCGGAGCAGGAGGTGGCGGAGGTCAGGCCGAGGGCGGTGGCGCACCGGCCGAGCAGGCCATCAAGCGCGACCCGGCGAACGCCGGCAAGAAGGTCACCATCGGCTCGAAGAACTTCCCCGAGCAGTTCGTGCTCGGGGAGATCTACACCCAGTCTCTCGAGGCCGCCGGCTACGACGTCGACAAGCAGCTCAACCTCGGGTCCGAGGTGATCGCCTTCAAGGCGCTCAAGAACGGCGATGTCGACGCCTACCCCGAGTACACCGGCACGACCCTGACCACGCTCTACAAGGTCGACGCCGCCGACGTGCCCAAGGAGCCGGAGCCGGCCTTCCAGCAGGCTCAGCAGCAGCTGCGCAAGGACAAGATCACTGGCCTGCCGCGCACGCCGTTCGAGAACACCTACCGCCTCGGGGCGACCAAGGAGACGGCCCAGCGCCTCGGCGTGCGCAACACCTCGCAGCTCGCCGCCAAGGCCCGGGACCTGAACATCACGGGCTACCCGGAGTGCCGCCAGCGCCTCGACTGCTACGTGGGCGTTCAGCGCACCTACGGAGCGAAGTTCAAGGACTTCGTGGCCAGCGAGCAGACCTACGAGGTGCTCGACCAGAAGGAGGCCGACGTCGGGTTCCTATTCACCACCGACGCGAACCTCGCCACCGGCAAGTACCAGACGTTCGAGGACGACAAGCAGCTGTTCCCGCCGTACAACATCTCGCTGCTCATGCGCAACGACGCCCTGAAGCGGGTCGGGCCCGGTGCGCAGAAGGTGGTCGAGCGGGTGCAGAAGCCGCTGACCAACGAGGCCATGGTCGAGCTGAACTCGCGGGTCGTGCTCGACAAGCAGAAGCCCGAGGACGTCGCGCGCGACTACCTCAAGGCCGAGGGCTTCGTCCAGTAGCTCCGGGCGCGACGAGCGGGTGCCCGGCCAGCCGCGCCGGGCACCCGCCGCACGCCCACGCCGATCGGCCCGCGGTCACAATGGCTCGGTGCTCGACGCCGACGCCCTGCTCGCCGCCGCGCGCCGTCCGCTCCTCATCGGGGTGGGAGGCGGCGGCGACGTGGCCGCCACCCTGGCGCTGGCCGAGCCGTTGCGCCGCCTCCACGGCGCCCACCCGGTCGTCGGCGGGGTGAGCTGGGAACGCAACGCCGTCGATCGCCACGCGGGCCCGCGCCGGATCGCCGAGATCGCCGGCGTGGTCGACGAGCTCGCTCCGGCCGCGGTGCTCGCCGGCCCCGACACGCGCGTCGGCGAGCGCGCCGGCGACGCGGAGGTTCGCTTCGCCGAGTCGCGAGCCGCCGAGCTCACCGGCGAGAGCACCGTCCTCGTCGATCCCTGCGAGGGCCCGGCGGCCGTGGCCGACGGGCTGGCCGCAGCCATCGAGCACCTCGAGGCCGATCTCCTCGTGCTCGTCGACGTGGGCGGCGACGCCATCGCGCACGGCAATGAGCCCGGCCTCTCCAGTCCGCTGTGCGACGCCGTTCTCCTCGCCGCCGGAGCCGAGCTGGCCGAGCAGGGCGTCTCGGTGTTGGGGGCGGTCTTCGGTCCGGGCTGCGACGGCGAGCTGACCCTGGACGAGGTCCTGGCGCGCGTGGCCGAGATCGCCGCCGGCGGAGGCAGCGCCGGCGCCCGGGGGCTGACCGAGCCCGCCGCCGCCGAACTCGAGGCGGCGGTCGCGGCGATCCCGACCGAGGCCAGCGCGCTGCCGCTGCGCTGCTACCGCGGCGAGACCGGCACGGCCCTCATACGCGGCGGCCGGCGCCGCGTCGAGCTCTCACCGCTGTGCGCGCTGACCTTCTTCTTCGACGTGGCGGTGGCGCTCGAGACGACGGCGCGGCTGGCTCGAGCGGTGCGCGGCGCCACCGGCCTCGAGTCCGCCAACGACGTGCTCCACGGCCTCGGAGTGAGAACCGAGCTCGACCTCGAGCGCGAGGCGCTCAGCCCTGGTTCTTGACCGACTGGGTCACGCCCTCGAGACCCTGCTTGGCGTCGGAGAACAGCATCATCGTCTTGTCCACGTCGTAGAAGAGCGGGTTGTCGATCCCGGCGAAGCCCGGACTGAGGCTGCGCTTGACGATCACCACGTGCCTGGCCTGGTCGGCGTTGAGGATCGGCATGCCGGCGATCGGTGAGTCGCCGTCCTCGCGGGCGGTCGGGTTGACCACGTCGTTCGCCCCGACGATGACCACGGCGTCGGTCTCGGCGAACTGGTCGTTGATGTCCTCGAGGTCGAACATCTTGTCGGCCGGGACCTCCGCCTCGGCCAGGAGCACGTTCATGTGCCCCGGCATGCGCCCGGCCACGGGATGGATGGCGAACTTGATGTCCTTGCCCTGAGCCTCGAGCGTGCGCATGAGGTCGGCCATCGCGCCCTGCGCCTGCGCGACCGCGAGCCCGTATCCCGGGACGAAGATGACCGAATCGGCCTCGTAGGCCAGCGTCGCCGCGACATCCTCGGCTCCGCCGGAGGTGACGGGCTTCTCCTCGCCGTCGCCGGCGGCCGGGCCGGTACCGGCGGCGGCCACCGCGCCGAAGAGGATCTTCGACAGCGGGCGGCCGAGGGCGCCCGACATCAGGTAGGTGAGGATGGTCCCCGAGGCGCCCACGAGCGCACCGGCGATGATCAGGACGGTGTTGCCGAGGGCCATGCCCGAGGCCGCCGCGGCCAGTCCGGTAAAGGCGTTGAGCAGCGAGATCACGATCGGCATGTCCGCGCCGCCGATGGGGATCACGAGCAGCACGCCGAGCAGCAGCGAGAGCGCGAGCAGTACGCCGGTGAGCACCAGCGGCACGGGCCCTCCGGAGATCACCGTGACCATGAGCGCGAGGGCCAGGACGAACAGCCCGGCGTTGACGAGCTTCTGACCCGGGAAGGTCACCGACCCGCCGAGTGCGATCTCCTCGAGCTTGACAAAGGCGATGATGCTGCCCGCGAAGCTCAACCCCCCGATGAGGATCGAGAAGAAGATGAACAGGAGGATCACGATGCTCTCGTCGCCGCCGCCCTGCTCGAGCTCGTAGAACTCCGAGAAGGCGATCAGCGCCGCGGCCCCGCCGCCCACGCCGTTGAAGGCGGCGACGAACTGGGGCATCGAGGTCATCGGCACGCGCACGGCGATCACGCCGCCGACCGCCGAGCCGAGGCCGACGACGATCGCGATCAGCACCAGCGTGAGGGCGTCGGCCGGGAACTCGAAGAAGGTGACGACAAAGGCCACGAACATCCCCACCGCCGCGACCAGATTGCCCGCCCGGGCGGTCTGAGGCGAGCGCAGCAGGCGGATGCCGAAGATGAACAGCGCGGCCGCGAAGAGGTAGACGAGAGTGGTTCCGGTGCTCAGTGCCATGGCGAGACGGTCTATCCGCGCCTGCGGCGCGAGCCGCCGCGGAACATCTCGAGCATGCGGTTGGTCACGATGAACCCGCCGACCACGTTGACCGCGCCGAAGAACACGGCGACCAGCCCCAGCACCTGGGTCAGGGTGTCCTCGGCGGTGAGGACGATGACCACCGCGCCGACGACGACGATGCCGTGGATGGCGTTGGTGGCCGACATCAGCGGCGTGTGCAGCAGCGCCGGCACGCGCGAGATCAGCTCGAAGCCGAGCGCAATGGCCAGCACGAGCACGATGACCTGAGGGACGATCTCCGCGGCCACGCCTAGGCCTCGGCCTTCTCGGTGCTCTGCCCGAGCGCCTCACGGGCGCCCTCGTGGCGGACCTGGCCCCCATGCGTGACCACGGCGCCGGCGGTGATCTCGTCGTCGAAGTCGAGCTCGAGCTCGCCGTCGTCGTCGACGAGGTGGGAGATCAGGTTGACCACGTTGCGCGAGTAGAGCTGGCTCGAGTGGATCGGCATCCCGCTCGGGATGTCGCGCGGTCCGATCACACGGACCTGGCCGTGCTCGACGGTCTTGCCGGGCTCGGTCAGCTCGCAGTTGCCGCCGGCGTCGGCGGCGAGGTCGATGACCACGGATCCGGGCGGCATGGCCTCGACCATCTCGGTGGTGACCAGGGTCGGCGCCGGCCGGCCGGGGATCAGCGCGGTCGTGACCACCATGTCGGTCTCCCCGAGTTGGCCCTTGATCAGCTCGCGATCGCGCGCCTGCTTGTCCTCGGCCTGCTCGCGGGCGTAGCCGCCGGGGGCCGAGCTGCCCTGCGCGTCGGCTGCCCGGGTCTCGTCCTGGCTGCCGCCGTCGGCGCTCGCCTCGTCGCCCCTGCCGTCGTCGAGCGACATGCCGAGACCGAGCTTGAGCTCGTCCCACAGCCCGGCGAATCCGGCGCGCGGCTCGGCCCGGGCGGGCGCCGGCTGGGTCGCTGCCGCGGAGCGCTCCTGGCGCTCCTCGAGGAAGGTCGCGCCGAGGCTCTCGATCTGCTCCTTGACCTCGGGACGGATGTCGAAGGCGGTCACCTCGGCTCCGAGGCGCTTGGCGGTGGCGATGGCCTGAAGCCCGGCGACCCCGGCGCCGAGGATCAGCACCTTCGCGGCCTTGGTCGTGCCGGCCGCGGTGGTCATCATCGGCAGGTAGCGGCCGAGCGAGTCGGCGCCGATGAGCACGCACTTGTAACCGGCCACCGAGCTCTGCGAGGACAGCGCGTCCATGCTCTGGGCGCGGGCGATGCGCGGCACCGAGTCCATGCTGACCGCGACGACGCCGCGCTCGGCGAGGCGGCCGATCAACTCGGCGCTGGGGACGGGTGGGAGGAAGGAGAGGACGAGCTGGCCCACGTGCAGGCGCTCGACCTCGGCGTCGCTCGGGGCGCGGACCTTGGCCACCAGATCGGCCTCGCCGTAGAGCCGCTCGGCGTCGACGATCTCCGCGCCGGCCTCGGCGTAGGCCTCGTCGAGGTTGTAGTCCCGGCCCGCGCCGCTCTCCACGAGGACCTCGAGCCCGCGGTCGCGGAGCCTGGCCACGCCCTCGGGGACGAGCGCGACGCGGCGCTCGCCTTCGATCGTCTCCTGGGGGACCCCGACCTTCACGCGGCGCGCAAGGCTATCGGGAACCCGAGGCGGAGAACCGGCCGCTCGGAGCGTTCCCGGCGCCGGGCGGTCCGGAGCGCCGGGCATGGTCGGCCCGAAGCTCCGCCGCGAGCGTGCTCAGCGCGGGACGCTCCTCCAGGGAGACCTGCCGCAGCTCCAGCCCGCCCGCACCCGGGACCGCCAGCGCACCGGCCCCTCGAGCGCCGTCGACGGCGTCGGCCCCGAGGAGCCGACGCGCCGCCGTGGCGAGCACGGCGTAGGCCATCGCCCCGAGGTCGCGCAGCGGCTGGTGGCGGTTCTGGCGGGTGCCCAGGTCGACCTGGGCCATGGCCTCTACCCCCACGCGCTCAGCGACGTCGATCATCATCGCGATCTCGATCCCGTACCCGACGGGAAACGGGATCGCCTCGAGCAGCTCGCGCCGGGCGGCGGTCTCCCCGGCCAGCGGCTGGCTGAATCCCGCCAGCTCGGGGAGGAACAGGTTGAGCAGGGGACGTGCCACGAGCTCGGTCACGCGTCCGCCGCCGTCGGGCACCGGCGCAGCGCCGTCCACCTTGAACGGGCGCCGGAACGCGCCCTTGACGAGATGGACCTCCGGGCGCGCGAAGAGGGGCCCGAGCAGCCCGAGCAGGAACCGCTCGTCGAAATCCAGCGTGTCCGTATCGATGTAGACGACGATCTCGCCCGACGTCGCCGCGAGTCCCCGCCACATCGCGTCGCCCTTGCCCTGGGCGGGCCCGAAGCTCGGCAGGATCTCCGACTCCTGCAGAACCCGCGCCCCGCTCCGAGAGGCGACCCGAGCGGTGCCGTCGGACGAGGCGGCGTCCACCACCACGAGCTCGTCGACCAGACCGGCCCGCTCGAACGGCGCAAGCGCCGCCAGGACGCTTGCGACGGTGTCGGCGACCTCGCGCGCCGGGAGGATGACCGAGACGGTCTCGCGCTTGAGCCCCAGGAGGCGGTCGAGGTTCCAGCCGTCGGCGGAATAGTCGTTCGACGCCGACCAGGTCGCAAGCGCGAGCTCGCGCTCGAGCAGGCTCTGGCCGGATGCGGCTCGTTCGAAGAGGGGCGCGGTCACGAGGCGGGCGGAGGAGGAGCGCCGGCGGCGTGCTTCTCGAGGCGAACCGGTGAAACCGCGCGGCGAGGCCGCGAGTCTAGAGGGTCGACCGGGCACTCCTCGGCTCCCTGGAGGGGCCCGGCCGCGTGGGCGCTCGCAGGCGGACGTGGTACGTGGGGCGCATGGACGGTCGGCGGCTCGGGTACATTCGCTCCAGTTCTCACGGGAGGAGAAACCGATGACCGACGAGCAGGCTGTCGACGAGCAAACCAACGACGCACCGGCCGAGCAGGACGAATCGGCCTTCGGCCGGCTGAAGGGCCGGGTCAAGAACCTGGTCGGGTCGGACTCGGGCGACGAGACGCGCGACTCGGAGGCTCACGACTCCGGTGAGGAGGCTGCTGAGGAGGAGGACTCGAGCAGTCCCGAGGCGGAGGGCTCAGACGAGGAGAGCGCCTCTGGGGAAGAGGGTGGCTCCGAGGACGAAGAGGGCTCCGAGGAGCAGGAGACCAGCGTCAGCACCGACGAGGTAGAGCTCTCGACCGTGGCTGAGGACGAGGACACCGCGCGAGCCCAGATCGACAAGATGGAGGAGGACGGCCCGCCCGAGGACCTCGCCGACTGGCCGCGGGGCAAGGCGATGTACCTCAGCTTCGGAGGCGCCGAGGGCGAGCAGGGCTACGAGGAGGGACCGGCGCGCCAGATGGGACCCTCCTCCCTGCGCCATCACGCTGACGGCTCCGTAGAGGTCCAGGGCGAGATGGTCGATAACCCGGACGATTACAAGGGCGAGAAGTCGGTAGGCGAGGAATCCGACGAGATCGGCATGGACAAGGGCGCCAAGAGCGAGGGCGAGGAAGGTAACGAGTCCTCGAGCGAGGAGGGCTCGGCGAGCGAGGAGGGCTCCTCGAACGACGAGGCTCCCCAGGCCGAGAGCTCCGGCAACGCCAACTCCGAAGCAGACGGCGGCGACTCGCACAGCGACGGCTCAGACGGCGACCAGTCGGAGAGCCAGCGGACTGAGAGCTCGACTGCCGAGGCGAGCTGAAGAACCGGGAGCGCGCAGCTAGCTGCCAGCGAGAGCCACTAGCTCTCGCTGGCTAGCGGCTGTGCCATCGACGGCGTCTCCGGGGCCTCCCGATAGGGCTGCTCGTCCTCGACGCCCTCCTCGTGGTAGACCGACTCGGCGTTGACCGCCCAGATGTCGTGCTGGGTCCCGTCCACGAGGTTCTCCACGGCTCGCATCGCCGTGAGCATCGAGTGGTCGGAGTTGTTGTAGCGGTGCAGGCCGTTACGCCCGACCTGCTGCAGGTTGGCCAGCGGGTCGAGCCACGAGCGGATCGTGGCGACGCGCTCGGCGTAGTCGGCGTCGTACATCGGGTAGGCCTTGGGCACCCTCACCGCGAAGCCGAAGTCGACCTTGTCCGCACGCGCCAGGCCGAGCTGTTCGAGCTCGCGGGCGCCGAGGCGGACGAGCTCCTCGTCGTCGGTGTTCCACAGCTCGTCGCCCGCGAAGCAGAAGTATTCCATCCCCACGCAGGCCTTGTTGGGGTCGGGAACCATCCAGGGACTCCACGAGCGGAAGTTCTGGATTCGCCCGACCTGCACGCCCGGCTCGTGGATGTAGATCCAGTTGTCGGGGAACAGGTCCTCGCCGTCGAGGACGAGTGAGATGGTCAGGAAGTCGCGGTAGCGGATCCCTCGCGCGGCCTCGCGAACCGTCTCGGGCGCCGCGGGGTCGACGAGGCCGACGAGGTTGCGCAGCGGCAGCGAGGAGATGATCGCGGGCGACTCGTGACGCTCGCCGCCGGCGATCACCGAGACGGCGCGACCGTCGCGGACCTCGATCTCCGTGACCGGAGTGCTCATGCGGATCTCGCCGCCGAGCCGGCGGATGTCGTCGGCCATCGTCTCCCACATCTGGCCCGGTCCGTAGCGCGGGTAGTTGAACTCGCCGATGAGGCTGGTGTGCTCGTCGTCCTTGTTCCCGAAGAAGGCCGCCTTGGCCGCCGAGAAGAAGTTGAGGTTCTTGATCCGCTGCGCGGCCCACTCGGCGCGGATCTCCGAGGTCGGGACGCCCCACACCTTCTCGGTGTACGACTTGAAGAAGAGGTTGAACAGCCGCTTGCCGAACCGGTTGGAGACCCATTCCTCGAAGGTCTGCTCGTTGCCCTTGTTGCGCTTCAGCGCGGCGCGCAGGTAGGAGAGCATCGCGCGCGTCAGCTCGATCGGACCGAGCTTCTTGATCACGTCGGGACCGCGCAGCGGGTAGTGGAGGAACTTCCGGTTCCAGTAGATGCGCGACATGCGCGGACGCTTGAGGAACTCCTCGCGCATGATCTCGTGCCAGAGGGCGTCGACCTCCTTGGCCTTGGTGAAGAACCGGTGGCCGCCGAGGTCGA
>CADCVU010000128.1 GCA_902806245.1 uncultured Solirubrobacterales bacterium
CTTGAGCGCCGTGAGCTTGGCGGTGATGTCCTTGAGCCCGGTCTGCCGGGCCTGCGCGCGCTGCTTGGCGAGCGAGATGCGGTTGAGGCTCTGGCGTTCGATCGCCATGAGCTTGTCCACGATCCCGCCCGTGTCCACGCCGGACGCGAGCCCTGAGAGTCCGAGCGTGCCCATGGTCCTAGAGCGCCGCCCCCGCTGCCACGTGGAGGGCGTCCTCGTTCGGGATCGTGCGGATCACGTGGCCTTCGAGGTCACGGACCTGGACGATCACGCGGCCGGTCTCCTCGTCCTTTGAGAAGTGCAGCTCGCGGTTCTGGGAGGCGAGGTCGATCGCCCGCTGGTAGGCGGCGTCGATCTCCTTGTGCAGCTCCGGAGGGATGGGAGGTGTGGGAGGGGTGCTCAGCTCGACCCGGTCCGCGCCCTTCGGGGGCGCGACGGGCTCCGCCGGCTCCGTGGGGACGAAGCGGGTCCGCGAGGCCGCCGCCTGCGCGGGCGGCAGAGTCCCGGTTTGTCCGATTCCAAGGGTCATGGTCGGGTCATCGCCCCGGCCCAGGAGAACTTTAATCCTGGGCCGCGAATACTCGATTTCGTCCGGCCACCCATCGCTGACGCTCGGGTTCTGGACGACGTTACCTAGCCCACTGCCGAGAACAGCGAGGCGTCGTCGGCGAGCTGCTGCTTGAGCGTGCGCTTGAGCTGCGAGTGGATCTGGCAGACGCGGCTCTCCGAGACGCCGAGGATGTCGCCGATCTCGCGCAGGGTGAGGTTCTTGACGTAGAGCAGGACGGCGACCTCGCGCTCGCGGCGCGGCAGGCGGTCGAACGCGCGGCGGAAGCGCTCCTTGGCCTGGGTCGTCGCGGCGGCGTGCTCGGGGTCGAGGCGCTCGTCGGTGTGGGCGATCGTGTCGAGGCGCTCGACCGTGGTCTCCTCGTCGGAGATGACCAGCGTGTTGAGCGAGGTGACGTCGGAGACGGAGATGTCGTCCTCGCGGCGGCGCAGCTCCTCGACGGAGATCGAGAGCAGCTCGGCGAGCTCCTCGCGGGAGGGCCGGCGGCCGTGGACGCCCGTGAACTGCTCGCGGGCCTTGGCGATGTCGCGCTCCCAGCGGCGCAGCGAGCGCGGGGCCCAGTCCTGGCGGCGGAGCTCGTCGAGCACCGCGCCGTGGATGCGGGTCCAGGCGAACTGCTCGAGCGTGGCGCCCTTCTCCGGGTCGTAGCGGTCGATCGACGCGATCAGCGCCTCGAGGCCGCAGGAGATGAAGTCCTCCACCTCGCAGCGGGCCGGCAGCTCGCGGACCTTCTTGAAGACGATGTACTTCACGAGCGGCGCGTACGTCATGACGAGCCGGTTGCGGACCTGGAGGTCGCCGGTCGCCTTGTACTCGCGCCAGAGGGCCAGGGCATCGTCTGTGGAGACCTTGCGCTTGGTCTGGGCGGGCGTGGCGGTGGCGGCGGACATGGTGAGAGGTCAGTGCTCCTGGCGGAGGGGGAAGAGGCGGCGGCTTGAGAACAGCGGACGCAGCCTGTATCGGCCCCTGGGAGCGGCCCTACATCACCCGAACGGGGTAATTACGGAATCCGAAGGGGGCCTATGCGTCCGGTCGGCCTACAGCCGGCCGCCCTTTGGACGACGCGGCATCGAGCTGGTACGCCCACGACAGCACCTCCGCGACCGCGACGTAGAGCTCCTCCGGGATCTCCCGCTCGAGCTCGAGCGTGGAGAGCGCGGCGACGAGGGCGGGGTCGCGGCGGACGGGCACGCCGGCCGCCTCGGCCGCCGCGCGGATGCGCTCGGCGACGTGGCCCTCGCCCTTGGCCGCGATCTTCGGCGCGCCCGATCCCGTGTAGCGGAGGGCGACCGCCTTCTCGCGCTTCTCAGGCATAGGCGTCGAAGGGCTCGCGGCGGGCGGCGATGCGGACGACGGCCGGAACGCCGGTGCGTGCCTCGAGCGCCTGGCGCAGGGTTTCCGCGCGCGCGTGCGCGAGGGCGTGGGCGCCCGCCGGCACGCCGATCGTGGCCACGACGCCCTCCGGGCCGCGATCGATCCGCAGGTCCAGGCGGCCGAGCCTGGGGGTCTCGTAGACCAGCGACACGCCGGACCGCCCGTCTCCCCCGCCCTCGCGGCGCCCGCCCTCGCCGCCGTCGGGATCGGCGTCTCGCAGCTCGTTCTGGGCGGGCGGCGGCGCCAGGCCCGGCAGCGCGGTCGGCATCTGGGCCTGCGCCTGCGCCTGCGCCTGCGCCTGCGGTTGGGCCTGGGCCTGCTGCCCGGGCTCCGCGGGTGTGCGCTCGACGAGCTGGAGCACCACGCGCTCAGGGCTGATCTCCGACACCGCGAGGCGCAGCGTGTCCCCCGCGCGCACGCCGTCGGGCAGCGAGGCCTTCAGCAGCTGGCCGGCCAGGATGAGCGCGCCCTTGGCCCCCTCGCCCCGCGACGCGACCCGCGCCACGACGCTCATCCCCTCCTTCAGGACGAGCTCGGGGAGCTGCAGCCGGATCAGCGCGGCGTCCAGGGAGACGGGATGCATCTCAAGAAGGATGCCGTAGCGCCGATAGGAGGAGCTATATGGACCGTGGCCTTTACATCGCCGCCTCCGGCATGCTCGCCGAGCAGGTGCGCCAGGAGCAGATCGCGAACGACCTCTCCAACGCCTCGACCCCCGGCTACAAGGCCGACCGGACCGCCCAGCGCGACTTCGGCGAGATGATGCTCGCCAACGGCGTGACCGGCCAGGTCATCGGCCCGCAGGGGACCGCGGTGCAGGTCGACGTCGTGCAGACCGACTGGACCCCCATGCCGGCCCGGGAGACGGGCGAGCCGCTCGACTTCGCGATCACCGGCGAGGGCTTCTTCGCGGTGCAGACCGATCGCGGCGCGCGGTACACGCGCAACGGCCAGTTCACCGTCTCGCCGCAGGGCATCCTCGTCACGCCGCAGGGCGATCCCGTCCTCGGCCGCGGCGGGGGGCCCGTGCAGGTCGGCGCCGACGGCCGCGTCGATCCGCGCCAGCTGCAGGTGGTCAATCTGAACGGCCCCCGCAAGGACGGCGACTCGCTCGTCGCCGGCAACCCCGGCGGCGGCCCGGTCGGCCAGGTCCGCGCCGGCGCCCTGGAGGGCTCAGGCGCCGATCCGGCCCGCTCCATGGTCGACATGATCGCCTCCATGCGCGCCTTCGAGGCCGGCCAGCGCGTCATCACGACGATCGACGAGACGCTGGGCAAGGCCGCGAACCAGGTGGGGAACTTGAGCGGCTAGGCCAGCTGACGTCGTCCAGAGGACGAGCGCAGCGAAGTCCGGCCGGACGAAAGCAGTTCAAGTTCTCGCAGTTCCTGCCGATTCACCTACTGAACCAATCGAGCCCTCGGCTGGACTGCCATGCAGAGGTCCGGGCTCTAAACCGAAGAGGACCGCATGCTGGAAGGACTCCATTCAGCGGCCGCGGGCATGGCGGCGCAACA
>CADCVU010000129.1 GCA_902806245.1 uncultured Solirubrobacterales bacterium
ATGCGCTTCACGCCGACGAGGATCGTCTCGTGGGACCACCGCAAGCTCGGCGACAGCTACTAGTCTCGCGCGCGTGCCGGATCTAAAGGGACTCATCCTCTCGGGCGGCAAGGGCACGCGGCTGCGCCCGATCACCCACACCTCCGCCAAGCAGCTCGTTCCCGTGGCCAACAAGCCCGTCCTCTTCTACGGGATCGAGGCCATGGCGGCCGCCGGCATCCGCGAGGTCGGCATCGTCATCGCCCCCGAGACCGGCGGGGAGATCCGCGCCGCGGCGGGCGACGGCGAGCGCTTCGGCGTCTCGATCACCTACATCGAGCAGGACGCGCCGCTCGGGCTGGCGCACGCCGTCCTCACCGCCGAGCCGTTCCTGGGCGACTCGCCGTTCGTGATGTACCTGGGCGACAACCTGCTGCGCGACGGCATCACCGACCTCGTCGAGGCCTTTCGCGCCGAGAGCCCGGAGGCGCTCATCCTCCTGACGCCGGTGCCCGACCCGCACAACTACGGGGTGGCCGAGCTCGACGGCGACAACCGCGTGGCCCGGCTAGTCGAGAAGCCACCCGAGCCGAGGACCAACCTCGCGCTCGTGGGCGTGTACATGTTCTCGGCGAAGATCTTCGACGCGGCGCGGGCGATCGAGCCGTCGGGCCGCGGCGAGCTCGAGATCACCGACGCCATCCAGCACCTGGTCAACGCGCGGATGCGCGTGGACCCTCACGTCGTACAGGGATGGTGGAAGGACACCGGGCAGGTCGAGGACATGCTCGAGGCCAACCGGCTGATCCTCGACGACCTCATCGGGAAGACCGAGGGTGAGCTGGTGGACGCGCGCATCGAGGGACGCGTGAGCGTCGAGGCGGGCGCGCGGCTCGAGCGCGCCACCGTGCGCGGACCGGCCATCGTCGGCGCGGGCTCGGTGGTGCGCGACGCCTACGTCGGTCCGTACACGGCGATCGGCGAGGGCGTGCGCATCGAGCGCTGCGAGATCGAGCACTCGATCGTGCTCGCCGACTCGACCGTCGAGGGGCTCCAGGGACGGATCGAGGCGAGCCTGATCGGGCGCAACGTTCGGATCGGGCGCAGCCCGGCCCTGCCGCACGCCTACCGGCTCGTGGTCGGCGACAACGCGGAGATCGCGATCCTTTGAGCGCGGAGCGCCTGAAGCTGCTGGTCACCGGGGCCGGCGGGATGCTCGGACAGGAGGTCGTGGCCGCGGCGCGGCTCGCCGGCCACGGCGTCGTCGCTCTCGGCCGCCCTGAGCTCGACGTGACCGCGGGCGAGTCCGTCCGCCGGCGGCTCGAGGCCGAGCGTCCCGACGCCGTGGTCAACTGCGCGGCCTACACCAACGTGGACGGCGCGGAGGACGAGCGCGAACCCGCCTTTGAGCTCAACGGCCGCGCCCCCGGCGTGGTCGCCGCGGCCGCCGCCGAGGTCGGCGCCTCGATCCTCCACCTCTCCTCCGACTACGTGTTCGACGGACGCAAGGGCGAGCCCTACGTCGAGTCGGACGCGACCGCGCCGCTGTCGGCCTACGGCGAGTCGAAGCTCGCCGGGGAGGAGTCGACCATCGCGGTGAACCCGCGCCACTTCGTGGTCCGCTCGGCGTGGCTGTTCGGGCTCGGCGGGCGCAACTTCGTCGACACCATGCTCCGGCTCGGACGCGAGCGCGACGAGGTCCGCGTGGTCGACGACCAGGTCGGCTCGCCGACGTTCTGCCCCGACCTGGCCGAGGCGCTCCTGGCGCTGATCGCCACCGAGGACCACGGCGTCCACCACGTCGCCGGGGCCGGCGCCTGCTCCTGGGCCGAGCTCGCCACCGAGACCTTCGCGCGCGCGGGGGTCGACTGCCGCGTCGTGGCGATCACCACCGCCGAGATGGCTCGCCCGGCGCCCCGGCCGGCCTTCTCCGCTCTGGCCTCCGAGCGTGCGGCCACGCCACGGCTGCATCCCTGGCAGGAGAGTCTCCAGACCTACCTCGGGGCGCGAGCTCGGCGCGCGCAGGTGCCGGCGTGAAGCTGCTCGTCACCGGAGCCGCCGGCTTCATCGGCTCGACGTTCGTGCGGATCGCCCTCGAGGCGCGCCCCGACGACGAGGTCGTCGTGCTCGACAAGCTGACCTACGCCGGGCGCCGCGAGAACCTGGCCGAAATCGAGGACCGGATCGAGTTCCACCACGGCGCCATCGAGGACCGCGGCGCCGTGCGCGGGGCCATGGAGGGCTGCGACGCGGTGGTCAACTTCGCCGCCGAGTCCCACGTCGACCGCTCGATCGCCGGCGAGGAGGGCTTCGCCATCACCCACGTGATCGGCACCACGGTCCTGCTCGAGACCGCGCGGGCCCTCGGCGTCGAGCGCTACCTCCAGGTCTCGACCGACGAGGTCTACGGCTCGATCGCCGAGGGAACGTTCACGGAGAGCTCGCCGCTCGATCCCTCCTCGCCCTACAGCGCGACCAAGGCCGCGGGCGATCTGCTGGTCTCCGCCCACGCGCACACCTACGGCCTGGACGCGGTGATCTGCCGCGGCTCGAACAACTACGGCCCGCGTCAGTATCCCGAGAAGCTGATCCCGCTGTCGGTCCTCAACGCGCTCCACGACGACTTCCTGCCGGTCTACGGCGACGGGCGCCAGGTGCGCAATTGGCTCTGGGTCGAGGACTTCGCCCGAGCCATCGACCTCGTCCTGCGGGAGGGCCGCCGCGGCGAGGTCTACAACGTCGGCGGGCCGGACGAGCTCGAGAACATCGACGTCGTGCGGCGCATCCTCGCCTCCACCGGCCGCGACGACTCGCTGATCGAGTACGTGCGCGACCGCCCCGGCCACGACGTGCGCTACTCGCTGTCGGCCGACAAGGTGCGGGCGCTCGGCTGGGAGGCGCAGGTGCACTTCTACGAGGGGCTTGGGCGGACCGTCGACTGGTACCGCGAGAACGAGTGGTGGTGGGGCCCGATCCGCTCGGGCGACTACCGCGAGTACTACGAGCGCCAGTACGGGCGCGCGCTGGCGGAGTAAGGCGAGCGAAGGAGGGGGGGTTCTACTGGCCGGAAGTGAGGACCGCGATGTCGTTGAGGTCGACCTCGCGACCGGCGGCGCGCTTCAACCGAACGAGATCGTCGAGTCCGACTATCCACACCGTGGTTCCCGCGACTTGAACGCTTACCGCTCGGCTGCGGATCTCAGGCCACGGGGGCGAGCCCTTGAGCTCCGCGGCGTCGGTCCAGACGTCCAGCCCGCCCGCAGTCGTGGCGAGCTTGAAGTTCGCTCCGCGTTCGAGGTCGACCGCGGAGGTCGGATCGATGGGAAGCAGGTGCGCGTCGACGCCCTTCAGGTGGGCGCCTAGCTCGGCGAGCGCGGCGCCCAGGCGGACGAGATTCTCTCGGCCCGGCGCCGTAAGGATGTCGACGTCCTTGGTCGTGCGAGTGTGCCCGTGGGCCTGCACCGCAACGCCGCCGATGGTCACGTACTCGACCCCGTGGCGCTCGAGCGCGGCGAAGACCTGAGCAGGGTTGGTCGGGAGGTCCTCCGGCGGGCTGTCGGCACCGTGTTGCTCCTGGCGCCCTCGCCAGAGCGGGCTCAACTATTCCGCTCGACCCGTCGCGCTGTCCCGGCGATCTTGCCGGCGAAGTTGTTCCATCCGAACGAGCGCTCGAGGCGGCGCTCCATCGTCAGACCGCGCTCCTCCTCGAGATGCAGCGGATCGCAGGCGTGCTCGAGCGGTTCTGTTCTCAGCACCGGACGCTCTCCCATCACGAGCAGGAGCTGCTCGAAGCGCTCGTAGCTCGGCGACTCCTCTCCACGCTCGATCCGGCTGATGGTGGCCTGGCGCGTCCCGGCGCGGATGGCCAGTGAGGACTGCGTCAGCCCGCGACGCTCGCGGACTTCACGGACGATCTGTCCAAGACTCACCACGACCATAGCGTATCGGCTATACGGCGAGACGGACGAGTATGCGTCCTAACCTAGAACGGGATGCCGGTCGAGACACCCGCCCTCGAGCTCCGCGCCCTCACCAAGCGCTACGACGACGGCACCCTCGCCCTCGAGAACTTCGACCTCGCCGTCCCCGCGGGCTGCTTCTTCGGTCTGCTCGGCCCCAACGGCGCCGGCAAGACCACCCTCATAAGCGCGATCTGCAACCTGGTCCGGGTAAGTGCAGGAGAGGTGCTGGTCTTCGGCGAGCCGGCGCACACGCTCGCCGCCCGCCGCGTCGTCGGCCTCGCCGAGCAGGACGTCAACCTCGACCGGTTCCTGACCGTAGAGGAGACACTCGTGTACCACGGCGGCTACTTCGGCATGGGCCGCAGCGACGCGCGCAGGCGCGCCGCCGAGATGATCGAGGTCTTCGACCTGCGCGCCAAGGCGAAGGTGCGCACGCCGAAGCTCTCGGGCGGGATGCGCCGTCGCCTGCTGCTGGCCCGGGCGCTCATGCACCGCCCGCGGCTGGTCATCCTCGACGAGCCGACCGCCGGGGTCGACGTGGAGCTGCGCCAGGAGCTGTGGCTCTACATCCGCCGCCTGCACGCCGAGGGCACGACGATCCTCCTGACCACGCACTACCTCGAGGAGGCCGAGGAGCTGTGCGAGGAGATCGCGCTGATCGGCGGCGGTCGGCTCGTGGCCCGCGACACCGCGGACGGGCTGCGCGAGCGCTTCGACGCCGCCTCGCTGACCGAGGTCTACATGAAGACCGTCGGCGCGGGGCGCTCCGACGAGGCCGGGCCGGTGGCCGGTGACGGCGCGGCCGCGAGCGCCGCAGCCACGGGCGCAGGGCGATGAGCGCCACAGACGCCGCCGGCCCCGCGGCGACTCCGACCCGCGGCGCAGCCCTCCCGCCCGACCGCGGCTGGCGCGCCGGGCTCGTCGGCCTCGGCTGGCTCGCGCGCCGCGAGTGCCTGCGCGTGTACAAGGTCTGGACCCAGACCGTGCTGGCACCGGTCGTGTCCTCGATCCTCTTCATCGTCGTCTTCGGGCTCTCGCTCGGGGCTCGGATCCGCGACTTCGGCGGCCTCGACTACGAGGTCTTCATCGTTCCCGGCCTGATCGCGATGGCCATGGTCCAGGCCGCCTACAACAACACATCGGCCTCGGTCTTCCAGGGCCGCCAGGACGGCTACATCCACGACGTGCTCTCCGCCCCGATGCACCCCTGGCAGGTCAACCTCGGCTACGCGATCGGCGGGATCGTGCGCTCGCTGGCCATCGGCCTCGGCCTCGTGGCGCTGGCCATCCCGCTGACCGGAATCGGCGTCGAGCATTCGCTCGTGCTGCTCGTCGCCGTTCTCCTCGGCCTGATCGCCTTCAGTGCGCTCGGGACGATCGTCGGCATCTTCGCCGAGACCTTCGACAACCACACCTTCGTCTCCAACATCGTCATCCTGCCGCTCGTCTTCCTGGGCGGTGTCTTCTACTCCGTGGCGACTCTGCCGGCGCCCTGGGAGCTGATCTCGCACGCCAACCCGCTGTTCTACCTGGTCAACGCGATCCGCTACGGGTTCATCGGCCAGAGCGACGTCGGGGCCGGCGTATCGCTCGCGGTGATCGCCGCCTTTGCGCTGCCGCTCTACGGCTGGGCGCAGTGGCTGTTCTCCACGGGGCGCAGGCTCAAGGCCTGATCGGCGTGGCGGCGACGCTGCCGAACGTGGACGAGCTCGCCGCGCTCGAGCGCCGCGTCACCGGCTGCCGACGCTGCCCGCGGCTGGTCGAGTGGCGCGAGCGCGTCGCCCGCGAGAAGCGCGCGGCCTTCCGCGACGAGGAGTACTGGGGGCGTCCGCTGCCGGGCTTCGGCGACCCGGCGGCGCGCGTCTACGTGCTCGGTCTCGCGCCGGCGGCGCACGGCGGCAACCGCACCGGGCGAGTGTTCACCGGCGACCGCTCGGCCGACTGGCTGTACGCCTCGATGCACCGCACCGGCTTCGCCAACCAGCCGACCTCCCTGCATCCGGGCGATGGCCTGAGACTGGACGACGCTTTCGTCGCCGCGGCCGTCCGCTGCGCCCCGCCGGCCAACAAGCCTCTGCCCTCCGAGCGCGACAACTGCCTGCCCTACGCGTCCGAGGAGCTCGGACTGCTGGCCGAGGTGCGCGCGATCGTCTGTCTCGGCGGTTTCGCCTGGGACGCCGCCGGACGCCTCCTCGATCTCGCGCGGCCCCGGCCAAGGTTCGGCCACGGCGTCGAGCACGCGCTGCCCGACGGTCGCACCGTGCTCGGCTGCTTCCACCCCAGCCAGCAGAACACCTTCACGGGACGGCTGACCGAGGAGATGATCGATGCGGTCTTCGCGCGAGCGCGGGAGCTGGCGGAGCGCGGCTAGGCCGCCACTCAGTTCTGCTGGCGCTCCTCGACCGCCAGGAACGTGTCGGTGCCCGAGGCGCCGAAGCCCTCGTCGCGCCCGGGACCGCCGTCGACGCGATCGTTGCCGGAGTCGCCGAAGATGCGGTCGTTGCCCTCACCGCCGGCGAGGCGGTCGTTGCCCGAGCCGCCGTGGATCTCGTCGTTGCCGGGTCCGCAGTTGACGACGTCGTTTCCGGAGCCCGCGAACACCCGGTCGTTCCCGGCGCCGCAGTTGATCACGTCGTCGCCGGAGGTCCCGCGCAGCTCGTCGTCGCCAGCGGTGCCGTTGATCGGCTTCTTCGCCGGTGCCGCGCCGCCCGCGCCGCCGCGGCGCGGATCGCGCAGCAGCAGCTCGACGTTGCGGTCCTCGCGTTGGCCCTGCGAGCCGTCGGGGCCCTGCTGAGGGTCGTTGTAGGTGAGCGTGCGTCCGACCGAGGCGAGCGTGTTGGCGCTGAACACGCTCGCGTTGGTTCCCGAACGGGGCGCGCGCACCGGAGAGTCGAAGTCGAGCAGCGTCCCGAACAGCGACAGCGTGCCGTCGCGGTTGTCCATGACCTCGAGCAGGCGATGGTGCGTCGTCCAGTCGGCGACCGCCGGGCTCTTGATCTCCCAGAAGCCGCCGCCCCTGCCGTTCTTGATCGGGGTGATCGCGTTCTCGTGGGAGTGGCCAGCCACGTAGGCGACGACGTTGGGGAAGCGGTGCAGCAGGCCGATCGTGTCGTCGCCGAGGCGGATCGGCGTAGAGGACCGCGGGTCGCGGTCACAGCCGGGGTTGGGGTCGTGCCCGTGCTCGTCGCGCGCGCCGGAGCAGGGCGGGGACGACTCGTCGGGCACGTCGGCCCCCTGGCTCGAGCTCGGCGCGTGGTGGCTGAACACGAAGACCAGCTCGTCGCGGCGGCGGGCCGCCGCGAGCGTGCGCTCCAGCCAGCGGAACTGCGGGTCGTCGATGTTGCCCTCCGAGGACTGCGGCGTCTGGCCGCCCTCGGAGACGGTGTCGACGATCACGTTGCGGATCCCCGGCTTCGGTGAGAAGTCGTAGTAGGAGGCGTTGTCGCGGGACGCTCTGCGCTCTGCGGCATCGACGAAGGCGAACCCATGCTGGTCGCGCTGCCTGCCGGTCCGGTAGATGCGCTTCGACTGCGCCTTGTCGACGAACTGACGCCTCTCGTCGCGGGGTACGAGCAGCTTCCCGGAGGACGGAAGCGCGAGCAGCTTGGCCGGGTCGAGCAGATCGCCGAACGGGGGCAGTCCGTCGGGAAAGTCGTCGGGGTTCCGACCGCCGGTGCCACGGGGGTTGCCGGTGAGCGGCTTGACGCACCCGGTCGCCACCTGCTCGATGCCCTGGCTCGCCCGCTCGTTGCCCTGGACCAGGTTGTCGTGGTTGCCGAACGCGACGTAGGAGGGAACCTTCAGGCCCTCGACCGCGAAGGGTCGCTGCGCGCGGTCGAGCAGACCGTCGTAGCGAGGCCAGTCGCCCGAGTCGTAGCGCGCGGGGTCCTCCGGGTCGTAGAAGGTGTCGTCGCCGGCGCCGCCCGGGTAGTCCTCGTAGTCCTGGACGCCGGTGTAGAGGCGCGGGTTCGCTCTGTCGCGCTCCGCGCCCGTGCAGCCGAGTCCGTCGAGGTCCTTGGTGCCGCTGCTCGGGTCGAGCATGTTGGTGACGCGCCTGCCGCCCCGGAAGGTCCCGCCCTCGAGCAGGCTCACGACCCACTCGGTCTCGTTGCGCTGCTGGGAGTCGGCGAGGTCCCCCGTGAGCACCGCGTTCAGGAGCGAGGCCCGCGAGCCGCCGGCCTGGGGGACCGGGCTCCTGAGGAAGCGGTTGAGCTGGCGGATCGTCCGGTCGGCCTCGTGGGGGAGCATCGCCTCCTGCGGTCGCCAGGCCGAGGACGCGAAGCCCGACGGCTCGTCGTCGATCGCCTCGACGCGCGC
>CADCVU010000130.1 GCA_902806245.1 uncultured Solirubrobacterales bacterium
CTTGTCCTCGATGCGCGGCGCGGCGCCGTTGTAGGCCGAGACGCCCGTGTCCTCGAGCTCGACCGCGAGGCGCAGGAAGTCGCGCTCGTCCTTCATCTCGATCGAGAACGACGGCTTGGACTCGGGCTTGGCCCCGAGGGCGCGGATCGTGCCCACGAGGGCGTCGACGTGCTGGCGCTCGTCCTCGCCGAACTGGACGGCGAGCTCCGAGAGCTCGGGCCGGAGCTTGACGTCGCGCGCGAGGGAGTAGAACTCCGCCTCGAGGTACTCGAGCGTCAGCGCGAAGTTGAGGATGTCGACGTCCGAGCCCTGGGCGAGCGCGCGGCCGACGATCGGCGTGGCCGCGCCCGCGCCGTAGAGCGCGCCGGCGGCCAGGGCGCCGCGCAGGATGAACGCGCTGCGGGTCATCCCGCGCACCTCCACCGTGCCGGGGAATGGCTTGTGCTGGGTCATGGTCTCGAGGCTCCTAGGCGGGGAGGAAGGGCTTGACGGCGGCCAGGACCGTCGCCGCGTCCACCGGCTTGGCGAAGGTGTCGGGAGCGGGCGGCAGGCCGATGACCTCGGCCAGCGCGGCCGCGTGCCGGGCCTCGACGGAGTGGATGGAGAGCGCGGCGGCGAGGATCTCCGGCGACTCGATGCGCGCGGCCTGACCGAGGTAGGCGTTGGCGCCGAGCTCCTCGACCGTGTGGGCGAGCTCGAGGATGGCGGCCTGGTCCTCGAGCGGGAACTTCGTCTTGGGCGCGGAGGCGGGCTTGCCGCCGGCCTTCTCGATGAGCTCGGTGAGCGCCTCGACGTGGGTGCGCTCCTGCTCGCCGAAGCGGCGCGCGAGCTCGAGGGCCTCGCCGGTGAGGACGCCGGACTCGGCGGCCTTCTCGTAGAACGCCGTCTCGATGTGCTCGAGCGTGAGCGCGTAGTTGGCGATCCCGATGTCGCCGGACCCGAAGGACTTCAGCCCGGGGTCGGGCTCGGAGACGGTCTTGGCGGCCTCCTCGGCGGCCTCGGCGACGCTCGGCTCCTTCTCCTCCTCGGCACCGCAGGCGGCGAGCGTCATGGCGAGGGCCCCGGCGACGCCGGCACCGCCCATCCGCAGGAAGCGCTTGCGCGATGTCGGGTCGCGCCGCAACGCGTCGAGCGCGCCCGGCTGCTCCGTCGTGGGGTCCATCGGTCTCCCTTCGAGCTGTCTGATCTCAGTCACTACGGCGGCTCATACCCCGAGGATGCACGAATCCCCGTGGCTATACTTCCTGAAGCATGGTTCCTCGCCTCGAGAACCGGCCCTGCGGGGGCCGCTACGGCGACATCGTGCAGGCGATCGGCAACACGCCGCTCGTGGAGCTCAAGCGGCTCTCGCCCTCGCCGGGCGTCCGCATCTGGGCCAAGCTCGAGTCCCACAACCCGACCGGCTCGGTCAAGGACCGCGTCGCGCGGGCGCTCATCGAGGACGCCGAGGAGCGCGGCGCCATCCGCCCGGGCCAGACCATCCTCGAGCCCACCTCGGGCAACACGGGCATCTCGCTCGCGATGATCTGCTCGCGCAAGGGCTACCGGCTCAAGGTCGTCATGCCCGACAACGTGACGCCCGAGCGCACCCAGCTGCTCACGATGTACGGCGCCGAGATCGTCTACTCGCCCGGCGACCAGGGCTCCAACGGCGCGGTGGCGATGGCGCTCGAGATGGCCGAGGCCGACGCGTCGTACTACATGCCCTACCAGTACGGCAACCAGGCGAACCCCGACGCGCACTACCACGGCACGGGGCCCGAGATCCTCGCCGAGCTCGACGACGTCTCCGCCTTCGTGGCCGGCCTGGGCACGGGCGGGACGCTCATGGGCGTCGGCCGGCGCCTGCGCGAGGAGCTGGGCGACCGGGTCAAGATCGTCGCCGCCGAGCCCATGCAGGGCGAGCCCGTGCAGGGGCTGCGCTCCCTCGACGACGGGTTCATCCCGCCGATCATCGACCTGTCGCTGCTGGACCGCAAGATCTTCGTCACGAACCACGACGCCATCGTCTGGACGCGCAGGCTCCTCGACGAGGAGGGCATCTTCGCCGGCGTCTCCTCGGGCGCCATCGCCTCCATCGCCGTGCGCATCGCCCGCGAGATGGACGAGGGCAACATCGTCTTCATCGTCTGCGACGACGGCTGGAAGTACCTGTCCTCGGGCCTCTACACGCGCCCCGTCGACGAGATCGAGAAGCTGGACTCGACCGTCTGGTGGTGACCCGGCCGGGGGCCACCCAGTCGCGCCGGCGCTTTCTCTCACTCGCCGGGGCCGGCGGCGCCGCCCTCGTGCTCGGCGGCTGCTCGAAGGACTCCGGTGGCGGCGGCGCGCGGCCGGTGGACGACCTCGAGCTGCTCGGCGCGGCGCTCGACCGGGAGTACTTCGCGGTGGCCGCCTACGCGGCGGTCGCCCGCAAGCAGCGGGGCGAGCTCGCCATGGTCGCCCGGCGGTTCTCCGAGCAGGAGGCCGAGCACGCCGAGCGCCTCGCCCTCACGATCCGCCAGATGGGCGCCGAGCCCCGCCGCGCGCGGCCGCGCTACGAGCTGCCCCGCTTCGACGACGGCCGCGCCGCCCTGCGCTTCGCCGCCCGCCTCGAGCAGACGGC
>CADCVU010000131.1 GCA_902806245.1 uncultured Solirubrobacterales bacterium
GGCGATCGCTCTCCGAGGGCTGTATCTGCGCGGCCGCCACGCCCGCTAGCACGGAGCGTCTCGCCGTCTCTGACGGCCGTGAAACCGGTCGATCTTCCAGACCCGTTCCGGCAGAATCACTCTCTCCGATGCGACCGCTCCCCGCTCGTCCTCGGACGGTGGCGCGCGCGACCGGCTTACCCGAACGTTCTGCGGAGTTCGGGCGGACACTTGAGCCAGGCTTGACGACCGTCGGAGGCGCCGAGGGGCTCGATTCAGCCTCCGACGGCCTCAAGGTGGTCGCGCACGATGTGCCGCTCGATGTCGTGCTCGAGTAGCGCCTTCAGCGCGCACAGGACCTGCGCGAACCCGCCGGTCGAGGCCAGGCCCTGAGCGACCATCTCGTCCGGCGTCCCGCTGTAGCCAGTCTCGGTGACCGCCGCCAGCGGCGCCCGAACGAGGTCATGCGACCGCTTGGCCTGACAGGGGCTCAGGCCGATGCGGTCGTGGTCATCGGACAGGCGGAGCCGCTCTCGCTCAACGACCTGGGAGAGCTCCTGATCGCCGAGGCCGGTCACCCAAGCCGGCTGGTCGATCGCCTCGTCGATGCGGAGCTCGTGGAGCGTCGGGGGCAGCCGCCGGCGATCGCCGGCGGCTCGAGCTGTCGCTGACCGCGAAGGGACGAGATGTCGAGGCGCGCGTGCAAGCGGCCCGGGCGAGTCTCTTCGAGCTGGCTCGGGCGCTTTTCGGCGACCGCGACCTGGAGCCGGCGATCGACCTGCTCCGCGACCTGACCCAGTACTCGTCGTATGCGGGTCTGGTCACACGGCGGCGCGAGCTCGACCGCGATTCGTAGGGGCGTAAAGAAGCGCTACGCATCGGGCTGGACCTGGGACCGGCGACGACCGCGGCGGCGCGAACTCAGGGCTTCGCCAGACGGGTCGCTCTCAGATCTCACCTTGCGAGTGCGGATCTGACGCGACCTCGTGGGGCCGCCGAGGGGGGGTTACGCTCGACGCCAGCGTGACGGCCCGAGAGCTCGTGGATGTACTGGGCGACGAGGGCGGTCGCGCCTCGCTGTAGCCGAAGCGGTCTGGTCGGGGTGAGGTCGTTCGTGGCTGCTGGGTAGCTCATGCGGGTCTCCGGCACTGTGGCTGTTGTACGATGAGTGTCGTACAGTACCAGGTGTACGACGGTCGACGTACTAAACTGCTTAGACGCCAATGACGAGCCCTGCGACCGAAGAGATCACTCACCCCCCACGCGACGAGATCGAGCTCGGCGCTGTCCTGCACGCGCTGAGTGACCCCGTGCGCCTGAGGATCGTCTCGGCTTTGGCCGGCACCGGTGGCGAGCGCACCTGTGGAAGCTTTGACGTCCCGGTTACGAAGTCGACCTGTACGCATCACTTCAAGGTCCTTCGAGAAGCCGGCGTGATCCACCAGCGCCAGGAGGGGGCAGCCCGTCTCAACGCGCTGCGTCGCGACGACCTCGATGCTCGCTTCCCCGGCTTACTCGCCACAATCTTCGAGGCTGCGTCGGCTTCCTGACTAACGCTTCGCCCGGCTTTCGCGCAAGACGCCGTTCTCCACCTCCACTACAGGTGGAGAACGGCTCGCAGGTCTGCGACCGGATCACCAGTAAATTCCGCGTCGAGAATGCGCTCGGCTTTCGCTGATGACGTTGCAGGCAACGCCTCGTCGGCTTCATCATCGAGACCCGAAGCCCGCCGCGGCGAGCGCGGCGTCACGGAGGAGCCCATCCCGAGCGCGTCACGCTCGATGGTGAGCGTTTCTGAACGCGACCTCGCCGAGCAGCTACGCGAGCTCCTCCGCAACCGACGCAACAAGCTGTTGAGCGATGCGCTGTCTCAGAGCCGCGACATCCTCGAGCAAGTCGACAGACCAGAGGGATGAGCGGCCCCGACCGTGCCAGCAACCCGAGGAGGAAGACCTCGCCGACCAGGCCAGCGGCGCGCGTGGCCGGCACGCCGCTAGCGCGCTGGAGCCGGCGCTGTCTCTAGCTCACGAGCGCGCGTGTCGTCCGCGAGGTCGCCGATCGTCGTGCGCCCGAGCTCGTGCTCGACCGCCCGGGCCGCACGGCGATCTACGTCTCCCAGCGCGTGCTGGATGCGCTGGCCCACCGAGCACTCCGGCGCCGCGCCGTGCAGCCCGAGCAGCGGGTCGTCGCCCTGGACCGCGCGCCACACCTCAGCGAGCGTGACGGTGTGGGCGCCACGCTCGAGCTGCCATCCGCCGTGCACGCCGGGCCGCGAGCTGACGAGCCCCGCGCGGCGCAGCGCACCGAGGACCCGGCGGACGTGCACCGGGTTGGCGTTTGCGCTGCCGGCCAGGCGCTCTGAGCTCAGCACCTCGTCGGGCACGCCTGCCAGGAGCGTCATGACGTGGACGGCGACGGCGAACTGCGTGTTCGTCGGTACGGCCATTGCTCCATCATAGATGAACCGTCATCACGGCTGCTACGTTTGCGCTGAGATCGCAATCGCGATGCATACGAATAGGAGTCTGCATGTCTCTCATCATCACCGGCGCGAGCGGCCACCTCGGTCGCCGCACCGCAGAACTGCTGCTCGACCAGGTCGAGCCGAGCACCGTCGTCCTCGTCTCGCGCCGTCCCGAGGAGCTTGCCGACCTCGCTGCCCGTGGCGCGGAGACCCGCCGCGGAGACTTCAACGACCCGGCCTCGCTCCTGGAGGCGTTCGCCGGCGGCGAACGGCTGCTGATCATCTCCACCGACGCCGTCGGCCAGCGCGTATCCCAGCACGCCAACGCGATCGACGCCGCCAAGCGCGCCGGCGTCCACGCCGTCGCGTACACCTCGTTCACCAACCCGTCCCCCGAGAACCCGTCCGCGGTCTCCGCCGACCATCGCGAGACCGAGGCGCTGCTCACCGCGAGCGGGCTTGAGTGGACGCTTCTGCGCAATGCGCTCTACAGCGAGTTCCGCATCCCCGAGGCGCAGGCGGCACTCGCCTCGGGCACCCTCCATCACAACCAGGGCACCGGGCGTAGCGCCTACGTGTCGCGTGAGGACTGCGCCGCGGTCGCGGCCGCGTGGCTCGCCGGGGGCTCGGAGCACGCGGGCCGCGTCTACGACGTCACCGGTCCCGAGCTCCTCGGCGCCGATGACCTCGCCAAGATCTACTCTGCGGCCGGCGGCTCCCCCGTCACAGCGGCCAACGTCGACGACGAGGCGTTCGTCGCCGGCATGCAGGGCGCCGGGCTGCCGCCCGAGGTCGCCGGCCTGCTGGCCTCCTTCGGCGCCGCGATCCGCGGCGGGCACCTCGATCAGGCTCCGAACACGGTGGAGGAGCTCACGGGGCGCCCGCCGCGGCGGGTCTCCGAGGTGCTGGCGGGCGCGCTGTAGGCCGGTGGAGTCGGTAGGCGCACAACCGCGGGTCAGCCGCGCGACGGTCGTGGTCCTCGGCGCGCTCAGCGCCGTGGGCCCGTTGTCGCTCGATCTGTACCTACCCGGGTTACCTGAGCTCGCCGACGACGTCGGCGCGAGCGCCTCCGCCGCGCAGCTGACGCTGACGGCGTGCCTGCTCGGGCTCGCCACCGGCCAGTTGCTCAGCGGGCCGTGGAGCGACGCCGTCGGACGCCGGCGGCCGCTAGTGATTGGTGCCGGCGCCTACGTCATCGCGTCGCTGGCCTGTGCGATCGCCCCGTCGATCGTGACCCTGGTCGCGCTGCGCTTCGTCCAGGGTCTGGCCGGCGCGGCGGGGATCGCCATCTCGCGCGCCATCGTCCGCGACCTGCGGTCGGGCGCCGCGGCGGCGCGCCTCTTCGCCGGGCTGCTGCTGGTCACCGGCCTCGCGCCGATCCTCGCCCCGGTCCTCGGGGGCCAGCTGCTGATCGTCACCGACTGGCGCGGACTGTTCGTCGTGCTCGCCGGGCTCGGCGCGCTGATCCTCGTGGGCACGCTGCTCTTCGTCCCCGAGTCCCACGCGCCCGCGTTGCGCCGCGCCGGCGGATTGGCCGACACGCTTCGCGTCTTCCGCAGGCTGCTGGGCCAGCGGCGCTTCCTGGGCTGCACGCTGGCCAGCGGGCTGGCCTTCGCGGCCATGTTCGCCTACATCGCCGGCTCGCCGTTCGTGCTCCAGAACACCTACTCGCTCTCGCCGTCGCAGTTCAGCGCCGTGTTCGCGGCCAATGCCGTCGGCATCATCATCGCCGGGCAGATCAGCGCACGGCTGATCGCGCGGCTCGGGTCGCGCCTCGTGCTCGGCGCCGGCCTCGCCACCGGCGCCTCCGGCGGCGTGGCGCTCCTCGCCGTCGTTGTGCTCGGCGGGGTCGGCCTGGCCGGCATCGTGCCGGCGCTCTTCCTGGTCGTGTCGAGCATCGGGATCGTTATCCCCAGCGCGACGGCCATCGCGCTAGAGGGCGACCCGTCCACGGCCGGCAGCGCATCGGCGCTCCTGGGGCTCGCGCAGTTCGCCGTCGGTGCGGTCACCGCGCCGCTGGTCGGCGTGGCGGGCACTGACACGGCCCTGCCGATGGCGATCGTCATCGTCACCTGCGGCCTGGGGGCCGTCGCCGCGTTCTGGCTGCTCGTCCGTCCGCAGACGACGGCGCGGGAGCCGACGCAGAAGGCCCGGCGGCGAGCGCTGCTGCATCGAGAGCTGTGATCGCGTTGACAACGAAAGGGAGCATGAGTACATGAACGTCAAAAGGACCATTCAGCTCGTGGGAGGCCCGACCGTTGTCCTCGGGTTCGGCGGACTACGCCTTCTGACCGATCCCACCCTCGACCTCCCGCGCCATTACAGCCAAGGGGGTATGGAGAGCGAGAAGACGATCACTCCCGCGCTGTCGGCTGCCGAGCTCGGGCGCATCGATGCCGTCCTGCTCTCCCATGACGAGCACTTCGACAACCTCGATACGGCTGGTCGCCAGCTGCTGCAGGACGTCAGGCTGACAGTGTCCACGCCGGGGGGCGCCGAGCGGCTCGGCGGCACCGCGCGGGGACTGCAGCCGTTCGAGTCGACCGAGCTCGAGCGACCCGACGGTGGGACCGTGACCGTCACTGCGGTTCCGGCTCGCCACGGTCCCGCGGGGGTGGAAGCGGTGCTCGGAAAGGTGACCGGCTTCTGGCTTGCCGCCGAGGATCTCGGAGCGGTCTACGTCACCGGCGACAACACCTCGCTCGACCACGTGCGGGAGATCGGCCATCGCCTCGGAAGCCCCGATCTGATCGTCCAGTTCGTCGGTGCGGTGCGCAACCCGGAGTGGTTCGACGGCCAACTGCTGACGATGGATGGGCTCGGCGCCCAGGTGAGCGCGACGCTCCTCGGCGCACGCGCAGTCGCCATCGCCCACGCCGAGGGCTGGACTCACTACTCCCAGGGCCGCGACGAAGCGGTCGACGCCTTCATCGCCGCCGGTCTCGCGGACCGGCTACTGCACACTCCCGTCGGCGAGGTCGTGGCCTTTTAGCCCGATCCCACGCCGTGGCGGAGCCCGTCGACGAGACCGCTATGGGCCGGGGCTCCACTGACACCATCGACGCCAGCTATGAGCGGTTGACGCTGGGCGTGAGGTTGTCGGCGAGCGCGCAGAGGTCAGCCAAGAGGCGCTCGCGCCGATCGGCGGAGAAGTTGGCGAGCATCTGCTCTTCGACCGCGGCGACGGCCTGAGAGGCGCCGGTCAGGCGCTCATGGCCGGCGGGGGTGAGGGATAGCCGCTCGTCACGCCCTCGGCCGCTGCCGGTGACGAGGCCGGCCGTTCGCAGGCCGCCCAGGAGCTGGTGCATGGCCTGGCGGGTGACAAAGGCGCCGCGGGCGAGCTCGGCGTTCGACAGGCCCGGCTGCTGAGCCAGCAGCTCGAGAGAGGAGTACTGCGGGACGCTCAGCCCGTGCTCGCGTAGCTCGGCGTCCATGGCGGCGCGCAGGGCGGTCTGGGCGCGCTTTAGCGCGTAGCCCGGGGAATCCTCGAAATCGACTTGACGCACGTCAAGAGGTTGACATACTCCTCTCGTCAAGTCCTTGACGACCTAAAGGAAACGCCATGCCCACCGTGACCGGCCCCGACTTCCTCGCCCTCCAGGTCCGCGACCTCGAGCGCGCGGCGAGCTTCTACGAGCAGCGGCTCGGCCTGCGCCGCGCGCCCGCCTCGCCGCCCGGAGCAGTCGTCTTCGTGACCGAGCCCGTCGCGTTCGCCGTTCGCGATCCCTTGCCGGGCACCGATCTCGACGCCGGCCAGCCTGGGCTGGGCGTCGCGCTGTGGATGGGCGCCGACGAAGCGCAGCCGCTGCACGACCGGCTCGCCGCCGATGGCGTCGAGATCGTCCAGGCACCGTTCGACGGGCCGTTCGGCGGATGTTCGTGTTGCGCGATCCGGACGGGTATGCCGTCACGGTCCACGACGCGGGCTGATGGCCTTGACAGCGGCGACCCCATCGAGGACCTTCGCACGGGGTGGGACCTGCACGTCGGCTTCGGCGTTGAGAATCCCGCGCTCTAACGAGCTGATGTATGGCGAGCCGCTCAGCGCGAGCCTGCCGGCGGCCGAC
>CADCVU010000132.1 GCA_902806245.1 uncultured Solirubrobacterales bacterium
GCGTACTTCTTCATCCGGGTCGTGGGCGGCGCCGAGTGGCCGGCGGCGGGCACGGAGCTGCCGGTGGCCATCGCCGGCGTCAACACCGCGATCCTCATCTCCTCGAGCTTCACCATGCACTGGGCGCTCGAGTCGGCCAAGGCCGAGAACCGGGCCGGGATGCGCGTCGGACTGCTCCTCACCCTGCTGCTGGGTGCGACCTTCCTCTGCATCCAGATCAACGAGTACGTGCACCTCGACTTCGGGCCGGCCAGCAGCGCCCAGGGCACGATCTTCTACGGCCTGACCGGGCTTCACGGCGCACACGTGGCCGTCGGCCTGCTGCTGCTCCTGTTCGCGACCATCCGCGCCTTTCGCGGGCACTTCTCCCCCACCGAGCACCGCGGCGTCGAGGTCCCCGGCATCTACTGGCACTTCGTCGACGTGATGTGGATCGTCGTCTTCGCGACGATCTACATCCTCTGACGGGCGCCACGCGTCGGCGGGCGGTCGAAGCATGCTCAACCCGCTGCGCTCGGAGTCCGACGCCTTTCGCTTCCTCGTCTACGTCGGCGTGCTCGTTGCCGTGCTCGTGGGTGTCGTGCTGCTGGTGCGGGCGCTCTGATCGAATGCCGGACCCTTTGGTCGGCCCACAGTCCTCGCCCCGCCGGCGCTGGCGCGGCGCCGGCCATAGCCCGTAACTTCGCCGCGCGGTCGGCCCGCCGACTCCACTGACCTACGGGTTGGTTGCAGCGGGGATCAGACGGAGCACCGACCGCGTCCGCTCGTCGCGACGAGCCGCTGCCTAGCCTCCACCGCCAACGCGCAACAGGTAATCCGTCAAAGCCTTGGTCTGCTCCGGCGTGAGCTGGTCGCCGTAGTTCTGGGGCATGACGCCGGCGCTGAAGCCCGGCGCGATCACCGCGTTGGGGTTGATGATCGCTTCGCTCACGTACTTCTGAGGGTTCCCCTGCCCCCGCTCGGCGGCGACACGCGCGATGTCGTCGAGGCCTGGGCCGATGTTGCCGTTGGCGCCGGCGGCGGAGAGCACATGGCAGCCCGCGCAGCCCGCCGCCGTGAAGATCTGCTCGCCGTCGGTGGCACCGGCCAGTCCCGCGGTGGCCAGCGCGCCCTGATCGTCGCCGCCGCGGCCGGCGACGCGGCCGACGTAGGCCGCGACGTCGCGAGCGTCCTCGCCTTCGACGAGATCCGCCGGCATCGTGCTCCCGCGGCCCGGGTAGGCGATCTGGTCCTGGGTCACGCCGGCGATGGTGCCCCCGCCGAGGCCGTCGCCGCGCGAGGGGCCGAACGCCTCGTCGAGGTTCGGACCCTGCTTGCCGGCCGTGCCGGCGCGGTCGAGGATGTGGCACGAGCCGCACTTCTGGACGAACTGGGCCTTGCCGTTCACGACGTCGGCCGTGCCGGCGCGCGAGCCGCAACCCGAAGCGGCCAGGGCGAGCACCGCGAGCGCCGCAAGGGCGGCCACCAACGTGGCGGGCCGGCGGGCGGGCGTCGTCTGACTCGTCGCGGGGCGGCTCAAAGCGGGCGAAAGATTACCCGTTCGCGGGGCGGATCGCCGCGGGCAGCGCGCCCGGATCGACCAGCTCGTCGAAGCGGCCCTCGGCGGCGGCGATCACCCCCTCCGCCACTCGCTCCCAACCGAAGCGCGAGCGGGCCAGCGCGGCGAGCGCGGCGCCGGCCCGCTCGCGCTCGGTGGCCTCGAGGCGGAACCAGGCGATCAGCCTGGCGGCGATCTCCTCGACCGCGCCGGGACCGCGCGCGAAGGAGAGCAGCGGACGGACCCGCTCGTCGACCGCCTCGCTCAGCGCCGCGGTGACCTCGGCCAGGCCGGAGTGGGCCGCCGAGACGGGGAGGGTGCCGCAGGCGGCGGCCTCGGCGGCCACCATGCCAAAGGCCTCGGGGAAGGTGCTCGGCACGACCTGGGCCTCGAGCGCCGGCAGGAGGTCGACGAGATCGTCGTGGTCGAGGCGGCCGGTGAAGCGCACCTCGGGTGCCGCAACGCGTGCGCTCGCCCGGTAGGCCTCCCGCTCGGACCCCTCGAGGCCGTCGAGAAAGGCGGCGAGGTAGGAGAGCTCCCGGCGCGGGCCGCCCTCAAGCTCGCGCCCCGCAGCGGCGACCGCGCGCGCGTCGTCGAGATCGCCGTCGCCGAGCGCGGAGAGCAGGCGCAGGAGACCGTCGCGGTAGGCGCCGAAGCCGACTACCACGAGGCGCGCCTCGGGGACCGCGCGGGCCACGAGCGGCCACGCCGCGAGCAGCAGGTCGACGCCCTTGGAGACGATCAGCTTGCCCACGTAGCCGACGATGCGGTGCCGGGCGGGATCGAGCGAGCGCAGCGCCTCGGCCGCCCCGGCCTCGCCGCCCCACGAGGCCGTCTCCTCTCCCTCGAGCCGTCCCGCAAGCGCCGCGAGGCGGGCGGACGCCTCGTCCCGGGACCGAGGCCGGAAGCGCTCGACGTCGACCCCTGGTGGCCCGAGCCGGGTGCGCTCGCGCAACCCCGGCGCATCGACGAGCTCCCATAGTGCCTCGGCGGTGTGGCGCGAGCCGACCAGCACGCCGCGCGCGGCGCCGATCCCCTCCTCGGCGTACGGACCAAACCGCTCGGGCTGGGGCCGGATCGTGTACTCGAGGGCGCTGCCGTGGACCTTGACCGCATAGGGGGTCTCGTCGCCGAGAGCGCGGGCGAGGATCGCGGGCCCCATGACCGCGTGGTTGGCCAGCGCGACGTCGGGCCGCGCACGCGCGACCACGTCGCGGACGGCGGTCGCGTTGGCCTCGACGTAGCGCTCGACCTGGGCGTCGGAGAGCTCCGAGAACGGGCGCGCGTCGAAGCCCTCGTAGCGATCGGCGACGTAGAGGGGCAGGACGCCGCCGATGTCGGGGCGGTAGGCGATGACGCGTGCGGGCTCCCTGAGGACCCGGACCTCCAGGCCTCCTTTCTCCCAGTCACCCACGGCGTCGACGAAGGGCAGCGCCTCGGCCTCGCGGTCCTGGCACAGGAGGTCAACCTCGTGGCCCAGCGTCGCGAGCGCGCGGACGAGGCTGGCGTTGTAGACGTTGCTGCCGGTGCCCCGCAACAGGTAGC
>CADCVU010000133.1 GCA_902806245.1 uncultured Solirubrobacterales bacterium
CGACGAGGCCGAGATCGGCCAGCGCCTTGGTGAAGAAGCGCGCGTACATGAGGTGGAGGATCGCGTGCTCGACCCCGCCGATGTACTGGTCGACGGGCATCCAGCCGTCGAGGACCTCGCGGTCCCACGGCGCTTCGTCGTTGCCCGCGTCGCAGTAGCGGAGGAAGTACCACGAGGAGTCGACGAAGGTGTCCATGGTGTCGGTCTCGCGGCGGGCGGGACCCTCGCAGCTCGGGCAGCCGGTCTCGACCCAGTCGGTGGCCGCGGCGAGCGGCGAGCGCCCCTTGGGGGCGTAGTCCCGGATGGCGGGGAGCTCGACCGGGAGCTGCTCGTCGGGCACGGGAACGAGCCCGCAGCGCTCGCAGTGGACGATCGGGATCGGGCAGCCCCAGTAGCGCTGGCGCGAGAGCAGCCAGTCGCGCAGGCGGAAGTTGACCGAGCGCCGGCCGCGGTCCTCCTCGGCGAGCCAGTCGACAATCGCGTCAAAGGCGACGCGGTTGTGCTCGCCGTCGAAGCGCCCCGAGTTGACCATCTGCCCGTCACCTGTGTAAGGGAGCAGCGCGGGACTCTCTCCCCCCTCTTGGTTCGGCGCGCGCACGACCTCGCGGATCGGCAGCTCGAAGGCCTGCGCGAACTCGTGGTCGCGCTCGTCGTGCGCGGGCACGGCCATGACCGCGCCGGTCCCGTACTCCATCAGTACGTAGTCGGCGACGTAGACCGGGATCTCCTCGCCGTTGACCGGATTGGTCACCGTCCGACCGAGGGCGATGCCGGTCTTCTCGCGCAGCTCCGATCCGCGCTGCTCCGCCGGCTCGCCCGTGGCTCGCTCGACGTAGGAACGGACCTCCGGCGAGTCGTTCA
The DNA here is from genome assembly GCA_902806245.1 of uncultured Solirubrobacterales bacterium. Lineage (GTDB taxonomy): Bacteria > Actinomycetota > Thermoleophilia > Solirubrobacterales > Thermoleophilaceae > JACCUC01. Next base: position 862 of record CADCVU010000133.1, read on the forward strand.
GCCTCAGCACATCGGGATGCTCGGGGGCGAGCACGAAGAAGGTCGCGCCGAAAAGGGTGTCCGGCCGCGTGGTGAAGACGGGATAGTCGGTGTCGAGCTCCTCGCAGCGGAAGACGACCTCCGCGCCGTGCGAGCGGCCGATCCAGTTGCGCTGCATGGTCTTCACGTGCTCGGGCCAGTCGAGTGAGTCGAGGTCGTCGAGGAGGCGGTCGGCGTAGTCGGTGATGCGGAAGAACCACTGCTCGAGCTGCTTCGAGACCACCGGCGTGCCGCAGCGCTCGCAGACGCCGTCCTTGGCCTGCTCGTTGGCGAGCACGGTCTCGTCCTTGGGGCACCACTGGACCGCGGCCTCGCGACGGTAGGCGAGCCCCTGCTCGAACAGCCGCAGGAAGAGCCACTGCGTCCAGCGGTAGTACTCGGGCTCGTGCGTGGCCAGCTCGCGCGACCAGTCGATCGAGACACCCCAGGAGCGGAACTGGCGGCGGAACTCGGCGATCGAGGCGTCGGTCGACTCGCGCGGGTGGCGGCCGGTCCTGATGGCGTGGTTCTCGGCGGGCAGTCCAAAGGCGTCGTAGCCCATGGGGTGGAGCACGCGCTCGCCCCGGCGGCGGCGGAAGTGCGCGATCGCGTCGCCGATCGCATAGCACTTGAGGTGACCCATGTGAGGCTCACCCGAGGGGTAGGGCAGCATCTCGAGGACGTAGGAGGTGGCTGGCACGGAGCCGCCGCCTCCGCGCTCGGGCGCGTTCGAGACCTCCCAGGTCCGCTCCTCCGCCCACACGCGCTGCCACCGCGGCTCGATCTGCTCTGGCTCGTAGCGACGCATGGTGGTCAGGTTAACGGCGCGAAAGCGCTCTCACGGCCCGGGGCGGCGCGTCCCGAGGGGGTCGGTGCGGACACTCGAGCGGCGCTGACCGCAGGGTTGCGGGGCGCCGGGCGCTGCGGTAGCGTGGCCGCCTGATGAGGGGGGGAGAGAGCTCGACCCGGGAACCGCTGCGGCGGGCGCGCGTGGTGCTCGCGACCGGCGCCTGCCTCGCTGGGGCCGCGCTCGCGGGTTGCAGCACGGTCGACCCTTACGAGATCACCTGCCGCGAGCTCATAACCAGTCCCGACAAGCTCAGAGAGACCTCCTTCAAGCTCGCCAAGGACGATGTACAGGCCAAGATCCGATACGAGGACGAGATCACGCGGATCTGCGCCGATGCACCGGAGGACTTCCGGCCGGGGCAGCGGGTGAAGCCGGAGGAATAGCGCGTCTCTGCGCGGGCGCCAGGTGTCCGGCCTCGGCTTCGCTGCGGTAGACTGGGGCCGGCCCAGGGGCTGTAGCTCAGCTGGAAGAGCGCCGCCATGGCATGGCGGAGGCCAGGGGTTCGAGCCCCCTCAGCTCCACTGAACCCATTCCGTCAACGCCGGACCGTAGGCCTACTCCACCACCCGTGCCGGCGCGTCCCCCCACAGCTGGTCGATCCGGTAGAACGTCCGCGCCTCCGGCGTGAACAGGTGCGCCACGCAGTCGAGGTAGTCCATGAGGATCCAGCGCGCCTCGCGCTCGCCCTCGACGCGGCGCGGGAGCATCCCGTGCTCGTCCTTGAGCTCGCGGTGGATGGCGTCGTGGATCGCCTTGGTCTGGCGCTCGGTGTTCCCGGAGCAGACCACGAGCGTGTCGGTGTAGGCCACGAGGCCGCGCAGATCGACGATGCTGATGTCGATCGCCTTGCGGTCCGAGGCGAGCGCGGCGATCCGCTCGGCCAGCGCGAGGCCCTCGAGCTGTCCTGCGGCGCCGGGCGACCCGGCCACCTCCGGCCGCGCTCGCAGGGGATCGGGCGCACTCACGAGGCCGTCACCGGCGCGCGGTAGAGGCCGAGCTCCGCGATCAGCCGCTCGACCGGCCGGGGCACGAGGTAGCGGATCGGCCGACCCTCGGCGACCCGTCGGCGCACGAGCGTCGAGGAGATGTCGATGCGCGGCATCTCGAAGAAACGTAGCCCCTCCGCCCCGCGGAGGCCGCCGAGCCGCGCGCGAACGTCGTGCGGCGAGAGCCCCGCGCGTGCCACCACCCCAACCTCGGCCAGGGCCAGGACCTCCTCGGGCTGGTGCCACTGCGGCAGCTCCGCCGCCTGGTCACTGCCGAGCAGGAGGACGAGCTCGTCGGTGGCCGGCCGCTGAGAGCGTAGGGTGCGCAAGGTGTCGGCGGTGTACGACGGGCCCGGGCGGTCGAGCTCGATCCTGGAGACCCCGAGGCGCTCGTCGTCCGCGGTCGCCGCCCGGCAGAGCCCGAGCCGCGCGTCGGCGCCCGGGTCGGCCTCGACCTCGCGGTGGGGCGCCCGGCCGACCGGCACGAACCAGACCTCGTCGAGCTCGAGCTGCGCGAGCGCCTCCTGCGCGACCACGAGGTGACCGAGATGAGGGGGGTTGAGGACGCCCCCGAGGATGCCGAGTCGCAAGCGTTCGCCGAGCTCCTAGGGCCGCGTGTGCCCCGCGCCCTCGACCACGTACTTATAGGTGCAGAGCTCGCGCAGCCCGATCGGCCCGCGCGCGTGGAGCTTCTGGGTCGAGTTGCCGATCTCGGCCCCGAGGCCGAACTGGCCGCCGTCGGTGAACCGCGTCGAGGCGTTGACGTAGACGCAGGCGGCGTCGACACCGCCGGTGAACGCTCGCGCGGCCTCGGTCGAGGAGGTGACGATGGCCTCCGAGTGACCGCTGCCGTGGCGGTTCACGTGCTCGATCGCCTCGTCGGCGGAGTCGACCACCCGTATCGCGAGCGTCAGGGCGAGGAACTCGGTGGCGTAGTCCTCCTCGCTCGCGTCGAGGAGGGCATCGGCGGCCTCGCCGGCCAGCGACCGCGCGCGCCCGTCGACGCGCAGCTCCACGCCGGCGGCGCGCAGGTCGGCGATCGCCTGCGGCAGGAACGCCGGGGCGGCGTCGCGGTGCACGAGCAGGGTCTCGGCCGAGTTGCACGTGCCCGGCCGCTGGAGCTTGGCGTTGAGGGTGATCGCCCGCGCGGCGTCGAGATCGGCGCTCGCGTCCACGTAGACGTGGCAGTTGCCCGCGGCGGCGTAGATCACGGGGACCGTGGCCACCGCCGAGAGCGCCTTCTTCAGCCCCTCTCCCCCGCGCGGGATGATCAGGTCGACCGACTCCGAAGCCGTGGCCAGCTCGGCCAGCTCCTCGCGCCCGCCGCCGGCCACCTGCGAGACCGAGCCGAGCGGCAGACCGGCCGCGGCCACCGCCTCGGCGGCCACCGAGGTCAGGACGGCGTTCGAGTACGCGGCGATCGACGAGCCGCGCAGGACGATCGCGTTGCCCGACTTCAGGCACAGCGCCGAGCAGTCGATGGTCACGTTGGGCCGCGCCTCGTAGACCACGGCGACGACTCCGAGCGGAACGCGCAGCTTGCGCAGGTCGAGCCCGTTGGGCAGCCGATGGCCCTCGATGACCTCGCCCACCGGATCGGGCAGCGAGGCGATCCTCCGCACGTCCTCGGCCATCCCCGCCAGGCGGGTCGGCGTGAGCGCGAGGCGGTCGAGCAGCGCGTCGCCGAGGTCGCCGTCGGCCCCGGCCTCCATGTCGCGGGCGTTGGCCTCGAGGATCTCGCCGGCGCGCTCGCCCAATGCGTCGGCCATGGCCAGCAGCGCCGCGTCCTTGGCGCCGGCGTCGAGCTGCGCGAGCGCGCGCGAGGCCCGCTTGGCCTCGGCGCAGGCGCTCGCGACGGAGACGGTCTCTACGGCCATCGGTTAAGCGTAACCGGCGCGCGGTCGCTCAATCGAGCACGAAGTAGTCGCGATGCACCGCCTCGGCGCTCGGGCGCGCGACGATGGCCTGGACGTCGGCGGTCTTCAGCCCCTTGATCCGGCGCAGCTCGCGCGCGGAGTAGTTGACGATTCCCTTGCCGACCGGGCGCTGGCCGTCGGCGACCACGACCACCGCGTCGCCGGCGTCGAAGTCACCCTCCACTCCGCGCACGCCCACCGGCAGCAGGCTTGTGCCGCGCTCGCGCAGGGCCCGCTCGGCGCCCGGGTCGACCAGCAGCCGCCCGTGGCTCGGCTTCGCGTACTTGAGCCAGAGCTTGAAGCTCGAGACCCGCGTCGCGCGGGTGTGGAACCGGGTGCCGACGCGCTCGCCGCGCCGCGCGGCCAGCAGGGCGCCGGGCTCGAGGCCATTGACGATCCCGGTGGGTATCCCGGCCGCGGTGGCCATCTCCGCGGCCACCACCTTGGAGCGCATCCCGCCCGAGCCGAGCGGCGAGCTGGCCGCGCCGATCTCGAGCTCGCCGAGCGACTCGAAGTCGGAGACCTCGGGCACGAGCCGGGCGGCCGGGTCGCGCCGCGGATCGGCGGTGTGCAACCCGTCGGTGTCGGTCAGCAGGAGCAGGAGCTCCGCGCCGGTCAGGATCGCCACTTGGGCGGCGAGGAAGTCGTTGTCGCCAAAGGAGATCTCGTCGGTCGCGGTGGTGTCGTTCTCGTTGATGACCGGCACGACGCGCCACGCCAGCAGCCGGCGCAGCGTCGCGCGGGCGTTCAGGTAGTGCGTCCGCGCCGACATGTCGAAGAAGGTGAGGAGGATCTGCGCGCTCGGCACTCCACGCGCGGCCAGCAACTCGTCGTAGATCCGATAGAGCTTGCCCTGCCCGACCGCGGAGGCGGCCTGCAGCTCGTCCATGGCCCGCGGGCGGGCGCTGAGGCCCATGGTCCCGATGCCGCGGGCGATCGCCCCCGAGGTGACGATGATCGCCCCGTCGCCGGCGTCGTGGAGCTCGGCGACCTCGGCGCAGATGCGCTCGATGGCCTCGAGCCGGACGTGTCCCTCGTCCTCGGCGACGACGCTCGAGCCGAGCTTGACCACCACCGGTCCCATGTACCAAGGTTAGGTGGCGGGCCGTCGCGGAGCCCGACTCTGCACGCGTCGGGTCACTCCTTCCTGCGACTGGTATCCCTCGTCGCTTGAGCGGCGACTGGTCGATTCGAGCGGGACGGCGCGACGACGTCGAGGCCGTGCTCGAGCTCTGGCGCGCCGCGGAGAGCGTCTCCACCCCGACCGACTCGCGCGAAGCGCTCCTTGTTCTCCTGGCCCACGATCCCGAGGCGCTCGTCGTCGCGGAGGCCGGCGGCGCGCTCGTCGGCTCGCTGATCGTGGCCTGGGACGGCTGGCGGGCAAGCTTCCACCGGCTCGCGGTCGCGCCCGGACACCGGCGCCGCGGCCTGGCCACGGAGCTGGTGCGTCGCGGAGAGGAGCGACTGCACAGCCGGGGCGCGATCCGGCTGACCGCGGTCGTGGCGAGGGACGAGCCCGCCGCCTTTACGCTGTGGGAGGCACTCGGCTACGTGTGGCAGCCCGGTCACCTCCGCTTCACGCGCGACCTCGGCTGACACCCGGCTCCCCCTCCTGATCGACGGATTCAGGTGAGCGGGGCGCCCGGATCGAGCTCGAACACCGTGCCGGCGATCTCGACGTCGTCGCCGGGGGAGAAGCCGGCGGCCTCGAGCGCGCGCACGACGCCCAGCCCGCGCAGGCGCTCCTCGAGGTAGCGCAGCGCGTCGGGGTTCTCGAGATCGTGGCGGGCGACCAGGCGCTCGACCGCCGCGCCGGTGACGCGGAAGCCGCCGTTCGGGGAGGGTGCGACGTCGAAGGACTCGGCCCCGCCCGGGCGATAGACCCGGTGGGCGGCGGTCGGCATCGGCGCCTCGCCGGAGCGGTCCGGGTCCTCCGCCGGCGGCGGGACCGCCCGCAGCACCGCCGCGCCGAGCTCCTCGAGGCCCTGTCCCGTGGCGGCGGAGGTGACGAGCACCTCGAGGACGGACTCACCGAGACGCTCGCGCCAATCGGCGGCGGCTACCTCGGCGCGTTCGGGGGGCACGAGGTCGGCCTTGGAGAGACAGAGAATCCGCGGCAGCCCCTCGAGGCCCGCGCCGTGCCCGGCGAGCTCCGCCTCGACGGTCGCATGGTTGGCCACCGGGTCCGAGCCGTCCACCGGCGCGAGGTCGAGCACGTGGACGAGCAGCCGGGTGCGCTCGATGTGGGCCAGGAAGTCGTGCCCGAGCCCCGCTCCCTCGTGCGCGCCCTCGATCAGGCCGGGGATGTCGGCCATCACGAGCTGGCGCTCCTCGCCCTCGAGCACGCCGAGCACCGGCTCGAGGGTGGTGAAGGGATACTCGGCGACCCGCGGCTGGGCCCGGGTCAGGCGGGCGAGGAGCGACGACTTGCCGGCGTTGGGAAGCCCGACGAGGCCGGCGTCGGCCAGCAGCTTGAGCCGCAGCTCGATCCAGCCCTCCTCGCCCGGAAGGCCGCGCTCGGCAAAGCGCGGCGCCTGGCGCGTGGGCGTGGCGAAGCGACGGTTGCCGCGTCCCCCGGAGCCGCCCTGGGCGACCACTGCCCGCTCGCCGGCGACGCGGAGGTCGTAGCTCGCCTCGTGGAGCGGATCGTCGACCACGGTCCCGGGCGCAACGGCGATCCGGAGCTCGGCCGGGCTCGCCCCATGGCGGTTGCCGCCCTCGCCATGGCCGCCGCGAGCGGCCTTGAAGTGCGCTCGGCGACGGAAGTGGGCGAGGTCGCGCAGCGAGGGGTCGCAGATCAGCACCACGTCGGCGCCGCGGCCGCCGTCACCACCGTCGGGACCGCCGTGCGGTACGTGGGCCTCGCGGCGGAAGGAGACGACGCCACTGCCGCCGGCGCCGGCCTGGACGAAGATCTTGGCGCGGTCGCTGAGCATCCGACGATGGTACGGCGGGCCCGCGCTCCCGCCGCCGTCAGTAGACGATCCCCGGGTGAGTGTGTCGGGCCCGCCCCGTGAGTGCATCGACCTGATAGGTCGCCAAGCCGAGCCTCACCTCCAGGCCAGGATGCCCGCCCAGAACCCCGCGTCAGGTCCGCGGCCACGACGAGTCGAGGGGCTCGCTGGCCCCGTGCGCTGGTCGCAGGGTCAACGCGGCATGGCGGCGCGCAGCCGCCACCGCCTGCTCCGTCGAAAGCTTTGGCTCGGCTCGTTCCGGGCGCCAGGGGAGTGAGGTCGTTGGAGACGAACCGGATCGTGTGGCCGTCGGGGGCGAGGTTAATCTTCAGGCGCCCGGGCGTGACCGGCACGCCGCGCCATACCTGGTCGAACTCGACGATCCAGCCCATCGGATTGGGGCCGCCGTCCGTCCCCCTGTGGCAAAGCTCCGCGCCCACGTCGCTCAACCCGAAGACATCCTCGTGGCGATCGACGAACGCCCTGGCTTTGGCCTCCGGGCGCTCCGCCTCGGTTCCCGCGACCAGCGGGAACGTCCCCATGATCATGCTCGGCGCGCCCCGCGCCATCTACGAGAGCTCGATTGGCCCGCTTGCCTCGCCGCGTAGGCGCTCGATGCCTCGCTCGACCGAGAGCGGCGGCGGTACGTGGGGGAGCGGGCGCGGCGAGCCCTCGACGAGCCGGCGCAGGTGGTCGCGCCAAGTCGGATCGGGCCCCCGGACCACCGGAGCGTTGGCGCGGGGCGAGCTCGCCCGCCGGTGCCTAGCCCTCGGGCAACACCGAGATCACGCGACCGCGCCGCTTGACGGCGAAGTCGACCGTGCCCGGGCGCTTGGCGAAGATGGTGTCGTCCTTGCCGATCCCGGCGCCCTCGCCCGGACGGAAGACCGTGCCGCGCTGGCGGACGATGATCTCGCCGCCGGTGACCGTCTGCCCGGCGAAGACCTTGACTCCGAGGCGCTGGGCCTGGGAGTCACGGCCGTTACGGCTCGACCCGAGTCCCTTCTTATGCGCCATCGTCGCTCTCCTTGTTCGCCTGGCTCGGCCGCTTACGCGACATCATCTTGATCTGCTTGACCTGAAGCCGGGTCAGGTCGGAGCGGTGGCCCATGCGCTTCTTGTAGCCGTGCTTGGGCTTGAACTTGAGCACGTGGATCTTCGGTCCGCGCTCGTGACCGGCGACCACGGCCTCGACCTTGACCTTGGCCAGCTCGGCGGGATCGAGGATGGCCTCGTCGTCGCGAAAGAGGATCGGGCGGAGCTCGACGGTCGCGCCCTCGTCCTCGCGCAGGCGATTGACGAGCAGGGAATCACCCTCCTCGACCCGGTACTGCCGGCCTCCGACTGTGACGATCGCGTACATGGCAAGAGAAGACGCCCACCGGGGGCGTCGCGGTGGCGAGTCTAGCGCGCCGAGGGCGGCGAGCCGAGTCCGCGCCGGTCCATAGACTCGCCGCTCGATGAGGGCGTTCCGATCGCTGTTCGCGCTGCTGGTCGGCGCCCAGGTTGGCTACTCGTTCCTGCCTGCGCGCCACCTCACAGCCGCGACGCGCTCGATCGTCGTGCTCATGCTGGTCGCCGCCGGGGCCGAGGCCACCGCGGCCCGAGGGGCCCGCCGCGGGGCGACCCTGCTGCTCGGCGCGGGTGGCACCGGGTTTGCCGTCGAACTGGCCGGCGTGGCCACCGGGCGTCCGTTCGGGCACTACCGCTACAGCGACAAGCTCGGGCCCGGTGTCGCCGGCGTTCCCCTGCTCGCCTTTGCCGCCTGGGCGATGATGTCGCGCCCGGCCTGGGTCGTGGCCGGCTTGATCGATCCTCGCCCGGGGGTGCGCGTGCCGCTGGCCGCCGGGGCGCTGACCGCGTGGGACGTCTTCCTCGATCCCCGCATGGTCCGCGAGGAGTACTGGGCGTGGCCCGGCGGCGGTCGCTACGAGGGCGTGCCGGCCTCTAACTTCCTCGGCTGGTTCGCGACTTCGGTGGTGATCTTCGCGTCCTGGGCGGCGCTCGAGCGGGCGCCGGCTGGATCCGAGGTCGCGCGCCGCGACGACGGCGCCCTCGCCCTCTACGCGTGGACGTGGATCGGGGAGACGGTGGCCAATCTGGCGGTCTGGCGCCGGCCGCGGATCGCCGTGATCGGCGGGGCGGCGATGGGAGCGTTCGCGGCGCCCGCGCTGGCGCGCCGGCTCGCTCCACGCGCCCTTCGACGCTCGCGATGAGGATCGTCGTGGTCGGCGCCGGCGCGGCCGGCCTCGCCGCCGCCGCGCGGCTGGCCGCGCTCGGCCACTCGGTCACCGTGCTCGAGCGCGCCGCGGTCGCGGGCGGCAAGTGCGGGCTGGTCGAGCGCGGCGGCTACCGCTTCGACTCGGGCCCGTCGCTGCTGACCATGCCGTGGGTCTTCGAGGAGCTGTTCGCGGCCACCGGCGCTCCGCTCGCCGAGGAGCTCGAGCTCGTCCGCGTCGAGCCGGTGACCCGCTACCGCTTCGCCGACGGGACGGGCTTCGACCTCGGCGCCGACCTGCCCCCGACGCTCGCCGCGCTCGAGGAGTGGTCGCCCGGCGCGGGCACCGACTGGGCCGCCTTCATGGGCGCCTGCGCGAGCATGTGGCCTGCGTCGTTGCGCTACCTGAGCGCCCCGCCGCCGTGGCCCCCTCGGCGCCCGACGCCGACCGAGCCGAGTCCCCACCCGCTCGACCTCCTGCGCGTGCGCCCGTGGCGCACCCTGCGCTCGCTGGCCCGGGCGCATCTGCGCGACCCGCGCCTGCGGCTCGTGGCCGAACGGTTCGCGACCTACGCCGGAGCCGACCCGCGCCGCGCGCCGGCCGCCCTGGCCGCCGCCGGCTACGTCGAGCACGCGTTCGGAGCCTGGCACGTCGCGGGCGGACTGCACCGCCTCGTGGAGGCACTGGCCAGGCGGGTCGAGCGGCTCGGCGGGGAGCTGCGGCTCGGAACCGGGGCGCGGCGAATCGTCTGTTCGGGCGGCGATGGCACTCCGTCCCGCGTGCGCGCCGTCGAGAGCGACGCCGAGGCCATCGAGTGCGACGCGGTGGTCGGCGGGGTCGATGCCCAGGCGCTGTTCGCCGGCCTGCTCGAGCCGGGTCCCAGGTCGCGCGCCGGGGTCGAGCGCTCGCGCGCCCGCCGCGAGCGCTCGCGCGTGCTCGAGGCCGAGCGCTCGCTCTCGGGCTTTGTGCTCATGCTCGGGCTGCGGGGGCGCACGCCGGGGCTCCCTCACCACACCATCCTCTTCCCGGCCGACTACGACGCCGAGTTCGACGACGTCTTCACTCGTCGCCGGCCCGTCGCGGACCCGACGCTCTACCTGAGCGCCTCGGTGGCCAGCGACCCGACTCAGGCACCCGCCGGCGGCGAGAACCTGTTCGTGCTGGTCAACGCCCCGACCAACGGCGGCGGGCTCGACTGGGACGCCCACGCCGACGCCTACGAGGCCCACCTGCTGGAGCGCCTCGCCGCCCGCGGGGTCGACGTGCGCGAGCGGATCGAGGTCCGCGCCCGCCGCACGCCGGCCGACCTAGAGCGCGAGACCGGGGCCCCGGGGGGCGCGATCTACGGGGCCGCGCCGCACGGGCGGGTGCGCGGCAGCCTCGACCGGCCGGGCAACGCCGCTCGCGGCGTAGGGGGACTGCATCTCGTCGGGGGGACGGTCCACCCCGGCGGCGGGCTTCCGCTCGTCGCCCTCGGCGCTCGCCTAGTGGCCGAGCAGATCGGCCCGGCGGACTGAGGGGTGTGGAGCGGCGCGGACGCGGCGCCGCGTGGCTCAGGCCTCCGCGAGCGGATCCCTCCCGTCCCACGTCCCCTCGGACCCGTAGGGGCGAAAGCGCGCGAACAGCTCCTCCGAGTACCAGCGCTCGGCGCGGGTCCGGCGCACGACCTCGCGGTGGTCGGGCCGACCGTAGGCGTAGCGACGGGCGCCCTCGAGGCTGCGCCACAGCGAGAAGGTGGCCTGGCGCGCGAGCGGCCACTCCCCCACGCCCACCGATTCGATCAGCTCGGGCTGGCGCAGGAGGTCGGCCGCCGGCGGTTCGATCGCCCGGTAGAAGCGCGTGAGCGCGAGCGGGCGGATCGCGGCGCGGGTGAGGATGGCCACCGGGGCCG
>CADCVU010000134.1 GCA_902806245.1 uncultured Solirubrobacterales bacterium
CAACCAGCCCAAGGCGCCGGTGGCCACCAACCAGCGCGACGGTCTGATGGCCTACGGAGTCGACGACCCGGGGGAGAACCCGCACGTCAACTACGAGCCCTCGATCACCGGCGGGCTCAAGGAGTCACAGGACGGGCCCGGCGGCGAGCAAGGGCCGAGCATCGAGGGCCGCCTGACCCGCGCGCCCCTTCCGCGCGCCAACGACTACAAGCAGGCCGGCGAGCGCTACCAGCTCTCGGAGGACTGGGAGCGCGACGACCTCGTGTTCAATCTCGTCGACGCGCTTTCGCAGTGCGACCGCCCGATCCAGGAGCGGATGGTCTGGCACCTGTTCATGGTCGAGGACGAGCTCGGCCAGCGGGTCGGCGAGGGCCTCGAGATCTCGGTCGACGACGTGCGCGGCCTCGAGCCGCTGCCCGGTCAGAACCTCAACGACGCGGAGCGCGAGCGGCTCGCCAACCTCGGGTCGAACGGACCGCGCGATGTGAGCGGGCACGTGATGACCCATTGCGTGCCGAACGAGCGCGACGTGCGGGCGGAGGACCGGGAGGCCGTGGCGAGCGCTTGAGCGGCGGCGCCCGGCGCCCCGAGCTCAATCCCGGCGCCTGAGCATGCCCAGCTCGTAGGCGGTGCGCGCCGTGGCGAAGCACAGGGTCGCCACCTCGCTGCGGGTCTCGCCGAGCCGCTCGGTGGCCCGAGTGATCAGCTCGCCGAGCGGGCGCCTGCCGTCGCAGCCGGTTATCACCGGGAGGGCGCGAGGGTCGATACGCGCCACCACGCCGACTCCGGGGTTCCGTCGCATGAACGCGGCGTGGGCGACGTAGGTTCCGTCCCGAAAGGTCATCCTCTGGTCGAGGCGCTGGCCCGGGACCGGTTCGAGGGTCTCGGCGAGCAGGTTTTCGGGGCTCCCGATCCGAGCGAGCTCGTCCTGGACCGCGAACAGTCGCTCCACGTGGTCGCCGGCCATCCCGGTGGGCGCGTCCGGCACCTCGACGGCACGCGCCCAAGTTTTCGGGGCGCTGCGTCGGCGCAGGATCACCGCGCCTGAGGCGATCTTCTCGATCCCGGACTCTGCGTAGTAGTCGAGCCAGCGGTCGACGGCCGCCTCGAAGGCCTCGGCGTCGGTGCTCTGAAGCGGGCGGTTCCAGCTCGCCGCGTACTCGAGCGGGTCGTGGGAGGCGTAATGGAGGATGAGCGCGTCGCAGCCGGTCCCGCTCACCCACTCGAGCGGCACGTCGGCCCACTCCTCGTCGGCGCCGTGCACCCAGCTGCAAAGGACATGCCCTACGCCGCCCTCCGTCAGGTGCTCGCCGATCCGGGAGACCACCGTGCGGGAGAGCGAGTCCCGTTCCATCGGGTTGTCGCGGTGCACGAAGCTCACGTCGGGGGAGACGACGTAGGGCAGGTTGGCCGAGACCAGGTCGAACCGCTCGTTCGCGACCGGCTCGAACCAGTCACCCGTCCGGAGCTCGACGTTCTCGATGCCGTTGAGGCGCGCGTTCAGGTCGGCCATCGCCAGGGCTCGGGCGCTCACGTCGGAGGCGACGACCGCGTCTGCGTGACGCGCCAGGAGGAGCGCCTGGACGCCCCCGCCGGTGCCGAGATCGAGGGCGCTGCGCACGCGCCGGCGAACCGTCAAGGACGCGAGGGTCCTCGCCGAAGGTCCGGGTGCCCAGACCTCGTCGGAGCCTTGACCGCGTGCGGGGGAGTCGGACGCGAGGAGAAGGCCCTCGTAAGGAAGGATCCGAACCGTGGCCCGCACGTTCGCGGCGCTCGGCTCGATCAGCTCCGCCTCGGTCAAGCCATGAAGCTCGAGCGGCGCGAGCGCCGCGCCGGCCCGCTGGGTGTCGACCTCACGGCCGAGCAGCAGCAGTTCGGCGAGCGCCGCGAGACGGCCACCGTCCTCGGCCGCCCGGCGCGCCGCGAGCGGCAGGTAGTCCGGATCAATGGCCCGTTCCGGGGGCGTGCCGAGCAGCCGATGGAGCTCGGATTCGTTGTAGCCGCCGTCGCGGAGGACCTTCCCCAGCTGTCCGTGCAGCTCGGCGTGAGGCGAGCGATGACCGGAGGGCGCCTGCTCCACGCTGGGAACATATGCGAGGCAGGCGAGGGCTGGCGGGCTGCCTTAGCATCTCGCCTCGCCGCAGCAACAGGAGAGATCTGTGACCCGCTTTCGCACCAGGCGATCCCTGGACATCAACCCGCCGGCCAACTTCCAGCCTATTGAGCAGCTCGGGCGGCGTCTCCTCGGCGGAGCGCTCGGAGGCGGCGCCGGGCGGCCGAGCCAGTAGGTGGCGAAGCCCTCCCGCGACGCGGTCCTCGCGGCGCTGCTCGAGCGCCACGGCCGGACCTACTGCGACGAGCTCGGCATCCCCATCGAGAAGGGAACGCCTTCGCCGCTGTTTCGGTGGCTGTGCGCGTCGCTGCTGTTCAGCGCGCGCATCAACGCCGAGCTCGCGACGCGGGCGGCGAGCGCGCTCGCCGATGCGGGCTGGACCACGCCCGAGAAGATGGCCGGCGCGACCTGGAGGCAGCGTGTGAAGGTGCTCAACGAGTCGGGCTACGCGCGCTTCGACGAGCGCACGGCGACGATGCTGGGCGAGACCAGTGACCTGCTGATCGATCGCTACCGCGGCGATCTGCGCCGGCTGCGCGAGGAGGCCGGTCGCGATCCGGAGACCGAGCGCAGGCTGCTCAAGGAGTTCAAGGGGATCGGCGACGTGGGCGTCGACATCTTCTTTCGGGAGGTGCAGACCGTCTGGGAGGAGATCGCGCCGTTCGCGTCGCGGCGTCCGCTCGAGGCGGCGCAGCGGCTCGGCCTCGGGAGCAGCGCCGACGAGCTCGCCCGCCTGGTGTCGGAGCGCGAGCTACCGCGCCTCGTCGCCGCCCTCGTGCGCGCCGAGCTCGCCGGCGACCACGACGACGTGCTCGAGGCGGCGAAGAGGGGTTAGGTCCGTCGCGCATCCCTAGTCTCGGCGCGGTGCGACTAGTGCTCTGGGACATCGACGGAACTCTGCTCGACAGCGGCGGCGTCGGCTACTACGCGTTCGCCGACGCCTTTGAGGCGGTGGTCGGGCGCCGGCCGCGCGAGCTGGCGGAGATGTCCGGGCGCACCGACTGGGACATCGGTCTCGACATCCTCGCGCGCAACGGCGTCGAGGACCCAGAGGCGCACTGGCCCGCCTTTGCCGACGCGCTCGCGGAGGGCCTCGCCGCGCGCGAGCAGGAGATGGCCGCGGAGGGCCACGCGTTCCCCGGCGTGCGCGAGGCGATCGCGGCGCTCGAGCAGACCGACGGCGTCGTCCAGACCCTTCTGACCGGCAACGTCAAGCCCAACGCGGCCACCAAGCTGCGCGCCTTTGGGCTCGAGGGCCTGCTCGACCTCGAGATCGGCGCCTACGGCTCCGACGAGCGCGAGCGCTCGGCCCTCGTCGCCGTCGCGCGCGAGCGCGCACAGGCGCGTCACGGCGTCGAGCTCGCGCCCGCGGACATCGTCCTCGTCGGCGACACGCCCCGCGACGTCAAGGCCGCGCGCGACAACGGCGCCCGCGTCGTCGCGGTGGCCACCGGCCAGTTCACCGCCGAGCAGCTCGACGAGGCGGGCGCCGACGTCGTCCTCGACGGCCTGGTCGACTCCGACGCGGTCGTCGCGGCCGTGCTCGCTCCCAGCGGAGTCGAGCGGTGAGCGCGGCGGCACCGAGCTCGCCGCGGCTGGCCTTTGTCGGCGTCTTCGGCGCCGGGCTGCTCTGCTTGACCGCGCTCGGCGCGACGATGCCGGTCCTGCCGCGCTACGTGACCGGTCCGGTCGGGGCCGGCAACGTGGCCGTCGGCATCACCATCGGCGCCTTTGCAATCGGCGCGGTGGCGGCGCGGCCGTTCGCCGGCCGGGTCGCCGACGCGCGCGGGCGGCGGATCGTCCTGGTCAGCGGCGCCGCGGTCATGGGCCTCGCGGGCGGCTTGCTG
>CADCVU010000135.1 GCA_902806245.1 uncultured Solirubrobacterales bacterium
CGGCGCGGCGATCTTCCGCGTGACGCCGCGCAGATCGACGACCAGTGGAGCGGTGGCGACGACCTGCTCGACGTCGAGCTCCGGGTGGGCGGTGACGATCACCGCCGCATCGGCGCCGGCCAGCGCGTCGGCCAGCGGCTCCGAGGAGAGGGCGAACTCCGACAGCTCGGGCACGTGGTCGTCGTGATAGGCGAGCTCGGCGCCGCGCTCGCGCAGGAGGCGCATGATCTTGAGCGCCGGCGACTCGCGCAGGTCGGAGACCCCCGGCTTGTAGGCGACGCCGAGAACGGCCACGCGCGAGCCGCGCACCGCCTTGGAGTGGTCGTTGAGAGCGCGGGCCACCTTCTCGGCGCAGAAGTAGGGCATGGCCTGGTTGACCTCGCCGGCCAGCTCGACGAACTCCGTCGGGGTGTCGTACTCGCGGGCCTTCCAGGCGAGGTAGAACGGGTCGACGGGCAGGCAGTGACCGCCCATGCCGGGGCCCGGGTCGAAGCGCATGTAGCCGTAGGGCTTGGTCGCCGCCGCCTCGACGACCTCCCAGACGTCGATCTGCATGCGATCGCAGAGCATGGCCAGCTCGTTGACCAGCGCGATGTTCACCGAGCGGAAGATGTTCTCGAGCAGCTTCGAGAGCTCGGCCACCTCGGGGCCCGACACGGGGACGATCTCGTCGCACACCCGCTCGTAGAGCGAGACCGCCGCGGCCCGGCACTCGTCGGTCAGGCCCCCGACGACCTTCGGCGTGGTGCGCAGGGTGTAGTCGGTGCGCCCGGGATCGACGCGTTCGGGAGAGAAGGCGAGGTGGAAGTCCGAGCCGGCGGCGAGCCCCGACTCCTCGAGCAGCGGGGCGAGACGCTCGCGCGTGGTCCCCGGGTAGGTCGTCGACTCGAGGACGACGAGCTGGCCGGCCTGGAGCACGCCGGCCAGCGAGCGTGCGGCGTCCACGAGCGGGCCGAGGTCGGGCTCGCGGTTGCGGGTCAGCGGAGTGGGGACGGCGATCAGGATCGCCTCGGTGCGGGCCAGATCGGCGTAGCGGGTCGAGGCCTGGATCCGCTCCGCCGCGGCGGCCACGCGGGCGTCGGAGACGTCCTCGACGTAGGAGGCACCTGAGCGCAGGGCCTCGACCTTGCGGGCGTCGAGGTCCACGCCCACCACCTCGACGCCCTCCTCGGCAAAGGCGACCGCGAGCGGGAGGCCGACGTAGCCGAGGCCGACGATGCCGATGGTCATGGCCGGCCAGTCTAGGACGCGGGCGCGACGGCAGGCCCGAGCGCGGGTGTCATAGTGCCGCGCTCGCAAACCGGAACCGACAGAGGAGCGATCAAAGTGGGAGTACTCGACGGCAAGGCGGCGATCGTCACCGGATCGGCACGCGGCATCGGCCGCGCCACGGCGGAGCTCTTGGCCGAGCACGGTGCGAGCGTGGTCATCAACGACCTCGACGGCGACGTCGCCGAGCAGGCGGCGGGCGAGCTCGGCGGCGACGCGGTCTCCTTCGCCGGCGATCTGACCAGGGAAGGCGTCTGCGAGGGGCTGATCGACCGCGCGGTCGAGGCCTTCGGCCAGATCGACATCATCGTCAACAACGCGGGCTACACCTGGGACGGTCCCGTCCACAAGATGAGCGACCGGCAGTTCCAGGCCATGCTCGACATCCATACCGTCGTGCCCTTCCGGGTCCTGCGCGCCGCAGCTCCGCACCTGCGCGAGCCGGCCAAGCAGGAGCGCGAGGAGGGCCGCGAGGTCTTCCGCAAGGTCGTCAACATCTCGTCGATCTCGGGGACCATGGGCAACGCCGGCCAGGCCAACTACTCGGCCGGCAAGTCGGGGGTTGTCGGGCTGACCAAGACCCTGGCCAAGGAGTGGGGCCAGTTCAAGGTCAACGTCAACGCGGTCGCCTTCGGCTTCGTGGAGACCCGCCTGACCGCCTCCAAGGAGGAGGGCGCGACCTTCCAGCAGGAGGGCGGCGAGGAGATCGCCCTCGGGATTCCCGAGCAGATGCGCCAGATGGCCTCGATGCTGATCCCGCTCGGTCGTCCGGCCACGCCGGAGGAGGCCGCCGGCGGTGTGTTCTTCCTGTGCTCGCCGTGGTCGAACTACGTGCACGGCCAGGTGCTCAACGTGACCGGCGGCCAGTTCACCGGGATGACGACCTGAGGTAGCGGCTCGCCGCGCCGCGCCGCCTACCCTCGGCGGCGTGGCGCGGTTCTCGCTCACCAGGCTCTCCCCACGGCGGCGCGGGGCACTCGCGGCGCTGGCGCTGCTCGCCGGCCTCGGCGTGGCGCTCGCGCTGGCCGCGACGGGCGGCCTGCTCGAGGGACGCCCGGAGGGGATCGAGGTGCCGGCGGGGCCGCCGGGCACCGGCTCGATCGCCGAGGTGGCCGCGTTCGAGCCCTTCGCCTTCGAGGACAACGAGCCCGAGGAGCTGCTCGAGCGCGGGCGCGACGGCTACTCGCATCCGCTGTATGCCTTCAGCCCGGGCGGCGCCGCGGCGAGCGCGGCGCGCGTCACTCGCTACCGCTCGCGCATCGAGGCGGCGGCGGAGCGCCAGGACGTGGAGCCCGACACCCTCGAGGCGCTCGTAATGCTCGAGAGCGCGGGGCGGCCCGCGGTCGCGGCCGGCGACGACCCCGAGGGCGCCGTCGGCCTCGGCCAGATCCTTCCCGAGACGGCCACGAGTCTGCTCGGGATGTCGGTCGATCTCGAGGCCTCGCTGCGCCTGACCCGGTCGATCGAGCGGGAGCGCCGGAGGGCTCGTGACGCGCGACTGCGCGCGC
>CADCVU010000136.1 GCA_902806245.1 uncultured Solirubrobacterales bacterium
CGCAGGATCTGACCGAACTCCTTGACCTTGATCGCCTCCTCGCGCCCGGCGTTGACCGCCATGCGCAGGAAGTTGGCCACCGAGACGCCGGGGATGGTCGCCGGGTACTGGAAGGCCATGAAGATCCCGGCGCGGGCGCGCTCGTCGGGGGCAGCCTCGGTCAGGTCCTCCCCGTTGAGGACGATCGAGCCCTCGGTGATCTCGTAGTCGGGGTTGCCCATGATCGTGTTGGCCAGCGTCGACTTGCCGGAGCCATTCGGGCCCATCAGGGCGTGGGTCTCGCCCTTGGCGACGCGCAGATCGACCCCGTGGAGGATCTCCTCGCCGGTCTCGATCTTGACGTGCAGGTTCTTGATCTCGAGGCTCATGCCGCGGTCTCGTTCCTCTCGGGTACAGGCTTGGCCAGGTCTTGCAGAGTCATCTCCCGCAGCGTCGTGACGATCGAGCCGCGCACCCGGGCCCACAGGAGCTTCGTGGGGCAGATGCCGTCGCCGTGAGCCTCGCGCGAGCACACGAGCGTGCCGTCGGCTCCCTCGGAGATGCACTCGATCGGCGCGATGTCGCCCTCGAGCGCCTCGACGACCTCGGCCATGGAGATCGTTGCGGCCGAGCGGGCGAGGCTGTAGCCGCCGTGCGCGCCGCGGCGGCTGGCCACGAGCTCGGCGCGGCGCAGACGCGCCATCAGATGCTCCAGGTAGGCCAGCGGGAGGCCCTCGGCGGTGGCGATCGCCCCGAGCGCCACGGGCTCGGCTCCGTCGCGCCCGGCGAGGTGCGCCATCACGCGCACGCCGTACTCGGCTTTGGTGGAGAACATCATCGTCAGAAAACCAACCTGGCGACTAGGTTAACGGGCGGGCGCCGACCTCCGGACCCCAAGCGCCAACCGGGACCGCGACGAACGGAGCGCCCGGAGCGACGCCCGCCGAGCGCTCTAGCTCGCCGCGACCGCCCGCTCCGCCGCCTCGGTCACGCCCTTGCGCGCCTTGTGGCGGCGCTCGTAGTCGCGGACCTTGCGGGCCTCGTCGTCGTCGGCGTCGCGCACGCGCGACTCGATCTCCTCGACGCCCTGCTCGTCGTAGCCGGCCCACGGCTCGTCGCCGCGCAGGGAGTCGATCTTCGAGAGGATCGTCTTGCGGCCCGAGTGCCGGCGCTCGTAGGCGTCGATCTCGCCGAGCTCGACCTGGGTCAGGCGCGGCAGCCGCTCGACGATCTCGCCCGCCTTGAGCGAGTCGTAGTCGGCGATCGGCAGGTCGTTCTCGTCGGCCACCGCGCCGCGGACCTCGCCCTCGGCCTCCTCGACGCCCGGCACCCTGCGGGCCTCCTTGGCCGTCTCCTTGGCGGTTCCGGTCGCCTTTGCCGCGGCGCTTCCCGCCTTCTCGGTGACCTCGTCGGCGAGGCCGACGGCGGCGTCAGCGGTGGCGCTCGCCACGTCGCGGGCGGTGCCCGCGGCCTCGCGCGTCGCGTCGGCGGCCCCGGTCTCGGCGACCTCGTAGCTGTCGAGCCCGTAGACCTCCGCTCGCACGGCGTCGCGGGCGAGCGCGGGGATGTGCTCGCGCAGGGCGGCGAGCATGGCCTCCTCCTCGTCGCGGTGCTGCGCGGCCATCTCCGCGGTCAACGCGTCGTCGAGCTCGAGCGCGACCTGCTCGAGGGCGTCGTAGGTGGCGATCTCGAGCGCCTCGGTGGCACACTCGTCCTTGGCGTTCTTGAGCAGCTTCTCCTCTCCGCCGCCGCCGCGCAGGAGGTCGATCGGGCTCTTGGCCAGCGAGAGAACTTGACCGATCAAGCTCTGGAGGGCGCCCACGCCCGTCCCCACGAGGCTGCGGGAGACGCCGAGGTCGGAGAGCCGGCGCCGCAGGCGATCGCTCTGGCGCTGGGTCTCTCCGAGGTGACGCTCGAGCAGGCTGCGGTAGCTGCCTCTCGGGGTGATCGCAATGTGGGCGCGCAGCGTGGTCACGAGCGCGAGCTCGGTGGCGTGCGCCTCGTTCAGGTACTGGATCAGCGTGTCTTCGCGACTGCTCAAGGCGTCTCCTGGCTCGGGGCGTCTATGACTGCCCGCCCCGAGCCGGGGTAAACCCGTCGGCGAAGGTCCCGAAGCTGCTAGGCGGCCACCTTGTCGACCCATTCGCGCGACACGTTGCCGTGCTTCTCGGCCACGATCGCCACGTAGTGCAGCGGCTTGCCGTGGACGGAAAGCCGGTGGCGGTAGTGCGTCTCGTCGCGCTGGGTGAGGATGCCCTCCTCGAGCATGTGGTCGATCAGCTTCGAGAAGCCGCTCTTCTCCTCCTCGGAGTCGCCCTCGTCCTGCTGGAGGAAGCGATCCTTGATGTTGAACGCCACCCAGCCGTGATCGGAGATCAGGTTGAAGGCCTCGGCGAAGGCCTGCGGCGGGATGTCGCCGTAGCCGAGCGCGGCCACGGTGACCAGCGTGTTGAGGCGCTCGTCGAGCAGCTCGCGATGAGACGAGGCCGGCATCGCCGTGAGGTCGACCGTGTGGTAGGCGTCGTAGACGCCGGGCCGGTCGCGCTCGGCGGCCATCTCCGCCTCCTCGATGATGTCCACGCCGACCAGCCGACCGATGTCGAGGCGCTGGAGCTCCTCGCCGACCATCCCGTTGCCGGCGCCCACGTCAAGGACGCGCAGGTCCGAGGCGTTGGCGTCGGCGATGTCGAGCTGGGCCTCGAGCAGCGAGCAGACCGTCCGCGGCGAGTCGCAGTGGAGCTCCGCGTAGAAGATCTGCTCGTAGAGCCCGGGGATCGAGTAGAGCTCGTGGTAGTCGTGGAAGCGGAACCTGCGCCAGCCGGCGGCGAGCTTGACCTCGCACCACTCCTCGTCCTGGTCGACGACCGCGCCGTTGCGGGCGGGAAAGCGGATGTCAAAGGCCGGGTCGGCAGGCTTGCCGTTGCGGCGCTCATCGGCGTCGAGTATCTCTCCGGCGGTCAAAAGCGACTCCTTGCCTAGGTGACAGAAACGCGACCCAGCATGCGCGGGACGCTGTGCTGGAACTCCGCTCCCGCCGCGGCCACGTGAGCCTGGGTAGGGGTCGATGCTCCGCCTCCGGTCGAGGAGGTTACCGGTAATACGTTCACTTCAACGGGTCGGTTGACCGCTGCCGGGTTCTCCCCGGCCCGTGGGGCCGGTCTCGGCGCGGCACGCGAGGTTCGCGCGGAGCTACCTCGCGGCCCCGCCCGCCCGCGCCTCGGCGAGCAGCGTGCGCACGTCGCCGGCGAGCCGCTCCGGCGTGAGCTGGTCGAGCGGAAAGCCAACGAGCTGATACCCGTTCGCGTCGATCAGGACGGTCCGCGCCTGGTGCTCGGCGTCGTCGAGCTGCGGCTGGATTGCGAACCCCTTCCAGACCCGCTCGAGCTCCCGACGGCTCCCGAGGGCGATGTCCATGCGCCCGACCATGCCCTGCTCGACGAGGAAGCGGTTGGCGTTCGCCGGGGTGTCGGTCTCGGGGTTGACCGCGACCGCGAGCGCGGGGACGTCCCGGCCCAGGCGATCGAGCCCGATCTTGATCTGTTGCGCCTGAGCCGGGCAGCTCTCCTCGCAGGTCGTGTACAGGAAGGTGACGATGGCGGGGCGCCCGCGCAGCGCGCGCATGCTCACCGGCTCGCCGTCCTGATCGCGCAGGGTGAAGTCGGGGGCGCGCACGCCGTCGGGCATGATCGAGCCCTGGAAGCGCTCGGCCCGGGCGCTGCGCGTGACCTCGGGACCCGGGGTCCCCGCGGCCGCGGGGCCGCTCGCGCTCTGGCCCGCCAGCCCAAAGGCGATCCCGGCGATGGACAGGAGCCCGGCGGCGAGTAGGACGATGACACGGCCCGGCGGCACGCCTCCAGGCTATCTTCGAAAAGGCGGGTCTCGGTCGCCCTCGGGCCTTTCCGGGCACGGCTATACTTTCTGAAGCAATGGACCGTCGGAACTAGGAGTCTCGGGATGGCAAGCGGCGCAGAGCTCATTCGCCAGGTCAAGGACCGGATCGCGGAGGTCGACCCGCGCGAGGTGCGGGACCGCCTGCGCCCGAGCGAAAACGGCGCCGGATCGAACGGCGCAAGCGCCAACGGCGCCGGCGCGGCGGCGGCGAAGCCCGTGGTCGTCGACGTGCGCGAGCAGCACGAGTTCGAGGAGGGCCACATCCCCGGTGCGGTGCACGTGCCGCGCGGGCACCTCGAGTCGCGCATCGAGGGCGCGAGCGCCGATCGCTCCGCACCGATCGTCCTCTACTGCGCCTCCGGCAACCGCTCCGCCCTGGCCGCCGACACGCTCGAGCGCCAGCTCGGCTACGAGAACGTTGAGTCGATGACCGGCGGGATCACCCTCTGGAAGGACCGCGGCTTCGACGTCGAGGTCCCGCGCGCGCTCACGCCCGAGCAGCGCAGCCGCTACTCGCGCCACCTGCTCCTGCCCGAGGTCGGCCTCGAGGGCCAGATCAGGCTGCTCGAGTCAAAGGTCCTGCTGCTCGGCGCGGGCGGTCTCGGCTCGCCGGTCGCGCTCTACCTGGCCGCCGCCGGCGTGGGCACGCTCGGCCTCGTCGACGACGACGTGGTCGACGTCTCGAACCTCCAGCGTCAGGTCATCCACACCGGCGCGCGCGTGGGCGAGCCCAAGGTCGACTCGGCCGAGGAGGCGATCCGCGACCTCAACCCCGGCGTCGAGGTCGTCAAGTACAACACCCGCCTCGACGCCTCGAACATCATGGAGATCGTCGAGGGCTACGACGTGATCGTCGACGGGGTCGACAACTTCCCGACCCGCTACCTGCTGAACGACGCCACCGTCCGGCTCCAGATCCCGGTGGTGTCCGCCTCGATCCTCGGCTTCGACGGCCAGCTCGCGGTGTTCAAGCCCTACGACGGCCCGTGCTACCGCTGCCTGTACCCGACGCCGCCACCGGCCGAGCTCGCGCCCTCGTGCGGGGCCAACGGCGTGCTCGGGGTCCTGCCCGGGACGATGGGCCTGCTCCAGGCCACCGAGGTCATCAAGCTGGTCACCGAGGCCGGCGATCCGCTCGTCGGGCGGCTCGTGCTCTACGACGCGCTGGCGGCGAGCTTCACCGAGCTTAAGGTGCGGCGCGATCCGGAGTGCCCGATCTGCTCACGGCCCCCGGGAGAGATCTCCGAGGAGGAGATGGGCGTGTTCCCGGATTACGAGGCCTTCTGCGCGGCCGCCGGCTGAGGCTGCTGCAAACCTTCGTCTGGCGGCGTCATCGGGGCCTCAGCTCCGCCGCCTGAGCGGTAATCTCCCCGGCTCGATGAGCACCGTGAAGATTCCACCCGTTCTCCGTCCCTCCACCGGAGGTGAGCGCGAAGTCCCGGCCGACGGGGGGAACGTCGGCGAGGTGCTGCGCTCGCTGGCCGAGCAGCACCCCGACACCCAGAGACAGCTCTTCGGCGAGGACGGGACGCTCAACCGCTACGTCAACGTCTATCTGAACGACGAGGACGTGCGGGTGCTCGACGGGCTCGAGACGCCGGTCTCCGAGCGCGACACGCTCGTGATCCTGCCGGCGATGGCCGGCGGCTAAGCCCCGCCCGCGGCGCTCAACCACCTCGGTGAGCGGCGTGTCCGTGCGCTCGCTCGGCCTCTGGGCTGGCGCCGCGACTCGCCTGCGTGGCCGCCGGGCTCGCCGCCGGAGCGGTCGGCCTCCCGGCGCCGTGGCTCCTCGCCGGCCTGCTCGGCGGACTCGCGGTGGCCGCGACGCGCGGCGGCGCGCTCGAGGTCCCGCAGGCACCGACCGTGGTCTCGCAGGCTGTGGTCGGCGTCGCGCTCGGTGCCTCGATCGCGCCGGGGTCGCTCGCCGGGATCGCCGGATCGTGGTGGCTCGTCCTCGCGCTCGTGGCGGCGACGCTCGGATCGAGCGTCGCCGTGGCGTTCGGCCTCGCGCGGATCGCCGACATCGACCGCACGACCGCCGCGCTCGGGATGCTGCCCGGCGCGGCGCCGGCGCTGATCGCGGTCGGCGACGAGGTCGACGCTGACGCGCGGCTCGTGGCCACGATGCAGTACGGCCGCGTACTGCTTGTCGTCGCAACCGTTCCCGTGCTCGCGCTCCTGCTCGGCTCGGGCGGCGAGGCTTCCGGCGC
>CADCVU010000137.1 GCA_902806245.1 uncultured Solirubrobacterales bacterium
CACCACCTTCCGGGCCTCGAGCCCGAGCGCCGGATCACCGACTGGGGACGCTCAGAGCGCGTCGAGCGCCTCGTCGATCGCACGCTCGCCGACTTCCTCTACCACCTCTGGTTTCGCTGTGAGGTCGAGGGCATCGAGAACCTACCCGCGGCCGGCGGCGCCCTGCTCGTGTCCAATCACGCGGGCGCGCTGCCTCCGGACGCGCCGATGATCGCCAAGGCGGTGCGCGAGGAGCACCCTCGCCAGCGGCCCGTTAACGTCGCCGTCGACCCGGCCTTCAAGGCCCGGCCGGGGCTCTCGATGCTCCTGCCCAAGGTCGGCTGCGTGGCCGCGCACCCGGCCAACCTACATCGCCTGCTCCACGACGAGGACGCGCTGGTACTCACCTTCCCCGAGGGTCACAACGGACCGCGCAAGCTCTTCAAGGACCGCTACCGGCTGCGCCGGTTCGGGTACGGCGAGTTCGTCGCCTCGGCCCTGCGCGCCGACGTGCCGATCGTCCCGGTCTGCGTCGTCGGCGCCGAGGAGGCCGCGCCGATCTTCGCTCGGCTCGACCTGCTGAAGCGCCTGCCCACCCCGCTCACCTTCCCGGTCAACGCGAACTTCCCCCACCTGGGGCCGCTCGCCGTAACCGGCTACCTCCCGGCCAAGTTCCGCATCCGCTTTCTCGAGCCGGTCCGCATCGATGCGGCGCCCGGCGACCGCGGAGCGATCCAGACCGCGACCGAGGAGGTCCGCGCCCGCGTGCAGGAGACGCTGTTCGAGATGGTCGGGGCGCGCGACTCGGTCTGGCTGGGTTAGCGAATGGCCTCCAAGCGCGTCCTCGTCACCGGGCTCTCGAGCTACTGGGGCGGCCGGCTGGCCGAGGCG
This sequence comes from uncultured Solirubrobacterales bacterium, assembly GCA_902806245.1. Classification (GTDB taxonomy): domain Bacteria; phylum Actinomycetota; class Thermoleophilia; order Solirubrobacterales; family Thermoleophilaceae; genus JACCUC01. The sequence goes on from CADCVU010000137.1 coordinate 871, forward strand.
CTCGAGGCCAACCAGGAGATTGAGACGATCATCGGCGTCGACTCGCGCGACCCCACCCGCGAGCTCGAGCGCACGGAGTTCGTCCGGGTCGGGACCCAGCACTCGCTGCTGCGGCGGATCGTCGAGGCGGCCGAGATCGACACCGTGGTCGACACCCGCTTGATCGTCGACTCCGTCGTGGCCTCGGCCGGGCGGACTCACGAGAACAACGTCATCGGGACGATGAACATCCTCGCCGCCTGTGGCGGGCCGGACTCGAGCGTGCGCCGCCTCGTGTTCAAGTCCTCGGCGCACTACTACGGCTCCTCGCAGGACGACCCCGCGTTCTTCACGGAGGCGATGGAGCGCCCTCACCCGCCGCGCACGCCGCTCGAGAAGGACCTCGTCGAGGCGGAGGCCACCGTGGTCGACTTCGCCGAGAAGAACCCCGAGGTCTCGGTGTCGATGCTGCGGTTCGCCAACGTCCTCGGTCCCGACGTCATCAGCTCGCACCGCAGGCTGTTCGGGCTCCCGGCCGTGCCGCTGATCCTCGGCTTCGATCCGCGCTACCAGTTCGTCCACGAGGACGACGTCGTCGCCGCGCTCGCCCACGTCATCCGTGCCGATCTCCCGGGCGTGTTCAACGTGGCGGCCGACGGAGTGCTCGCCCTGACCGAGGTGATCGACCTGCTCGGCAAGCGCCTGGCCCCCGTGCTCCCGCCGTGGGGAACGGGTCTGGCCGCGACCGCCCTGCGCCGCCTCGGGGTCGAGCTCAGCCCCGAGATGCTCGAGCAGCTGCGCTTCGGCCGCGGGCTCGACAACCGCCGCCTCAAGGCCACGGGCTTCGAATACCGCTACACCACGCGCGAGGCGGTCATCGCTCTCGGTGAGCACATGCGCCTCGCGCCGATCATGCGCGGGGCGGCCGAGCCCTACCGCTACGAGCGCGAGGTCGAGGAGTTCCTGCGTCGCAGCCCACACGTGCGCACACATCCGCGCCGGCGCGATCGGGTCAACGGCGACGGCGCCGTTATCGCTCCGGTGGCGCCGGCCGAGTAGGCCGACGCAGAGCTCGCGGTCCCGCCCGCGCCCGTCGCGGGGTACGACGACCTCGAAGCGGAGGAGATCGCCCCGCTGCTCGAGTCGCTCGAGCTCCAGAGCCTCGACGCCCTGCGCGAGCACGAGCGCTCCGCGCGCGGGCGGCCCGAGGTCCTTCGGGCCATCGAGCGGGCGCTGAGTCGCGTAGGCGGCGACTGACGGGATCGGCCTGCCGCAGCGGCGGCGAAAGATCTGCACCATCACGCCGGCTCGCGGCCTAGACTCCGTAGCTGATCGCCATGCGCCACCGCTCAGTCATCGTTGTCGCGGTCATCCTCCTCGGGCTCGTAGGAGGTGCGGCGGGCGTCTACGCCTACGACTCGGGCCGCGAGGACACGATCGCCCGGGGGATCAGCGCCGGCGGGGTCGACCTCGGCGGCATGCGGGCCGCCCAGGCCCGGGTCGCGCTCGAGGAGGCGGTCGGCCGTCCGCTGCGGCGTCCGGTCAAGGTGCGCTACGCGGGCCGGACCTTCAAGCTGAGCGCGCGCCGCGCGAAGCTCGAGACCGACGTCGACGGCATGGTCGCCGAGGCGGTCGCCCGCAGCCGCGACGGCAACCTGATCTCGCGTTCTGTGCGTGACCTCTCGGGCGCAGAGGAGCGCACCGAGCTCGATCCGCGCGTCTCCTACTCGCGGCGGGCGGTCGCCCGGCTCGTGCGCCGGGTCAAGCAAGAGTTCGATCGTCCGGTCCGGGAGCCATCGGTGGCCTGGTCGGGCACCGGGGTAAGCATCGCGCGCGGTCAGAGCGGCCGGCGGATCGCCGCCAGGCGCCTGCGCCGCCAGATCGCCCGGGAGCTCGTCCTGCCCGGGGAGCGGGTCGTGCGGCCCCGCCCGAAGATCGTACGGACCTCGACCTCCCGCGCCGAGCTGCGACGGCGCTATCCGAAGGTCATCACAGTCGACCGCTCGGGCTTCAGGCTGCGCCTCTACCGCAACCTCGAGCTCGTCGAGAGCTACCCGATCGCCGTGGGCAAGGCCGGTCTGGAGACCCCGGCCGGGCTGCACGAGATCCAGAGCAAGGCGGTCGACCCCGACTGGCACGTGCCTGACAGCGACTGGGCGGGCAAGCTCGCGGGCAAGGTCATCCCCGGCGGGCGGTCCGACAACCCGCTCAAGGCCCGCTGGATGGCCATCTACGACGGCGCGGGCATCCACGGCACCGACGAGGTCTCCTCGCTCGGCTCGAACGCCTCGCACGGCTGCATCCGCATGGCGGTGCCCGCGGTGAAGGAGCTCTACGACCGGGTCTCGGTCGGCGCGCCCATCTACATCTCCTAGCGCGCGCCTGAGACCCCGATCCGCTCCGGCGGGAGCTCCTCCCAGCCCGAGTCGCGCAGGGAGGCGTAACGCTCGGCCTGGCGAAAGCAGAGCGTGGCGATGAACACTCCGCGCATCTGCTTGCGAAAGACGGCGTACCACATCGTCGAGGCGTCGCGGGGGCCCTGGATCCGGTGCCACGGCTGTCCGGGCTCGCCGCGGTCGTCGGCCAGTCCGGCCTCGCCCAGCTGAGTCTTGGTGGCCACGCGCCCGTCGCTCGTGTTGACGAAGAAGAATCCCATCGAAACCCAGCCTAGGGCCCGCGGATGGCAGACGGCGCTCGCCGGGTTCGACCGCGCCCTGCGAGCGCGGGCCCTCAGTGAGCGCACGCGCCGGGCCTACGGATCGGACATCGAGCGGCTGGCCGACTTCGCGGGCGCGACGCTCGGGCTCGGTCCGGCGGAGCTCGGGCCACGTGAGCTGCGGCGCTTCGCCCAGGCGCTGTCGGAGGGCGGCGACTCGAAGGCCACCGTGGCCCGCCGGCTCGCGGCGGCGCGGACGTTCTTCGGCCATCTGCTCGAGCGCGGGGAGATCGAGGCGAATCCGGCCGACCTCGTCTCGAGCCCCAAGCGCGAGAGCTACCTGCCGCACGTGCTCAGGGCCACCGAGGTCGCGGGGCTGCTCGACCTCATCCCGGCGAGCGCGCCGCTCGAGCTGCGCGACCGCGCCCTGCTCGAGCTCGCCTACGGCGCCGGCCTGCGCGCCCAGGAGATCGTCGACCTCGAGCTCACGAGCCCGGACGTCGACTCCGAGCAGGTGCGGGTCGAGGGCAAGGGAGGGCGCTCTCGCGTCGTCCCGCTCGGCGAACCCGGCTGGCGGGCGCTCGAGCGCTACGTCGCCCGCGGCCGCCCGATCCTGGTCGCCACCGAGCACGGCGAGACGGCGCTCTTCGTCTCGCGCAGCGGGCGCCAGCTCTCGACCTCCGACGTCCGCCGCCGGCTCGCCATCTGGACCCGGCGCGCCGCGCTGGCGGGCGGAGTCTCGCCGCACACCCTGCGCCACTCGTTCGCCACCCACCTGCTCGAGGGCGGCGCCGACCTGCGCTCCATCCAGGAGCTGCTGGGACACGCCAGCATCTCGACCACGCAGATCTACACCCGCGTTGACTCACGGCGCTTGAAAAGCGCATACGCTACGGCGCATCCGCGTGCCTGAAACAGAAGTGCTCGATACAACTTCTCGAGCCGGGGTGGCGTAAGACGTGGCGATGGAGGCCAACGTCAAGGCGATCGAGCTCAAGGAGCTCTGGCGTCGCTACAAGCTCGACGCCGACGAGCAGGCCCGCGAGCGCCTGGTACTCGCCTACTCGCCGCTGGTCAAGTACGTCGCGGGGCGGATGGCCGCGAGCCTGCCGGCGCACGTCGAGGAGGCCGACCTCATCTCCTACGGGCTCATCGGCCTGATCTCGGCGGTCGAGCGCTTCGACCTCGAGCGCGCGATCAAGTTCGAGACCTTTGCCATCACGCGCATCAAGGGATCGATCATCGACGAGCTGCGCTCGCTCGACTGGGTGCCGCGCTCGGTTCGTGCCCGGGCCCGGGAGATCGAGCGCGCCAACGCCAAGCTCGAGCACGAGCTGCACCGCGCGCCCACCGACTCCGAGATGGCCGAGCAGCTCGAGATGTCGGTCGACGACTTCCAGGGCGCCCTGACGCAGATCTCGAACTCGTCGGTGATCGCCCTCGACGAGCTGTGGACCCTGTCGGACTCCTCCGGCGACCAGGTCTCTCTGCTCGACACCATCCAGGACCCGAACGCTCCCGATCCCGCGCGCGTGCTCGACAGCTCGGAGATGCGCGAGCGCGTCTCCGACGAGATCGCCCGCCTGCCCGAGCGCGAGAAGCTCGTGGTCGCCCTCTACTACTACGAGAACCTGACCCTGCGCGAGATCGGCGAGGTGCTCGGGGTGACGGAGTCACGGGTGTCTCAGCTGCACACCAAGGCGATCCTGAGGTTGAAGTCCCGGCTCGGGGACGAGGCGCTGGGCGAGGCCGTCTAGCGGACCGGTCGGCCAACCGGTTCGCGCACGGTCCGGGTTTCCTTTCGGCGCGCTGCGGGCCGCTCTCCTGGTTTGCCGCCGCAGGGCCCGCTACCATGCCGCGGCATGCGCAAGGAGCTTCGGCCGGTGCATGACCTCATCTCCTGCGATCTGTGCCACCGCACGATCCTCAAGGGGGAACGGATCGAGACCTTTGTCGGCGGCGGCGACCGTCAGCGGGTCTGCGAGCTGTGCAGCCTCCGTGCTCTGCGCTCCGGCTGGACGCGCGAGGCGGAGCTCGAGCGCCGCACGCCGGGCCGCGAGCCGCTCGATCCGCCGCGCTCGCTGTGGTCGCGAGCCCTGACCTGGGTGGAGGAGCAGGGCCTGTGGGGGGTGGCGCCGCCAACGGGCGCAGAGGAGGAGAACGGCGCTCGATCCGCCGACCCGGCACCGGCACCGGGCTCCGCTGAGCCGGCGCCTCGGGCGGCGTCCGCCGCGTCGGCACCCGAGCCCGTCGCCGCGCCCGCAGACGATGTCGCACCGCAACCAACCCCAGCCGCCCCCGCCGGCGCGGCCGAGGCCTCCACCGGAGCCGACGCGAGCCGCCACGCCCTCGACGACCGTCGTCGGCGCGCCGCCGCCCGGGCCGAGGAGCGCCGTCAGGCTCGGCGCATGCAGGCGGAGCGCGCGAGCGAGGACGCGGACGACGATGTGGCGTCGGTCGCCCGCCGACCCGCACGCACGCCCAACCCGGCCGGCCTACGCGACCTGATCTCCGGGCGCCGGCGCGAGCCGCGCCACGTCCAGGCCGTTCCGGCCGGGCGCGAGGCGAAGATCGAGCTCGCCCTCCAGCTGTTCAACGACTCCGAGCATCGCCGGACGATCGCCGGGGTGGGGCGGACCCTCGGTGAGCCGTGGGTCAGTGCCGCTCCGCTCGCAGAGGATCCCGACGCCCGCGAGGTGGGCATCATCGTCGCCTGGGAGCTGTCCTGGTATCGCTTCCGGGTCGAGCTCGACGAGGCCGACGAGGTGGTCGTCCTGCTCGACCGCGGCAACGAGCTCGAGGACCTCGACGAGTCGTTGCGGACGTGGAACGCCGGGGCGGACGCGGAGGGTCGGCTGGCCCTCGCCGTCGAGGCGGTCTCTTGAGCCCTGCCGCGAGCGCGCGCGCTCTGTTCGTCGCTTCTCCCCTCCGCTAGCGCTCCGCGCGGCGGATGGAGGCGACATGAGCACGGGACCGACGAAGGTCATCGTCCACGTCGACGGTGGCGCGCGCGGCAATCCCGGTCCGGCCGCGGTGGCCGCGGTCGCCGCCGACCCCGCCGGCGAGGTCCTGCGCGAGGCCAACGAGTTCATCGGCCATACGACCAACAACGTGGCGGAGTATCGGGCGCTGCTCCTCGGCCTGAAGCTGGCGGAGGAGCTCGGCGCCGGCGAGGTCGAGGTCGTCAACGACTCGCAGCTCGTCGCGCGTCAGGTCGGCGGCCAGTACAAGGTCAAGCACGCCGGCCTGCGGCCCCTCTACCTCGAGGCCATGGCCGCGCTGGCTCGCTTCGAGCGCTGGGCGGTCCGCGACGTGCGGCGCGAGCAGAACCAGCGCGCCGATGCGCTCGTCAACGAGGCGCTGGACGCGGCGCTGGCGGGCTGAGGGCGGAGCCTGCCGCCAGCTGGCCACTCTGGCCACGGCGAGACGACGAGAGCGGATGATGGGACTCGAACCCACGACCTTCTGCATGGCAAGCAGACGCTCTAGCCAACTGAGCTACATCCGCGCAGCGCGGGAGTCTAGACCACCCGGGTGCGGGGTGAGGTGAATCGAGCGCCGGCCGCGGCCTTCCCCGCCGCGTTCAGCGGTCCTCAGGCAGCTTCAGGCGAATCGGTCCCCGCGCGGACTCGAGGTCGACGACCTCGCCCCGCTGCGTCACCTCGAGCTCTCCGCGTTCGGCCATTCCCTGGGCCGCGGAGCGGACCACCGGCATGAGCGGGCGGAAACCATCGTCGCCGGCGAGCACTCGGGCCGCCTCGGAAGGACAGATCGTCTTACCCGGGTCTCGGCGTGCCAGCAGCGCGCGGATGGCGCTTTCCGCCTCGCTTCGAGTGGTCGCCGTCCCGGCGTCGTCGTCGGCGGAGATGGCTGCCTACGCGCCCGCGGCGACCGCGCCGAAGTCGTAGTGCACGCCGGTGAGCTCCTCCGAGGTCTCCCACAGGCGGCGGGCGGTCTGCTCGTCCCAGGCCCGGTCGCTCGCGCCCACGAGGCGCGGGCGCCCCCACATCTCGAGGGGCCCGTCCGGGCCGATGTAGGAGCCGCTCGGGAGGTGCGGCTCGGTCGCGGCGTAGAGGGTGGGCAGAGCCCCGTGCTCCTCGTCCTGGGCGACGACGCGGTTGATCACGCCCATCAGGCGTTCCTCGAAGTCGCGACCCGCCATCCTCGGGCCCGTGGCCTGGAGGTTGGTGGCCGCGTAGCCGGGGTGCGCGGCCACGCTGGTCAGCGGCAGTCCCGCGGCGCTCGCGCGCCGGGCGAGCTCGAAGGCGAACAACAGGTTGGCGAGCTTCGACTGGCCGTAGGCCTTCCACTTCTTGTAGCTGCGCTCGCCCTGGAGGTCGCCGAAGTCGATCTTGCCCATCTTGTGCGCCCCGCTCGAGACCGTGACCACGCGCGGGTCGGGGCGTGGGCTGAGGCGGGGGAGGAGGAGGCCGGTCAGTGCGAAGTGGCCGAGATGGTTGGTGCCGAACTGCATCTCGAAGCCGTCGCTGGTCGTGCGATGCGGGAGGGCCATAACGCCCGCGTTGTTGACGAGCAGGTCGAGCCCGTCGTGGGCCTCACCAAAGGCGGTGGCAAAGGAGCGCACGGAGAAGAGGTCGGCCAGGTCGAGCTCCATCACCTCGACCTCGGCGGTGGATGCGGCGGAGCGCACCTTGCGGGCCGCATCCTCGCCGCGGCCGGTGTCGCGGACGGCCAGGACCACGCGCGCGCCGGCGCGCGCGAGCTCGCGGGCGGCCACGAAGCCGATACCGCTGTTGGCGCCGGTGACCACGGCGAGGCGGCCGCTCTGATCGCGGATGTCGGAGGTCGACCACTTGGCCATGGTGAGAAAGTTTCCGGTGCCGTTAAGCGGCAAACCACGGGCGGTGGTCGGGCGCCGCCCCGCTAGCCTTCCCCGCTCGCGCGGCGACGTGGCGGAGTGGTTACGCAGCGGCCTGCAAAGCCGTTTACACCGGTTCGATTCCGGTCGTCGCCTTGACTGGCGTTGTGGCCATAAGAGCGGGGGGGTAATCTCCGATACCCAGGACGAAGCCCCTGACAGCCGCGGTGAGTTCGTCCAGATTGGGGCCGCCGAGGTACGCCTCAGTGGTCCCGATCGACTTGTGGCCGAGCAGATGTTGGGTGTTGCGGATGCCGGCGAAACGGCTGACGATGTCGGCGTAGGCGTGCCGCAGAAGGTGGGGGTGGACCCGTGCCGCGATACCGGCTCGCTCACCCACGCGCAAGACCAGGCGGTACAGAGCCTGCGGGGAGCACGGCTGGAGCTTGAGGTCTGCCACGAGGCTGTTCTGCGGCGGGTTGCGCCACCGCTGAGCCGGGATGACGTACTCCTCCATGTCCACGTTCGCGGTGATCTCGTCGACGACGGGCTGAAGCTCCTCTGCGACCGGGACGAAGCGCTCCCTGTTCCCCTTCGCAATGTCGGCCGAGACCCAGACGAAGCCGGGACGGGAGAGGTGACGGCCCTTCAGCCCGATCAGCTCTCCCCGGCGCAGACCGGCCAAGACGCCCAGGTAGATGACCCGCTTCTCACGGGTGCCCTGAGCGGCTGCGAGCAGCCTCAAGACCTCATCCTGGGTCAGGCGATAGACCGAGACCGGCTTGTTGCGCGGGCGGCGTGTCTGGCGAGCAGGGTTGTACGGGCGCTTGCCCTCCTCGACCATCCAGTCGTAGAAGGAGACCAGGATCGCTCGAGCCGTCCTCTGGGAGTTCGGGTGCGACCAGCGCTTCAGGGTGCGCTTGATGTCCTCGCGGCCTACGGTCCGAGGGTCGCGGTTGCCGACGTCCTCGGCGTGGCGGGTGAGGATGGAGCGGTAGGTCTTGTCCGTGCGAGACGAGGCCATCCGCCCCTGCGAGGAGAGGTCGTTGATGTACTCGTCGATGGCGGAGGTGAGCTTCACGCGACCTCACGCTCCTCCGAGTCGTCCTGCCGGAAGGGGATGCCCTGCTCCAGCAGGTGGGCGCGCAAGGCGAGGCGGATCTCTGCCGCCACCGAGCGCTCGTTGCGCTGCGCGAGGCGAGAGAATGCCTTGGCGAGCGAGGGGTCGACGTGGGTGCCGACCATCACGCGGGGCTCGTCCGGGGCCATCAGGCGGCCACCTTCCGGCGCTTGGGCGTGGGGGGCCAGAGCGTTGAGGGGTCCTCGCGCAGCTCGAGCGAGACCGCCTTCCCCCCGAGGCCGGCGGCCTTGAAGAGGCAGAGGACCGTGAAGCAGGCTGTCGGGTAGACGGTCCAGGGTCGGAAGCAGCGCAGCGTGGTCATGCTGAGCCCTCAGCCGCCATGCGGCGGAAGTGGTCAGCGTAAAGAGAGACCTTCTCGCGGGGGACGGCCCACTCCAGAAACCGCTCTAGGCCCCAACTCGCCTCTGCCACCGGTTCGATTCCGGTCGTCGCCTTGAGTTCCTCTGCTTCCCGGACCGCGTAGTTTCCCGACCCCTATGGAGACGCCGTTGCGCTACCTGATCACCGGAGGCTCGGGCTACCTCGGCGGCCGCCTCGTCCAGCGCCTCGCCGAGCGTCCCGAGACCGAACGCGTGACGGTCTGCGACCTGCGCCCGCCGCGTACCTTCGCCGCCAACGTGGCCTACGAGGAGCTCGACGTCCGCGACCGCGACCGCACCCGCCGGCTAGTCGAGCACGAGCGCCCCGACGCGCTCGTCCACCTCGCCGTCGTGCTCAACCCGATCCACGACGAGCACCGCATGTACGAGATCGACGTGGGCGGGACGCAGAACGTCCTCGAGGCCGCCTCCGCGGCCGGGACCCCGCACGTGCTCGTGACCTCCTCGACCACGGCCTACGGCGCCTTTGCCGACAACCCGGTGCCGCTGACCGAGGACGATCCGGTGCGGGGGATGCCCGACTTCGAGTACGCGCGCGACAAGGCCGAGTCCGACCGGCTGTGCCAGCTCTGGGCTCATCAGCACCCCGGCCAGGCCATGACGATCGTGCGCCCGTGCATCGTCTTCGGTCCGAACGTCGACAACTACATCGTCCGCACCTTCAGCGACCAGCCGTTCTTCGCCGAGCTCGGGAGCGGCGACCCGCCGATCCAGTTCGTGCACGAGGACGACGTGGTCGAGGCGCTGCTCGGCCTGCTCGACGGCCGCCACGAGGGCGCTTTCAACGTGACCCCCGACGACTGGATGACCGTGGGCGAGTGCGCCGACCTCGTCGGCCTGCGACGCGTGCGCGTTCCCTTTGGACCCTATCGGGCGCTCGCGCAGGGGCTGTGGCGGCTGCGGCGCACGGAGACGCCGGCCGGCAACCTGCACTTCGTCCGCCATCCGTGGGTGGCCTCGAACGAGCGCCTCAAGGCCACACTCGGCTGGTCGCCGCGGTACTCGAGCCGCGAGACCTTCGAGATCACGATGCGGGCGCGGGGGGTGTCGCTCGCGGGGGCCACGGCGGCCTGAGCGTGAACGGGCGGCGTTGCTATCGTCGCGCGCCCGGGCCGTTAGCTCAGTTGGGAGAGCACCAGCTCGACAAGCTGGGGGTCGCTGGTTCGAGCCCAGCACGGCCCATTCCGAGCGATGCGAGCCCACTCCGCCGCGTGCTCGCGCTCCTCTACGACATCCACGGCAACCTGGCTGCGCTCGAAGCCGTGCTGGCCGACGCCGAGCGCGCCGGGGCCGAGCGCTACCTCCTCGGCGGCGACCTGACTCTGTTCGGCGCGTGGCCGGCCGAGACCCTCGAGCGCCTGGACGCGCTCCCCGACGCCCGGTGGATCCGCGGCAACGGCGAGCGCTGGACGGCTGCGCCGTCCGAGGCGCCGGACTCGGCGCTTGTGCAGGGAGCGATCCGGGACTGCGTCGAGGCGCTCGGTGAGAAGCGCGTGGCCCAGCTCGCCGAGCTTCCCGAACAGGCGCTGGTCGACGGCACCCGCTTCTGTCACGGCTCGCCGGTCTCCGACGTGCGCAGCTTCTTCCCGGAGCCGGGCGAGGACGAGCGGGAGCTGCTGGCCCGTGTCGAGGAGGCGCGACTCGTGTTCGGACACACCCATCTCGCGTTCAAGCGCACCGCGCTCGTGGACGGACGGGACCTCGAGCTGGTCAACCCGGGCAGCGTGGGGATGCCCTTCGACGGCGATCCGCGGGCCGCATACGCGCTGGTCGCTCCGGACGGCGGCCGCGTGGAGCACCGGCGAGTGGAGTACGACCACCGTGCGGCGGCGGCCTCGGTCCGAGATCGCTTCGGAGAGTGGGCGGATACGGTCGCCCGCCGCATCGAGACAGCGCGGGCCGACGTGGAGTGAGAGCTCGATGAGGCCCGTCGTGGTCGTGGGAGCGGCGCATCCGTGCGATCTTCTCGCGCATCCGCCGACCGACCTCTGGGTTGGTCGACCCGCGGTCGCAGCCCGCGCGATCGGCCAGGCGCCCGAGGCACGCGCTCGACTCGAGGGCGGAGGCGCCCGCTAGCGTCCGCGGAGCATGGGACTCTTCGGCCGAGCCGCCGGCAACGATCCCGGTTTCTTCCGGCTCTTCGCCGCGGCCGGGAGTAACGCGCTGCGGGCTGCGGAGCTGCTCGAGCGCCTGATGCGCTCCTGGCCCGAGGACGACGGCCTCGGGCGCGAGATCCTCATCGCCGAGCAGGACGGCGACCGGATCACCCATGATCTGATCCACCTGCTCAACACCTCCCGCGGGCGGCCACCGATCGATCGCGAGGACGTGCACGGACTCGCCACTGCCCTCGACGACGTGGTCGACCTGACCGAGGAGGTGGCGGACTTCATGGCGCTGTACGGGATCGAGGCGCCGATGTCCCAGGCCGAGCAGCTGGCCGGCATCCTCCACGCCGCCTGTCGTAGTCTGGCCGAGGCCCTCGGGCGCCTCGACGACGTCGGCAGCCTCAACCCCTACCTGGTCGAGGTCAACCGGCTCGAGAACGAGGGCGACCGGATCGTCCGCGAGGCGCTGGCCTCGCTGTTCGCCGGCGGTATCGACCCGATCCTCATCATCCGCTGGAAGGACGTGTTCGAGCGGCTGGAGGAGGCCATCGACGCGTGCGAGACCGTGGCCCACATCCTCGAGGGGATCGCCGTCAAGCACGCCTGAGGCGGGGCGCTCACGGCTCCCACACGCGGGTCAGCCAGGCGCCACCAGCGCGGTCAGCCGCAAGAGCTCGTCCTCACTCGACCAGGCGCCGACCGAGGCGCGCACGAGCCGGCCGCCCGGCAGCTCGCGCACCACGAAGCCGTCGTCGGCCAGGCGCTCGACCTCGTCCGCGGGGTCGCCGGACTCCCAGGCCACGAGGGTCGAAGGCCCGCGTGGCACCACCCTCGCGCCGCGCTCGCACAGATGAGCGGCCAGCTCGGCGGCGAGCGCCGGGCCACGCTCGAGCACGCCGTCCCAGCCGGCCTCGGCCAGGGTCTCGAGCGCCGCGAGCGCCGCGGCGGCCTGCGAGCGAGCCGTCACGCCGAGGTCGAAGCGCGCGGCGCCGGGCTTGAGGGCGAGCTCGCTCGGACGGTCGGTCTCGGCCAGCGAGACGAAGCTCGGCCACGAGGGGATCAGGTCCGCGCACAGATCCTCGCGGACGTAGAGGTACCCGCTGCCGTCGGGCCCGCACAGCCACTTCTGGCCGGCCGCCGCGTAGAAGTCGCAGCCGAGCGCCTGCACGTCAAAGGCCAGCGCGCCGAGCCCTTGGGCCCCGTCGAGGAGGAAGCGAGCCCCGGCCGCGTGCGCGGCCGCCGCGAGCGCGGCGCTCTCGACGATCTGCCCGGAGACCCACGAGACGTGCGAGCACGCCACGAGCGCCGTGTCCCCGCGAACCTCCTCGGCCAGGCGAACGAACGGCACCGCCCGGAGCGCGAAGCCGCGCCGAGCGCGCGCGGCGGCCAGAGGCGCGAGCAGGCCGGGGTGCTCCTCGTCGGAGGTCAGAACCTCGTCGCCGGGTCCGAGCTCGAGCGCGCCGAGGACGACGTTGATCCCGTCGGTGGTCGAGCGGGTCAGCGCGACCTCGCCGGCCTCGCACCCGAGCAGCGGCGCCACCGCGGTGCGCAGCCGCTCCACGAGCGCGAAGATCGCCTCGAAGTGCGCGGCCGTGCCGCGCCCGGTGCTCAGCTCGGCCTCGAGCTCGCGGGCCGCGGCCTCGACCGACCGGCGCGGCACCGGCCCCTGCGTGCCGGCGTTCAGGTAAGCCTTTGCGGCCAGGACCGGAAACTCGTCGCGGAGGCCGTCGAGATCGCTCACCACCGGCGATCTTAGGCCTCCGGCTAAGGTGCGGGACGCGATGATCGTCGAGCGCTCCATGCACCCCGAGTGGCTGTCGAACGCCTACCTCGTGGCCGACCGCCCGGGCGGCTCCGCCGTGATCATCGACTCCGGCGGTCCCTCCGAGGCGCTGCTGGCCGAGATCGAGCGCCACGAGGTCACCCCGACCCATCTCCTGCTCACCCACCATCACGCCGACCACGTGGCCGAGAACCAGGTCTACAAGGAGCGCTTCGGGGTCGAGATCCTGGCTCACCCGCTCGAGGCCGAACGGCTGCTCGACGTCGACCGCGCCATCGAGCCGGGCGAGCTCCTGACGGTGGGCGAGCTGCGCATCGACGCCCTGCACACGCCGGGCCACACCGACGGCATGGTCGCCTACCGGGTCAACGACGAGCACGTCTTCACGGGCGACACGCTGTTCAAGGGGTCGGTGGGCGGCGTGCGCGCGCCCGGGTCGACCACCTTCGACGACCTTCAGCGCTCGATCATGGAGGTGCTGATGAAGCTGCCGCCCGAGACCCGGTTGCATCCCGGGCACTCCGGCCCGACGACGATCGGGGCCGAGTGGGAGGAGAACGCGTTCATCCGCCTGTGGCGCGGTCTCGGCGAGGAGGGGAGGGAGGCCTGCCACGTCGGCGACGAGCCGGCCACCCTAATCCTCTGGGGACCGGACTACGACGGCGGGCACAAGGCCTGGGTGCGCTGGACGGAGACCGGCCGCGACGACATCGTCGCGGGCAGCGCGGTACGGCACGGCGAGTCCCGTTACGAGGGACTGCCGGTTCCGACCGTCTCCGACCCGGGGCAGGCACGCCGCCCGAGCTGAGTCGCGACCACTCGGGGTAGCGACCGACGCTCTTTCCGACGGCCTGCGACGGCTCGGTGAATCCGAGGTCGAGCCCGGCCCAGGGCGGAGCCTGGGCCCCGTCGCTCCGGCGCTGCGCCTCGGCTGGGGCCGGTCGCCCGCTACCGGCCGCAGACCGGCCAGGAGCTCGCGCCGCTGCGCGCATACAGGATCGCCGCGCGGCGGTCCTGCTCCGCGTCGGACGCTCGAGCCGGGTCGCCCGACCCGCCGACGCCGGCCCAGGTCTCGCGGCTGAACTGATACTTGCCGCGGTAGGCGCCGCCGCCGCCGATGGCCCGCGGGTTGCCGCCCGACTCGCAGGCCGCGATGGCCTCGAGCGTGGCTGAGGCTCCGCCCCCTGTGTCGCTCTCGCGCCGCCCGGCACGGCGCTCCGCCGCGGCACGGCGCTCCACCGCGGCACGGCGCTCGGCACGACGCTCCACCGCCTCACGCCGCTCACGCCGCTCGGCACGCCGTTCCGCCGCCGCACGCCGCTCGGCTTGGCGCTTCTCCGCCGCGGCACGGCGCTCGGCACGATCGGTCCGTTGGGCGCGCCTCTCGGCGACCTGGTCGACCGCCCGGAAGCGGACGATCTCGGCCTCGATGTCGGACGCCGCCACACGCGGTGCCGCTTGGGGTGCCGAGAGATCTGAGAGATCTTCTATGACAGAGGCGGCAGGGCGAGGGTCTGTAGCCGCGAGCGCGACCGTGACGGAGCCGCCCGCGGCGGCCAGGGCAAGTACGAAGGAGAGCAGCTTCCTCATCGGGCACGATCTCCGGCTCGGGAACGGGTCGTCCTCCGGAGCGCGCCTCGAGGCTGCTCGCCGCTGTGTCGCGAGGCGGGCGGCCGGCGGCCACGGGGGTCGTGGCGCGGCCGCGCGCTGGCGTGCGCGAGCCGGAAGGCCGTCGACCGTGACGTCGACGCGACGCTAGACGCTCGCGGCGCTCCGTCCGTGACACACAGTCACACTGCAACGAATCGCCCAGCCGCGCGATCGGGAGGTCAGCCGCCGCGAGGGCGGGCTGGTGAGGACGACGGACCCGGCCAGCACGACCGGCGTGCGCCTAACTTTCGAGCTCGCTGTGAACATCCTCCTCCCGACGGAACCCCACTCGAGCTCCCCGATGGCGCCACGCTCGAGGTCGTGACGCGCTCGAGCTGATCCGGGAAGAGCCAGCCTACCGCCCGCAGACCGGCCACTGGCCGGCGCCGTCGCGCGCGTAGAGCGTCGTCGCGCGGCGGTCCTGCTCCGCCTCGGAGGCCTCGGCTGGGTCGCCCGACCCGCCGACGCCGGCCCAGGTCTCGCGGCTGAACTGGTACTTGCCGCGGTACATCCCTCCGCCGCCGATCGCGCTCGGGTCGCCGCCGGACTCGCAGGCCGCGATGGCCTCGAGCGCGGGCGAGGCACCGCCGCTGCGCTCGGCCCGGCGCTCGCGGCGCCTCTCGGCGGCTCGGCGCTCGCGGCGCTCAACGCGGCGCTCGATCACCCGATCGACCGCCCGGAAGCGCACGACCTCGATCTCCTGCTCGGACTGCGACGGCAGCGCAGCGCGCTCCGGTTCCTCGGCCGCGAGCGCGATAGTCACCGGCCCGCCGATCGCGGCGAGCGCCAGTAGGGAAGCGAGCAGCTTCTTCATTCGGTCCTACCTCCTGCTCGGGTACGAGTCCGTTCCTCCCGATCGCCCTCGACGAGGGCCGGTCGCCGCCGTGTCGGCGCGACGCTCCGGGTGCGGAGACGCGATGACCGCCGGCGTTGGCGCGCGCTGGAGTGCGCACCCAGGCCGTAGGCCTTGATTTCCGAGCGGACGCTAGAGGCGCGATCTACGGGCGCGCGTGAGTCGCGTCACATTGCGACAAACGGTCCAAAGTGTCTCGAGAGCGCACTCACGGCGCAAAACGAGCGTCGCCGGCGCCCCCTAACCTTGATCCGCAGGATGAAGATCACCCTCCCCGACGGGACACCCCTCGAGCTCGCCGACGGCGCCACCGGCGCCGACGCCGCGCGCGCGGTGGGGGAGGGGCTGGCCCGCGCCGCGCTCGCCGTCAGGCCGCGCGCGCCGGGCGAGCACGGAAACGGGATCGACGGCCTCCGTGACCTCTCCGCCCCGCTCGCCGACGGCGTGACCCTCGAGGTCGTCACCCCGCGCGACGCCGACGCGCTCGAGCTCATCCGCCACGACGCCGCCCACGTGCTGGCCACCGCGGTGACCGAGCTCTATCCCGGCACCAAGGTCTCGATCGGGCCGCCGATCACCGACGGCTTCTACTACGACTTCGAGTTCCCCGAGGGCGTCAAGGTCTCCGAGGCCGACCTCGAGCGGATCGAGGCGCACATGCGCGAGCACGTCAAGGCCGACGAGCCGTTCGAGCGCAGCGAGCTCACGGTCGCCGAGGCGCTCGAGCGCTTCCGCGGCGAGCAACAGGACTACAAGGTCGAGCTGATCGAGGACCTCGTGCGCGACCAGAGCGTCGAGACCGTCTCGCTCTACCGCAACGGGCCCTTCGTCGACCTCTGTCGCGGACCGCACGGGCCGAGCACCAAGCGGATCAGGGCCTTCAAGCTGCTCTCGGTCGCGGGCGCCTACTGGCGCGGGGACTCGAGCCGCCCGATGCTCACTCGCATCTACGGGACGGCCTTCCACTCGAAGGAGGACCTCGAGCAGCACCTCCAGCGCCTCGAGGAGGCGCGCGCCCGCGACCACCGCAAGCTCGGGCGCGAGCTCGACCTGTTCCTGTTCTCGGAGGTCTCACCCGGCTCGCCGTTCTGGCAGCCCCACGGCATGACCGTGCTGAACGAGCTGATGGCGCTGTGGCGGACCGAGAACCGCGACCGCGGCTACCGGGAGGTCCAGACCCCGATCCTCTACGACGCCGAGCTGTGGCGCCAGTCGGGCCACTGGGACAAGTTCCGCGAGAACATGTACTTCACTGACGTCGAGGGCCGCCAGATGGGCCTGAAGCCGATGAACTGCCCGGCCCACATCCAGATCTACAGGGCCGACCGCCGCTCCTACCGCGACCTGCCCCTGCGCCTGTCGGAGGCCGGCCTGGTGCACCGCCACGAGCCGAGCGGAACGCTGCACGGCCTCCTGCGCGTGCGTCACATAACTCAGGACGACGCCCACATCTTCTGCGCCGAGCCCGACGTCGAGCGCGAGGTCATCGACTGCCTCGACTTCGGCTTCTTCCTCTACGAGCTGTTCGGCTTCGAGCCGCGGCTCGAGCTCTCGACCCGGCCCGAGCGGCGGATCGGAACGGACGAGATGTGGGACGCCGCCGAGGGCGCGCTCGAGGGCGCGCTGCGCGCACGCGGCCTCGACTTCGACCTGAACGCCGGCGACGGAGCCTTCTACGGGCCGAAGATCGACCTGCACATGACCGACTCGATCGGGCGCTCGTGGCAGCTCGGCACCGTCCAGCTCGACTACTCGATGCCCGAGCGCTTCGAGCTCGCCTACACCGGCGCCGACAACGCCGAGCA
>CADCVU010000138.1 GCA_902806245.1 uncultured Solirubrobacterales bacterium
CCGCCGGCGGGGCCGAAGCGGTAGACGAGGGTGGCGAGCATGGCGGGGTGCAGCAGCCGCTCCCCGGCGGTCTCGCACACGAAGCGCGTTCCCGCGGTGACGAGATCGGCGCCGTCGTCGAGCTCGCGGGCGAGCGCGGCGAACAGCCCGGGCCGCGGACGGGTGTCGGCGTCGAGGGTGGCGAGAACCGCGCCGCTCGCCGCCTCGAGCCCGTGCTGCAGGGCCCACGGCTTGCCGACCCAGCCGGGCGGCAGGGGTGGCGCGACGACCACCCGCGCCCCGCCCTGGGTCGCGACCGCGGCCGTCGGCGAGCGGTCGTCGGAGTCGACCACGACGATCGTCTCGGTGACGTCCGGATCGCTCGCGAGGCCGGCCAGGCAGGAGCCGATGCGCTCGGCCTCGTCACGGGCGGGGACGACGACGCTGACGCCGCCCGAGGGGGCGGGCGCGCCGGCGCGCAGGGGTGGGCGCCGCGTGCGCCCCCGCGCCAGCCGGGCGAGGACCAGGCTGGCGGCGAGCGCCTGCCCGACCCTGAAGGCGACGCCGCCCGCGCTCAGGGCGACGGCGAGGAGGACCTGGAGTCCTGCTGGGCCTGGTCGACGTCCTCCTGGAGCTGCTCGAGGTCCGAGGTCAGGTCCTCGATCTGCTGCTGGGTGGCCTCGTCGGGCTCGCCGGCGTCCGCCACCTGGCTCTCGAGGTCGTCGACCCGAGACGAGAGCGACTCGGCCGAGTCCTGGGCCTCGAGACCGGCGTCACGCGCGGACTCGGTCTGGTCGCGGAGCTCGCCGACGTCGTCCTGGAGGTCGCTCACCGCCGCGCGCGAGGCTCCGGAGCGTCCGCGGCCGTCGTCCTGGAGGGCCGAAGCCAGCGCGACGGCCGCCGCGGCGGCGGCGAGAAAGGCGATCAAGGTCGCGAAGTAGGCCCAGCGGCGGGCCGCCTTGAGGCGCTCGCCGAGCTCGAACCGCTCGCGCTCGGCGTCCTCCTCCTCGGGGCTCAGAGGCCGGCCTCGGCGGTCGGGTGGTACGGAGCGTGACTCCATAGCGTCGGGAGAATAGGGCAGGCCTCGGCCGGTACGCGATCCGGCCGGCCACCGCGATGCGTAGGCTTCGAGTCGATGATCGAGCTCCACGACACCGTCCTCGACAACGGCCTTCCGCTCGTCCAGCTCGCCATGCCGGGGACGCGCGCGGTCACCCTGCTCGTGGCCTTTGACGCCGGCGCCCGCACCGAGCGTCCCGAGGAGAACGGCATGGCCCACTTCCTCGAGCACATGGTGTTCAAGGGCGGGGAGAAGTACGCGACCTACCGCGACGTCAACGAGACGGCCGAGCGGCTCGGCGCCCAGCTCAACGCCTACACCTCGCACGACGTGGTGGCCTTCCACGTGACCTGCCGGGCCGAGGCGGTCATGGACGCCGCCGACCTGCTCACCGACTTCGTGGCCAGGGCCCGCGTCGACGGCGACGAGCTCGACCGCGAGCGCGGCGTGGTCATCCAGGAGATCAACCGCTCCGACGACGCGCCCGCGAGCGTGGCCGGCAAGCTGCTCGACCGCGCCGCCTTCGGCGAGCACCCGCTCGGACGCCCGGTGCTCGGGCCCGCCGAGCACCTCGAGAGCTTCAGCCGCGAGGCGGTCGTCGCCTTTCGCGAGCGCCGGTGGGCGCCCGCGCGCGGCGGCGCCTTCGTGGCCGGCGATCTCTCGAGCGTGGACGGGGCCCGCATCGGCGAGCTCTTCGGGCGCTTCCCGGCTCGCTCGGAGCAGGACGGCGTCGAGCCGGCGCCCGACTTCGAGCGACGCATCCTGGTGACCGAGCGCGAGACCAACCAGTCGCACCTGCGCCTGCACTGGCGGACCGCGATCGACCCGGCGGACCTCGCCCAGCGCGCGGCCCTCGGCGTGTACGCGACCCTGCTCGGCGGCTCGATGGGCTCACGCCTCTTCGACGAGATCCGCGAGCAGCGCGGCCTCTGCTACGCGATCCGCTCCGCCTCGCACGCCCACGCCGACGCCTCGATTCTCGAGGTCGCATCGGGCCTCGACTCCTCGAAGTGCGAGGAGGCCTACCGGCGCATCCGCGAGATCGTCGCCGACCTGGCCGACAACGGGCCGCACGAGGAGGAGATCGAACGGGCGCGCGCCTACGCCGCGGGCTCGACCGTGCTGGCGCTCGAGGGCACGAACGCGGTGGCGCGGCGGGCGGCGTCGCAGAAGGTCACCTTCGGCGAGATCACCTCGCCCGAGGAGGCGATCGGCGCGCTCGACGCGGTGACGAGCGAGCAGGTGCGTGAGATCGCGCGCGGGGTGTCGGGAGCGCCGACCGTGGCCTGCGTCGGACCGCACGCGGCGGCCGACTTCGAGTGAGGCCGAGGTCCGGCCTCAGCGACCAGCTTCGCACCGCCTCCGCCGACCTCTGGGACGCCCAGCACGAGCATCCGTTCGTGCGCGGCATCGGCGACGGGACGCTCGACTCGGAGCGGTTCAACCTGTGGATCCGCCAGGACTACCTGTTCCTGGTCGAGTACGCGCGTGTCTTCGCCCTCGGCGCGGCACGGGCGCCCGACCTCGACGTCATGGCCCGCCTCGCCGACCTTGCCCAGGCGACGCTGCGCGAGGAGATGGACCTGCATCGCTCCTACGCCGCCGAGCTCGGGATGACCACCACGGAGCTCGAGGGCGAGGCGATGCGGCCCACGACGTGCGGCTACACCGACTTCCTGGTGCGCACGGCGGCACTCGGCGACTTCGCGGAGCTCGTCGCCGCGGTCCTGCCGTGCATGTGGGGGTTCAGCGAGATCGGCCGCCGCCTCGCCGAGCGGGGACGCCCGCCTGAGAAGCGCTACGCGAAGTGGATCGACACGTACGCCTCGGACGAGTTCGCCCGGCTCGCCGCGTGGTGTCGCGAGCTCTGCGACCGGGTCGGCGGCGACCTGGCGCCGGAGGGTCGCGCTCGCGCGCGCATGCAGGAGGCGTTTCGGACCAGCCTCCGCTACGAGCTCGCGTTCTGGCAGATGGCCTGGGAGCGGGAGAGCTGGCCAATCTGACCGCGGCCGTCCACGCGAGCACGGGAGAGCATCGCGCCCGCGCGAGGCGGGTAGGCCAGAGGCCGAACCCAGCGAAGAGGAGCCAGGCTATGACGCGACGACACCCTGACCCGCCCACCGTCGCGGCGGCCGCCCGGCGCGGGGCCGAGGCGGTCGACCCGAGCGGCCATGACCCCTACGTCGGCGCGTTCATGGCCCATCTCGAGGACGACGACGAGCCCGTCACCGCGGTGGCCGGCTTGAGCGATCGTCTGGAGGAGGCACGTCGCGCCGTCGACCCGGAGGGCGACCTGCCGGCGGTGACCATGGCCGCCGCGGTGACCAACTACCTGGCCTACCGGCGCGAGGAGACGAGCGAGGGCCGCGAGGACCTGCTCCGGTTGGCCGCGCGGGCCGAGTTCGACGGCGCTCATCCGCCCGAGGAGGTCGCCGACTGGCTGCGAGAGCAGGGCGCCGAGGCCTGAGGCGCGCGGCCGCTCATGATCCGCGCCCGCCCGCCCCGCGAAGGTAGAGACGCACCCGACCGGCCGCACACGCACGCCGGCGCCGAAGGTAGGCAGAGCAAGTGAGAGACGCGAGCAGCCGCAGATCGCAGCGCACGGTCGGAGAAGCCGCCCCCGGCGGCGGCGCCTCCGGGTCCACGCGTCCGCTCGAGCGGCTTGCGGACGAGGATCTCATGCACTACACCGGCGAGTCCGAGTCGCAGGCCTTCGCGCTGATCTACGACCGCCACTCGGCCGCGGCGTACTCGCTGGCCTACCGCATCCTCGGCTCGCGCGGAGCCGCCGAGGACGCCGTCCAGGAAGCCTTCCTCACCGTGTGGCGCAGCCGCTCGCGCTACATGCCCGAGCGCGGCAGCGTACGGACCTGGGTGCTCGCCATCTCGCATCGCCGCTCGATCGACGTGCTGCGCCGAAACGTGGTTCATCTGCGGCGCCAGCAGGCGGCCAGCGAGCACGAGGATCGCCATCTCGAGGGCGACGGCACGGAGGTCGAGGTCGTCCGCCGCGAGGAGGCTCGCGAGGTCCGCGCCGCGCTCGAGGAGCTCCCCTCGGCCCAGCGCAAGGTGCTCGAGCTCGCGTACTTCGGCGGGTTCACGCACCGCGAGATCGCCGGCATGCTCGAGGAGCCGATGGGTACGGTCAAGGGCCGGATGCGGCTCGGGCTTCAGAAGTTGCGCATGCAGCTGGCCGGAGACGCAGCCTGATGGCCCGCGACCACGAGCGCTACAGCGAGGACGTCGCCCCGTACGTGCTCGGCGCCCTGGCTCCCCTCGAGGCCGAGGCGCTCGAGCAGCACCTGCGCGTGTGCGAGGACTGCCAGCGCGAGCTCGTCGACCTGCGGCCGGGGGCTGAGACCCTGTCGCGCGCCGTCGAGCAGATCGACCCGCCGGCTTCAGTGCGGGCCAGGCTGCTCGAGCAGGTCTCCGCCGAGGCGGGCGAAGCTCGGACCGCCGTCGCGCCCCCCGCTCCCGCATCGGCGTGGGGCTCCGAGCGCGGATCAGCGCTCCGGCGCGCCGGAGCGCGGCTGCGTCAGGCAGGCGCTCGCACAGGTGCTTCGCTGGTGCCGCCCCGCCCGGCCCTGGTGGCCGCGACCGGTCTGGTGGCGCTCGTCGCCGGCGTGGCGGGCTGGACCCTGGGCGGCAGCGACCGGACCCTCGACGACCGCACC
This sequence comes from uncultured Solirubrobacterales bacterium, assembly GCA_902806245.1. Taxonomy (GTDB): domain Bacteria; phylum Actinomycetota; class Thermoleophilia; order Solirubrobacterales; family Thermoleophilaceae; genus JACCUC01. Next base: position 4,714 of record CADCVU010000138.1, read on the forward strand.
GTGACCGCGTCCGTCGACCGCGAGCGCCTGCCGACGGCGAGCGCGAGGCTGACGGTCCCCGGCGAAGGCGAGGATCCCGTGCTCCACCTCGCCGGCCTGGGCAGGCTCGGTCCCGAGCGGACCTACGAGATCTGGGTCCAGCGCGACGGGAAGCTTGCACCCGGCCCGCTCTTCAGCCCGACCGCGGACGGTTCGGCGGTGACCGGCATCCCCGGCAGCTCAAAGGAGATCGACGCGGTGTTCGTCACCCGCGAACGGGCCGGCGGGGTGGTCACCCCGACCGAGAGACCAGTGGTGAGCGTCCCGCTCTCCTCGTGAGCAGACCACCGGGCTCGCTCGAGTCACGGTCCGCTGTGACCGAGCTCACAGGGTGTTCGGCCCCCGAGGCATCCGGACGCGGACTCGCCGCGAATAGCTGACTATGTCAACAGTTCCAGGAGGTAGTTCATGAGTACCAAATTGCCGATGATCGCGGCCCTCGCCGCGCTCGCGCTCGGCGCGTCCGCCTGCGGCAGCAGCGGTGGCGGCGGCGGCGGCGGACAGCAGCCCTCGCAGCAGCCCTCGCAGCAGCCCTCACAGCAGCCCGCCCAGCAGCAGTCCCAGTCCCCCGAGCCGGTCGCCGAGGTCTCGGACCTGAGTGGCGAGAGCACCGCCGTGACCCTCGACGAGAAGTTCACCGGAGCGCTCGAGATGCTCAAGGTGACCCCCGGTCCGGTCGGCGACGCCAGTATCTCGGAGAAGGGCGTTGCCTCGTTCCCGATCACGGGCGGCAACGTCAAGTACTTCGAGCCCGGCAGCGTCAGCCCGTTCGTGCAGGGTGAGATCATGCACGAGGGCAGCGGCCTCAGCCTCGAGGCCGGCGACACCAAGGTCGAGCTCGAGGACTTCGTGGTCAACCCCGGTAACTCGAAGCTGACCGCGACGGTCAGCGCCAACGGCGAAGTCGCCGCTGAGGACGCGGAGCTGTTCTTCCTCGACGGGACGAACCTCAAGCCGCTCAAGACCAAGGGCAACCAGGCCATCCTCCAGGGCACCGACGTGACCCTGACCGAGGATGCCGCCGAGCTCCTGAACGAGACGTTCGAGGTCGACGCGTTCGAGAAGGGCCTGCCGATCGGCAAGGCCAAGATCACGCTCGACACGCAGTAGACGCACCGGCCGAGGCCGGTAGGACGACGCGAAGGGCGGCCCCGGTGGCCGCCCTTCGTCGTTCTCTGACGATCAGGCTGTCCGCAGCCTGAGCCCCTCCCGCTCGGCCCGCGCTGCGCCCACGTGCTCGAACAGCCAGAAGTCGCGCCTGATTACCGGCACGGATACGTTGAACACCGGCACGCCCTCGATCGTCCCCTCGACCGTGCCGGCGTGGGCGTGGCCGTGGAGGACGAGGTCCGGGCGGTGACGGGCGATCGGGTCGGCCAGTCGCCCGGAGCCGAGGAAGGCGAAGATCCCCGGCGGCTCGCCCTGGAGGGTGGCCGGCGTCGGGGCGTAGTGCATGAGCGCGATCCGCAGGTCGCAACCGGCAACCGCGGCGAGCCCATGATCGAGGGCGTCGACCTCGCGGCCGGCCTCGGCGTAGACCTCGCGCAGCAGCGGCTCGCCGAAGTCGGGCAGGAACGAGCCCTCGAACCCGCCCACGAAGCCCTTGGCCCCGACGATCCCGACCCGTACGCCGTGCAGCTCACAGACCGCGGTCTCGCGCTGCAGCAGGGTGATCCCGCCGTCGGCGAGTACCCCGCGCAGCTCCTCGCCCTGATTCGTGTGCCAGTCGTGGTTGCCGAGCACCGCGAAGATCGGCATCTCGAGCGGCCGGCAGGCGTCGGCGAGCACCGCGGCCTGCTCGGGCTCGCCGTGGGTGGTCAGGTCGCCGGCCAGCAGCAGCAGGTCGGCGGTGCCGGCGAGGCGGGCGAAGGCGGCCTCGGTTAGGTCGCGGTTCTCGGGCGCGCAGTGGACATCGCCGGCCGCGGCGATCCGCAGCGGTCGCTCGGCTGTGCCTTCGGTGGAGGTCGCGCTCATCATCCCCGCCTCGTTACCCATCCGCGGCGGCCTCGAACGCCCGGCCGGCGGCGTTGAGCGCCTCCGGTTCGCCCGCGGTCGGCGCGGGTACCTCCGCCCTCATGAGTCCCCGCGAGCCGACGTTCGAGGAGATCCAGGGGACGCTCAAGCGCTCCGCTGCCGCCCTCAAGGCCGCGGAGGTCGAGTTCATCCTCGCCGGGGGTGTGGCCTGCTGGGCTCGCGGAGGCCCATCGACCACCCACGACATCGACTACATGGTCCGCCCCGCGGATGCCGAGGCCGCTCTCGACGCCCTCGAAGGGGCCGGTCTGCGCGGCGAGCACCCGCCCGAGGAGTGGCTGGTCAAGGCCTGGGACGGCGACGTCCTCATCGACGTGATCTTCGCCCCGATCGGGCTCGTGATCGACGACGACCTGTTCGAGCGCAGCGGGATGCTCGACGTGCTCGGGGTGTCGATGCACGTGATGCAGGTCGAGGACGTCTTCACGGCCAAGCTCCTGGCCATGCACGAGCACTACCTCGCCCTCGAGCCGCTGATCGATATCGCCCGTTCGGTGCGCGAGCAGATCGACTGGCCCTCGTTACGCGCCCGCACGGAGGAATCGCCCTACGCGCGTGCCTTCTTTGCGATCGCCGACGGGCTCGGGCTCTCGGGCAAGACCCCGGAGTCGGAGCGCCATCCCGGCGGGCTGGCGCCCGAGGGGCGTCGGGCCACCGGCACGAACGCCGCCGGCAGCGGCGCCACGCCCACCTCCTCCTAGCCTTCGTCGAGAGCGCCGAACTGGCCCTCCGTCGGCTCCGCTCAGCAGAACCACGACTCGGTCAGCCGTGGCCTCCCCTCGGTCGATCCGGCCGGGATGGCGTAGGCCGGCTCGCGGTCGAGGCCCGCGACCTCGCGCACCGCTGCCCGAACGGCGGCGAACGCCTCGGGCGCGGACCCGCCGGCCGCGGCGCTCGCCTCGGTGATCTCGGCCAGGCGGGCCTGGAGGAGGTCGACCATGGGGTCGGCGGCGGTCCAGGCGTAGCTGAGGCGCTCGGGGTCGTAATCGCCGAGGCGCTGGCCCAGCTCGCCGTCGGCGCCGTCGAGCAGGAGCGAGCCCTCGGGCAGCAGCAGGCGCAGCGAGAGCTGCACCGGGTCGACGTTGCCGACGAGGTCGTGGGTCTGCACGAAGACGAGCAGCTCCAGCAGGTCGTCGACGGTGGTCCATGGCGTGAAGGGGAGGAAGGTCGGTCGCGGCTCGATCCCATGCGCGCGCAGCAGCTCGACGGCGGCCGCGGCCTGGGCCGCGGTGTGGCCCTTGTCGAGCCGGACGAGGATGTCGTCGTTGAGGGTCTCGATCGCGGTGACCACGAACAGGCAGCCCGCCGCCGCGAGCTCGGGCCACAGCTCGGCGTGGTCGAGGATGTGCTCGACCTTGACCGTGCAGTCGAAGGTGAGATCGGGGAAGCGCTCGTGCATGGTCCGGACGATCCGCAGCGAGTGGGTCGGCCCGTTGAGAAAGTCGGGATCGCCGAAGGTGATGTGGCGCGCGCCCGCCTCGACGAGCTGCTCGACGTCGGCCAGCACGGTGTCGCGCTCGACCACGCGCAGCGCGCCGTCGTAGACCGCGGGCAGCGGGCAGTGCCGGCAGCGATGGCGGCAGCCGTGGGTCGCCTCGACGTAGCCGACCGGACGCTCCTCGCCGTCGAGGGCGAGGTGCGCGTAGCGCTCGAGCGGAGGCAGGAGGTGGCGCGCGGGGACGCCGAAGGCGGTGCGCTCGAGGCGCAGATCGAAGGCGCTGGCACCGTCGCCTCCCCGGCCGAGGCCGTCGACCCAGGCCACGAGCGCCGGCTCGTACTCCCCGGCGATGATCCGGTCGGCGAGCGAGCCGGCGGTGAGGTCGCGGCTCACCGGCGCGTACAGCCCGTAGAGGCAGATCGGCAGCTCGGGGCGGCGGCGGCGCACGGCCCCGGCGGCGCGGACGGCGAGGCGCATTGCGGTGTGCATCGGCACCGAGAAGGCGACGGCCTCGGCCCAGTCGACGAACTCGGGGTCGTAGGGGTCGAGCGAGAGGTCGAGGCAGCGGACCTCGTGCCCGGCCGCGAGCAGCGCGGCGGCGGGCGAGGCCAGGTGCAGCGGCTGGTGGCCGAGCTCGTATCCCGAGACGAGCAGCGCTCTCACGAGGCGAGCGCGGCGGCGGGCGGGACCGAGGTCTCGGCGACCGCCGCCGGCGCGGCGATCCGGACGTCGAGCTGCGCGTGCGCCGTCCGCAGCGCCGCCTCGACCTGCTCGGGTCGCTCGGCGCGCGCGAAGAGGAAGCCCAGGTAGCGGTCGCCCTCGGGCAGCGGGCGCACCGCCCGCCCGGGGCGGATCGAGAACTCTAGCCCGGCGATCCCGGGCACGGCGCGTGCCTGCTCCTGACCGCGGACCTCCTCGAGCACTCCGGCGGCCGGGATCGGCAGCATCATCACCCCGGCCGCGGCGACCTCGCGCCGCAGCCCGGTCGGCGGCCGACCGAGGGCGTGGCGGAGCACGAGCTCCTCGAGCGAGACCCCGAGCCCGAAGCGCAACGTGCGCGCACACAGCCCGCCGATCGTCCGCGCCGCGAGCTCGAGCACGGCGATGCGGCCGTCCGGGCCTACGCGCAGCTCGGCGTGCACCGGCCCCTCGCGCAGGCCGAGCGCGCTCGCCGCGGCGCCCGCGGCCTCCCTGACCGCGCGCACGCTCGCCGCCGGCAGCCGCGAGGGAGTGACGAACAGGGTCTCCTCGAAGTAGGGGCCCTCGAGCGGGTCGGGCTTGTCGAAGACCGCGAGGACCTCGAGCCGGCCGTCGACCAGCAACCCCTCGACGGCGACCTCCACCCCGGGCTCGTAGCGCTCCACGAGCAGGCGCTCGGCGGCCGCGGCGCGCCCCGACTCGGCGAGGATCGAGCGGATGCGCGCGGCCGCGGCGGCGGCGGCGCGCGGATCGTCGGCGCGGATCACGCCGCGGCTCGCCGACAGCGACAGC
>CADCVU010000139.1 GCA_902806245.1 uncultured Solirubrobacterales bacterium
CTGGTGATGGGGCTCGGCCTGCTGCTCCCCGTCGGTGTCCTGATCTACTGGATCGCTCGCGGAGGGTCGGCCGGCGGCGCCGACGCCGCCATCGTCGGCCCGGCGCTCGGCTCGGTCGGAGCTTCCCTGGCGGCGGGGTTCGTCGCGGTGCTCGCCGCCCTGCCCGTCGCGTTGCTCGTGGTGCGCACCCCACGGCCGTGGACGCGCGCCCTCGAGCGCCTGTCCTACGGGGCCAACGCGTTGCCCGGGGTAGTGGTGGCCCTCGCGCTCGTGTTCTTCGCCGCGCGCTACCTGGGTGCGCTCTACCAGACGCTCGCGCTGCTGCTGTTCGCCTACGTCGTGCGCTTCCTGCCCCAGGCGCTGGCCGGCGCGCGCACCGCGCTGGGCGGGGTCAACCCACGGCTCGAGGAGGCGGCGCGCGCGCTCGGGCGTGGCCCGCGCTCGGCGTTCGCCGCGGTCACGCTGCCGCTGGCCGCCCCGGGCCTGCTCGCCGGCGCGACGATCGTCTTCCTGAGCACCATGAAGGAGCTGCCGGTGACCCTGCTTCTGCGCCCGATCGGCTTCGAGACGCTGGCCACCGAGGTCTGGAGCGCGACCGCGGTCTCGGCCTACTCGCGCGCGGCTCCAGCCGCGCTCCTGCTCGTGGCCGTCGCCGCGCCGATCGTCCTGCGCCTGGTCGTCCGCCGTGACGGAGCGCGCGCCGAGGCCGAGGGGCTGGGCGCAGGATGAGCGCACCGGCGCCCGCTATACCTCTGGACATGGCGGTCGAGACGCGAGGCCTGGTCAAGGCCTTCGGGCCCGTGCCGGCGGTCTGCGAGGTCGACCTCGCCGTGGACCGCGGCGAGCTCCTGGCGGTGCTCGGCCCGAGCGGCTGCGGCAAGACCACGCTGCTGCGACTGATCGCGGGGTTCGAGCGCCCGGGACGCGGCGAGGTGCTCGTGGGCGACCGGCTCGTGGCCGGCGACGGCGTCTTCGTCGCGCCCGAGCAGCGCCGGATCGGGATGGTCTTCCAGGACTACGCCCTCTTCCCGCACCTGACCGTCGAGCGCAACGTGGCCTTTGGGCTGCCGCGGCGCGAGCGGGGTCGCGGGCGCGCGCGGGGTGCCGCCCGTGCGCAGACCGCGCTGGAGCTCGTCGGCCTTCAGCACAAGGCCGAGCGCCTGCCCCACGAGCTCTCCGGCGGCGAGCGCCAGCGCGCGGCGCTCGCCCGCGCCCTCGCGCCCGGGCCCGAGCTCGTGCTCCTCGACGAGCCCTTCTCGAGCCTCGATGCCTCCCTGCGCGCCGACCTGCGCCGCGAGGTCGAGCTCATCCTGCGCGACGCCGAGGCCACGGCGGTGCTCGTCACCCACGACCAGGAGGAGGCGCTCTCGCTCGGCGACCGCCTCGCCGTGATGCGCGAGGGACGCATCGTCCAGCTCGGGCCGCCCGAGGAGGTCTACGCGCGCCCGGCCGACCGCTGGACCGCCGGCTTCCTCGGCGAGGTCAACCTGATCGCGGGGATGTGCCGTCGGGGCGGAGCGGTGGAGACCTGGCTCGGGGTCTTCGACAGCCCGGGCGCGGCAGCCGGCCGCGTGGACCTCGCGGTGCGGCCCGAGCAGCTCGACCTGCGCCTCGATCGCGCCGTCAACGCCGAGGTCGTCGAGCGCGAGTTCCGCGGCCACGACGTGCTCTACCGGTTGCGCCACGAGGTCGGCGGGAGCCTGCTCGTGCAGCTTCCGTCGCTCGAGCTCTACGAGGTCGGGGCGCAGGTGCACGTGCGCCCCGCCGCGGCGGCGGTGGCCTCGGTGGTGGACTGAGCCGGCTCGGGGTTCAGGCGGTACGCTCGGCCGCCACCGGCCACGAGGCGTCGCCGCCGGTGGCGCCGCGCATGACCTTGAGGCTCAGGAGTGCGCACTTGCGCCGGGTGGGGGAGATGTCGATCCCCAGGTGGTCCATCACCCAGTCGGCGCTCAGGTCCGGAATCTCGTCGACGCGCATGCCGATCAGCTCCTCGGAGGTGATCGACGCCGCCGCCTGAGAGATCGCGCAGCCCTGGCCGTGAAAGCGCAGCTCGGCGATCCGGCCGTCCTCGTCGACGACCAGGTGGACGCCGAGCTCGTCGCCGCACAGCGGGTTGTGGTCGTGCCACTCGAGGTCGTGGCGCTCGAGCTCGCCGAAGTTGCGGGGGTTCTTGTAGTGGTCGAGGATGTAGTCGCGGTAGAGCTCGTCCATGGCTCCCTCAAGGCTAGCCGCCGTCGCCGCTCGGTTCGCGAGAAGATACGGCGGTGAGCAGCCCGGGCGAACAGGAGCCGCTCGTCGTCGGAGTCGACGTCGGCGGGACGAAGATCGTCGCGGGCACGGTCCGCGGCACCGAGGTGATCGACAGCGTCGAGCAGCCCACCGACGTCTCGAGCGCGGAGGCGGTGCTGAGCGGGATCGAGGCTGCGGTGCGCGAGTTCACCGAGCGTGACGAGGCGCCGACCGCCGTCGGCATCGGGGTGCCCTCGCAGATCGACTTCGCGGCCGGGCGCATCCTCGCCAGCGTCAACATCCCGGTCACCGGCGTACCGCTGCGCGAGGACCTGTCCGAGCGCCTCGGCCTGCCCGTCCACCTCGACAACGACGCCAACTGCGCCGCCCTGGCCGAGGCCGAGCTCGCCGAACACGGGCCGGTGCGCCACCTGGTCATGCTCACCCTCGGCACGGGGGTGGGCGGCGGCGTGGTCATCGACGGCCAGGTCTTCCGGGGCGCGAGCGGGCTCGGCGCGGAACTCGGCCACATCGTGGTCCAGGGCGACGGTCCCGAGTGCCCCGGCAGCTGCCCCAGCCGCGGCTGCCTCGAGGCCTTGTGCAGCGGCCAGGCGCTGGCTCGCGACGCCGGCGCTCTCGCCGCCGCGCGGCCGGACTCGCGCCTGGCGGAGCTCGCGCGCGAGCGGGGCGGTCCTCCGGCCGGGACCGACGTCGTGGTCGCCGCCGAGGAGGGCGACCCGGACGCCCTCGGGCTCTTCGAGCGCTTCGGTACCTGGCTCGGAGTCGGTATGGCGGGGCTGCTCAACGCCTTTGAGCCGGAGCTGATCGCGGTCGGCGGCGGCCTCTCGCGGGTCGCCGAGCTGTATCTACCGCGCGCCGAGGCGGAGGCGCGGGCGCGCGTACTGCCGGCGATCGAGGAGCGGGCGCGGATCGCCGTGGCCCGCAGCGGCGCGGGCGCCGGGCTGCTCGGGGCGGCGCGGCTGGCGGTGCTCGAGGGGCGGCGGGTCGAGCGGACCTGAGGTCGCGGCTCGAGGCACCGGCAGCGGCTTCGCCGGGCCGGCCACGACCGGACGAGAGGGGCTCAGAGCCCGAACACGCTGCGAGCGCTCTCGAGCGCCCCCACCAGCCGGTCCACGTCCTCGCGCTCGTTGTAGACCCCGAACGACGCCCGCGCGGTCGCCGGCACACCCAGCCTCCGCATAAGCGGCTGCGCACAGTGGTGCCCGGCCCGGACGCAGACCGCCTCGCGGTCGCAGATCTCGGCGATGTCGTGAGGGTGGATGCCCTCGAGGGCGAAGGAGATCGCCCCGCCGCGGCGCTCGACCTCGAGCGGGCCGAGCACGCGCAGCCCGGGGACCTCGCCGAGGCGCTCGAGGGCGTACTGGGTGAGCCATGCCTCGTGGGCGCGCACGCATTCCATCCCGAGCTCGGCCAGATAGTCGATCGCCGCCCCGAGCCCGACCGCCTCGGCGATCGGCGAGGTGCCCGCCTCGAACTTCCAGGGCAGCTCGTTCCAGGTCGAGCTCTCGAAGCCGACGTGGGAGATCATGTCGCCGCCGCCGAGGAAGGGGGGCATCTCCTCGAGCAGCTCGCGGCGGCTGTGCAGCACGCCGATCCCCGTCGGCCCGACCGCCTTGTGGCCGGTCCAGACGTAGAAGTCCGCGCCGATCTCGGCCACGTCGACCGGCAGCTGAGGGACGGCCTGCGAGCCGTCGACGAGCGTGGCGGCGCCGGCGGCGCGGGCGCGGGCGCAGATCTCCTGCACCGGGTTGATCGTCCCCAGCACGTTCGAGACGTGCACGCAGCCTACGAGCCGCACCCGCCCCTCGGCCAGGACGGCGTCGAGATCGTCGAGCGACAGCTCACCGTCCGCCGAGACCGGCAGCCAGCGCAGGGTCGCTCCGGTGGCCTGGCAGGCGAGCTGCCAGGGGACGATGTTCGAGTGGTGCTCCATCTCGGTGATCAGCACCTCGTCACCGGGCTCGAGACGCGCGCGGCCCCACGAGCTGGCGACCAGGTTGATCGCCTCGGTGGCGTTCTTGGCGAAGATCGTGGTCGCGGTCTCGGCGCCGCAGATGCGCGCGACCCGCTCGCGAGCGCCCTCGAAGAGGTCGGTGGCCTCCTGCGCGAGGCCGTAGACGCCGCGGTGGATGTTGGCGTTCGAGTACTCGTAGTAGCTCGTCATCGCGTCGATGACCGCGCGCGGCTTCTGCGACGTCGCGGCGGAGTCGAGGTAGGCGATCGGGCGGCCGTCCTGTTGACGGCGGAGGATCGGGAAGTCGCCGCGGACGTCGAGCGGCGCAGGAGCGGGCGCCGGCTTGGAGGTCGACTGAACCGCCACCGCGCTCAGCCCCGCTCGGCGATGAACTCGACGACCTGGTCCTCGGCCGCCTCGAGCTTGGTGGCGATCGTCCGGCGCACGAGGTCCTCGAGCGACGGGTCGTCGAGGGCCTGCACGACCTGCTCGAAGTAGCCCTCGACGAGGATGCGCACGGCCTGGGCACGCGAGAGGCCGCGGGTCTGCATGTAGAAGATCGACTCGTCGTCGAGCTCGCCGACCGTGCCGCCGTGCGAGGCCGAGACGTTGTCGGTCTCGACGATCAGCGACGGGATGGCGTCCCCCTTCGCCTTGGGAGAGAGCAGCATCGAGTGGGTCTGGAGGTAGGTGTGCGACTCCTGGGCGCCGTAGACGATGTGGATCAGCCCCTCGTAGGAGGCCCGTGAGGAGCCGGTCAGCGCGCCCTTCCACACGGTGTCGCCGTTGGTGTGGTGCTGTTCCTTGAGGTCGGTCGTGAAGAGGTCGAGGTGCTCGGTGCCCTCGGTGAAGTAGATCCCCCGGTGGCGCATGTCCGAGCCGGTCTCCGCGGTGATGATGTCGAGCTGCTGCCTGGTCAGGTGCCCACCGAGGTGGATCGGCGTCCAGGCGCACAGCGCGTCGCGGGCGATCTCGACCTTCTTGGTCGAGATGTCGTGGACCTCACCCGCCCCCCAGTCCTGGAAGTGCGCGAGCTTGACCTGCGATCCGGCCCCGCAGTAGAGCTCGAAGGCGCCGGAGTGCAGGGCCTGTCCCTCGAAGTCGGGCGCGAGGTCGTACTCGCGGATCCGGCACTCGGCCAGCTCGCCGACCACGCCGAGGGTGTGCGCGTACTGGGCCACGCCCGGCTCGTCGATCAGGTGGACGACCTGCAGCGGCTTGTCGACCTTCACGCCGCGGGGCACGGAGACAAAGGCCCCACCGGTCCAGAACGCCGCGGTAGCGGCGGCGAACTTGCCCGCGTCCTCGCTCAGCCGCTTCATGTACCAGCGCTCGACGAGCTCGGGGTGCTCGGCCACGGCTCTCTCGAGCGAGGTGAGCACCACTCCCTGCTCGGCCAGCTCCGGGTCGAGCCACGCGAGCACGGTGCTCCCCCCGCGCTGGACCAGCAGCCCGCCGAGCTCAGACGGATCGCCGACTGCCTCGGCCACCACCGAATGCAGCTCCCCGAGCGAGTCGACCGGCTCGTAGCGGCGCGGCTCTAGCTCGTCGAGGCGCAGCTTCTTCAACGAGGTCGTCCAGAAGCCCGAGCGCCGCCACGTCGGCACCGGCTCGCGCTCGTAGACCTCGAGCGCGGCGGCCCGGCGCTCGTCGAGGAAGCTCGCGGTGTCCTCCGCGCTAGCCGGCACTCGCGGCCACCTCCGCGCGCACGCCCTCGTAGCCCTCGGCCTCGAGCTGGTCGGCGAGCTCGGAGCCGCCTTCGCGCACGATCCGCCCGTCGAGCATGATGTGCACGAAGTCCGGCCGGATGTAGCTGAGGATGCGCGTGTAGTGAGTGATGATCAGCGCGCCGAGGTCGGGCCCGCGCATCTCGTTCACGCCCTCGGAGACGATCCGCAGCGCGTCGACGTCGAGCCCGGAGTCGGTCTCGTCGAGCACGGCGATCTCGGGCTGGAGCATGGCCATCTGGAGGATCTCGGCCCGCTTCTTCTCGCCGCCCGAGAAGCCCTCGTTGAGGTAGCGCTTGGTGAACGCCGGGTCGATCTTGAGCAGGTCCATGTTCTTGCGCAGGATCTGACCGAACTCCTTGACCTTGATCGCCTCCTCGCGCCCGGCGTTGACCGCCATGCGCAGGAAGTTGGCCACCGAGACGCCGGGGATGGTCGCCGGGTACTGGAAGGCCATGAAGATCCCGGCGCGGGC
>CADCVU010000140.1 GCA_902806245.1 uncultured Solirubrobacterales bacterium
CCGCGCGCTGGCCGGACAGCGGGGCGCGCGGGCGCAGGCCGCCGGTGGCCCGCGCGACGACGAGGAGCGCCGCGGCGAGCGCGACGCCGAGCCCGCCGCCCACGCGCCGCTCGAAGACGGCGACCGCGAGCTCTCCCTCACCGCCGTCGAGGGCGGCGGTAAGGGCGCTCAGCGCGCCCGCGGAGCCGCCGAGATCGGCGTCGCAGAGCACGACGGTCTCGGGTGGGTCGGCCAGCACCGCCCGAGCGCCGAGCGTCGCCACCCCTCCCTTGCCGAGCCGGCGCGGCGCGCTCACGACCTCGGCCCCGCCGGCGCGAGCGAGTGCCGCGGTGTCGTCGCTCGAGGCGTCGTCGGCCACGACGATCCGCGCGCCGGGAAAGGCGCGACGCAGGCCCGCGAGCGTGGCCGGCAGTCGCTCGGCCTCGTCGCGGGCGGCCACGATCACCGCTGGATCGGCGGGCATAGGCCGGTATGGTGCCGCGGCGAGTGAGAGTTTCGCCCCGTGACTGACGGCGCCGCGCCCACCGCCGAGCGGTTGGCCTCCGGCAAGCTGCTGCTCGACGAGCCCGCGGCCGGCGTGGCGCGCCTGACCATCTCGAACCCCGAGAAGCGCGGGGCCCTCGACCACGAATTGCTCGACGCCCTGGCCGCGGCCTGCGCTCGCCTCGAGGCGCGCTGCCTGCTGATAACCGGTGAGGGCGCGATGTTCTCGGCGGGCTACGACATCGCCACCTTCGAGAATCCCGAGCGCTTCGCCCACGAGGCCGAGCGCCTCGTCGCTCATCCCTTCCACGACGCCATCGAGGCGCTCGAGCGCTATCCCTACCCGGTGGTCGCCGCCCTCAACGGGCACGCCATCGGGGGCGGGCTCGAGCTCGCGGTCACCGCCGACCTGCGCGTCGCCGCGCGCGGGATCAAGCTCGGCATGCCTCCCGCCAAGCTCGGGCTGATCTACTCGCACACCGGCCTGCGCAAGTTCGTCGAGACCTGCGGCCTCGCGGCGACGAACGAGCTCTTCTACGTGGGTCGCAACGTCGATGCCGATCGCGCGCTGGCCGTCGGGCTCGTCAACCACGTCGTCGAGCCGGAGGAGCTGGCGGAGGCCGGGGTCTCGCTGGCGGCCGACATCGCCGCCAACGCGCCGCTCTCGCTGTCGGGCAACAAGCGGATTCTGCGGGCGCTGCGCGAGCACCCGGGCCGCCTGCCCGAGGACCTCGAGCGCGAGCTCGTGGAGCTGCGCGAGTCGTGCTTTCGCACCGAGGACTTCCGCGAGGGCGTGGCCGCCTTCGGCGAGAAGCGCGCGCCCGTCTGGAAGGGGCACTGACGGGGCCACCGCCGCGGCGCAAGCCGGGCCCCGGGCATAGGGGGAGGACCCTTCCGGCGGGCACCGAAGCTGTCCGGGCGCGTCCCTACCTTGGGCGCACTCCCCGCTAGGAGGCCGCCTTGCCACCGCTGATCACCCCCGAAGAAGCGCTCGCCCTCGGCGAGCTCACCGACCACGCCGAGATCGAGGCCCTGATCGAGCGCGCGTGGCAGGCCCGCGTCGAGCACTTCGGCGACTCCACCGACATGTGTTCGCTCGTCAACGCGAAGTCGGGCGGGTGCGCCGAGGACTGCGGGTTCTGCGCTCAGTCGCGCTTCGCCGAGGCCGACACCCCGATGCACGCGATGATGTCCCCCGAGGAGATCCTCGAGCACGCGAAGGCGGCCGAGGCCGCCGGCGCGCACCGCTTCTGCATGGTCACCCAGGGCCAGGGGCTCTCGAAGCGCGACTTCGAGAAGATCCTCGACGGCGCCCGGCTCGTGGCCGAGCAGACGAGCCTGAAGCGCTGCGCCTCGGTCGGCCACATGTCGGTCGGGCGAGCTCAGGCCCTCAAGGACGCCGGGATCCAGCGCGTGCATCACAACGTCGAGACCGCCGAGAGCTACTACGACGAGGTCTCGAGCACCGTCCGCTACGAGGGTCGCCTGCGGACCATCGACGCGGTGCGCGAGGCCGGTCTCGAGACCTGCGTGGGCGGCATCCTCAACCTCGGGGAATCGCGCGAGCAGCGGGTCGAGATGGCCTTCGAGCTCGCGCAGATCGACCCCACCAGCGTCCCGATCAACATGCTGAACCCCCGCGCCGGGACGAAGTTCGGCGACCGGGAGTTCATGGACCCGTGGGAGGCGGTCAAGTGGATCGCCATCTTCCGGCTGATCCTCCCCGAGGCGCTCTTCCGCCTGTGCGGCGGGCGCGTCGAGAATCTGGCCGAGCTGCACACGCTCGCGGTGCGCGCCGGCATCAACGGGGTGATGATGGGCAACTTCCTAACCACGCTCGGCTCCGAGCCCGCCGAGGACCGCGCGATGTTCGAGGAGCTGGGCCTGAACGTCGCGCGTCAGGAGGACAACGGCTCGAACCCGCGCCCCGACAATCGCTCGGGCTGGCTCGAGGGCGAGACGCCGGCGGCGGCGGCCGGCGGGCTGGTCGACTCGCAGGCCGACGCGCCGTTCTGGGATCCCTCGACCCAGCTGCGCCACGCCAAGAAGACGGTGGTGCCGCCGCGACCGGACGGGGCTCCGAACCGCCAGCGCGCTGTCGCCCTGCCCCAGGTCGTGCAGGTCCCGGCGGACGAACGCGCCGCCTGACGCGGTGGACGACCTCGGCTCCCGCCTCGCCGAGCTCGGTGACCGCGGGCTCCTGCGCAGCTTGCGAACGGTCTCCGGCGCCCAGGGGCCGCGCGTCGTGCTCGACGGCCGCACGGTCACCCTCCTGTGCTCGAACAACTACCTGGGCCTGGCCGAGCACCCCCGGGTCCGCGAGGCGGCGGCCGAGGCCGCGTTGCGCCTTGGCGTGGGCGCGGGGGCCTCGCGGCTCGTTTCCGGGAGCATGGACATCCACGCCGAGCTCGAGGCCTCGCTCGCCGAGCTCAAGGGCTACGAGCGGGGTCTGCTGTTCGGGTCGGGCTATCTGGCCAACACCGGCGTGGTCGCCGCGCTGGCGGGACCGGGCCAGACCGTCCTCTCCGACGAGCTCAACCACGCGAGCATCGTCGACGGCTGCCGCCTGGCCCGGACCGAGACCTTCGTCTACCGCCACGCCGACCCCGAGCACCTCGCCTTTGGCCTCGAGCGGGCCCGGGCCGCGGGCCGCCCCGGCGCGCTGATCGTCACCGACGGCGTCTTCTCCATGGACGGCGACGTGGCGCCGCTCCCGGACGTCGTCGCGCTGGCGCGCCGCCACGGCGCGCGGGTCTTGGTCGACGAGGCCCACGCCACCGGGGCGATCGGCCCGGGTGGGCGCGGAACCGTCGCGGCGGCCGGGCTCGAGGAAGAGGTCGACGTCGTGGTGGGCACCCTCGGCAAGGCGCTCGGCTCCTACGGCGCCTACGTGTGCTGCGCCGAGGAGACCGCCCGCTACCTCGTCAACACGGCGCGAACGCTGATCTTCTCCACCGCTCCGCCGCCGCCCGCGGTGGCCGGCGCGCTCGCGGCGATCGAGGTGCTGCGCGCGGAGCCCGAGCGCGTGGCCACGCTCGCGCGCAACGCGCGGACTCTGCGCGCCGCGCTCGGCCACGAAGGGCTCGAGGTCGCCTCGGGGCCGACGCAGATCGTGCCCGTCGTGATCGGCGAGGCCGCCGCGACGGTGCGCGCCTGCGAGCGCGCGCTCGGCGACGGCGTGTTCGCTCAGGCGATCCGGCCGCCGACCGTGCCCGAGGGCACCTCGCGGCTGCGGCTCACCGCGATGGCGACCCACTCGGAGGAGGAGCTGCGATCCGCGGCCCGAGTGCTGGCCGCGGCCGTTGGGGGGGCCGGCGCCGTGGCGGAGAACGACGTCGACTCAGCGGACGCGGATGCCGAGGCGCCGCGGCTCGAAGCGCCCACCTCGCAGACCGAGCCCGCCGCCTCGGCAAGCGAGGACGCATCGCTCGCAGCGCTCGCCGCCCTGCGCCGCGCGGCCTGAGGCGCGTGCGCGGCCTCTTCGTCACGGGCACCGACACGGAGGTCGGCAAGTCGGTCGTGAGCGCGTCGATCTGCGCGGCGCTGGCGGCGCGCGGCGAGCGCGTCGCCGCCTTCAAGCCGGCGGTCACCGGCCTCGACGACGATCCTGGGCACTGGGGTCACGACCACGAGCTGCTGGCGGCGAGCGCGAGCGCCGGCCAGTCCCCCGAGCGGGTCTCCCCCCACCGGTTCGGGCCTGCCGCCTCGCCTCACCTCGCGGCCGAGCTGAGCGGGACGGCGCTCGAACCGGCGCGGCTGCTCGCCTGGGCCAGGCACGCCGCCGCCGGAGCCGACGCTCTCGTCGTCGAGGGCGTCGGGGGACTGCTGGTACCGCTGAGCACCGGCTATCTGGTCCGCGACCTCGCCGGCGAGCTCGGGCTCGCGGTGGTCGTGGTCGCGCGCCCGGGCCTCGGCACGATCAACCACACCCTGCTCACCGTCGAGGCGGCTCGGATCGCCGGACTCGTCGTCGCGGGGGTGGTGATGACGCCCTGGCCGCAGCGGCCGACGGAGATCGAGACCTCGAACCGCGACACCGTCGAGCGCTTGACGGGGACGACGGTCAGCGTCCTCGCCCCGACCGACCGCGCGACGCTGGCGAGCGCGGGGAGGACGCTGCCGCTCGACGTCTGGCTAGCGATCGGCGGCGGCGACCATCGGGCACCGGCCGAGCCTGTGGCGACGCGCGCCGAGCGCGAGATGCTCACCGCCCACCCGGGCTGAGCAGGGCCTCAGGGCCGCTGGGCGATCCGAGCCTCCGGCACGAACGCCGCGAGCGAGAACCAGAACTGCTCGTCGTGGCGAAGCGGACGCAGCCGGGCGCCGCGCAGCGGGCCGGCGACCGCGCGGCCGGTCACGTCCCAGCTCGAGCGCGTCTCGCGGTCGACGAAGACGCCGCCACGCCGGGCGAACGACAGCGTCCGTCCCCGCAGGCGCCGGTCAAAGGCGCCCGCCGTCCCGACGTCCTTCGACCTCGACACCGCGTCGGCGTCGATCGGCGAGGCCACCCCGCGCTGGTAGAAGACGGCGGCGGGCGTCCCGTCGGCGCCGAGCTCCACCACCGGCTCCCGCCTAAGGCGAGAGAACGGCACCACCACCGGCGGCGCCGCGTCGAGCAGAGCGACGACCCGCTCCTTGGGGGCGAGGCGCCCGTCGACCCGCCCGCGAAACAAGTGGGGTGAGCTCGCCTGCTCGTCGTAGCCCAGGTAGGGATTGCGCGTGTAGTCGCGCTCGGCGCCGGTGTCGCGCGACAGGACGTCGCCGCGAGGATGGCGGCGCTTGAACTGGGCCCAGCTGAGGGTCTGTGCCGGAAGCGGGCGCAGCCTCTGACCCGCTAGCTCGCCGACGATCGCATCGGCCGTCAGCTGCTGCCACCACGACTCGGTCTGGCGATCCCACATCACCAGGTTCGAGCGGCGCAGGTTGCCCGTGGTCCCGAAGCTGAGCTCGCGGCCGCCCACCCGCCGGTCGAAGACGAGCGACGAGTTGCACAGAGGGCAGTAGGTGACGGTGATCGGTCGACCGCTGAGCCGGTCGTTGACGATCTCGTGCCAGACCAGGATGCGGAGCGGATAGGCCCGCGCCGCCCCGCCCGCCTCGACGACGAGCACCGGGTCACGCTCGGACAGGAAGGTCTCGGCGGCGGCCTGCTCCACCGGGCGCGGGTCGTCGATCGGGGGGATGCCGTCGCGGGGCGGCCCGCCGGTCTGGATCTCCTCGAGCGGCGCCGTGCGACGGGAGAAGTCCGTCCGCCATCCCGAGCGATCGAAGCTCGGGCGTTGCTCGCCGAGTGCGACCAGGCGGTCCTCGCGCCCTTCGCCGCCACAGCTTGCGACGGTCAGCGCCGCGACGGCGAGCAGAAGCAGGAGCACGACCGGGCGGACCATCCCCCGGCGACCCTAGCGCGGCGGACCGCGCTCGCCGGCGGGTCGCCCGAGGTCGGCTCGGACGCTCAGCCGCCCTACCCCGCGCCCGCGCCCGCCTCGCGCTTCTCCCGCTCGGCCTCGCGCAGCTCGACCCGCCGGATCTTGCCGGTCAGGGTCTTCGGCAGGTCGTCGGCGAACTCGATCTCGCGCGGGTAGGCGTAGGCGGAGAGGTGCTCGCGCACGAAGCGCTTGATCTCCTCGGCCGTCTCGTCGCTCGGCTCGTGGCCCTCGGTCAGCACCACGAACGCCTTGACGATCGAGCCCCGCCGCTCGTCGGGCGCGGCGATCGCTGCGGCCTCGAGCACCGCCGGGTGCTCGACGCACGCCGACTCGACCTCGAACGGGCCGATCCGGTAGCCGGCGGAGATGATCACGTCGTCGGCTCGGCCCGCGTACCAGACGTAGCCGTCCTCGTCGGACTGAGCGGCGTCCTTGGTGTGGAACCACTCGCCGCCGAACTCCGCCTGCGAATCCTCGGGCCGGTTCCAGTAGCCGATCGGGTAGTGCGGATTCGAGCGCGCGCGCAGGCAGATCTCGCCGCGCTCGCCGACCGCGACCGGCTTCTCGTCCTCGTCGAGGATGGCGACGTCCCAGCCCGGCATCGGCAGCCCCATCGACCCCTCGCGGACTTCGACCGTGGAAAAGTTCCCGCACAGCGGGTAGCTCTCGGTGAGCCCGTAGTAGTCGAGCACGGTGATCCCGTACTGGTCGCGGAACCAGCGGATGACCTCGGGGTTGAGCGGCTCACCGGCCGAGCAGGCGATCCGCAGTCGCGAGAGCGGGAACCGCTCCCCCGCGTCGGCGATCGCCGTCATCGAGCGCAGCGCGGTCGGCGTCGTGAAGACGTTCTCGACGCCGTGCTTCGAGAGGAACGCGAGCTGCTCCTCGGGATCGAACCCGCCCTTGCGGGCAAAGACCAGCTGCGTCGCGCCGTAGCGCCACGGTCCCAGCAGCGGGCATATCCCCGCCGCCCACGCCCACTCCCCCATGCCGTGGAAGAGCTCCCCGTCGCGCACGTCGTGGCAGTACTCGAACTCCTCGTGGCCGAGCAGGTAGCGGTGCGCGTGGAGGATGCCCTTGGCCAGGCCCGTGGTCCCCGAGGAGTAGTAGAGCTGGGCCGGGTCGTCGGCGGCGGTGTCGACGGTCTCGTAGCGGTCGGAGGCCCGTTCGAGCTCCTGCGCCAGGTCGAGGTCGCCCGGATCGCCAGACACCGTGTCTGACGCGCTGTCGGACACCGTGTCGAGCACGAAGATCACTTCGGCCAGCCCCCCGGGGATGCGGTGGCGGTTGGCGGAGTCGGTGACGAGGAACTTCGCGCCCGAGTCGCGCAGGCGGTGCTCGATCCCGTCGTCGCCGTAGAGGACCGACATCGAGAGCAGGATGCAGCCGGACTTGAAGGTGCCGAGGAAGACGGCCGCGGTCTCGGGCAGCGAGGGCAGCAGGGTGGCCACGCGGTCGCCCCGCTCGGCCCCGTGGGCCTCGAGTGCGTTCGCAAAGCGGCTCGAGAGATCCTGGAGCTCGCCCCATTCGACCCGGCGCTCCTTACCGCGCCAGTCCTCCCAGATCATCGCGAGCTTGTCGCGGGGGTGCTTGTCGCAGACGTCGCGCGCGATGTTGTAGCGCTCGGGGACCTCCCAGCGATGGGCGGCGCGCATCTCCTCGTAGGTGCCGAGCGCGTACCTGCGGTGGGTCATCGGGTCCCTCCTCCCGTCCGCCTAGGGCCGTTGTTGCCGGAGGGAGGGGGCGCTATGCGCG
>CADCVU010000141.1 GCA_902806245.1 uncultured Solirubrobacterales bacterium
CACCTCGCCGTCCTGCGCGGGCTCGGGGTCGAGCGCGGCGTGGTCGCGGTGACCAAGGCCGACGTCGGCGAGCCCGACCTCGCCGCCGAGGAGATCGACGAGCTCCTGCCGGGCGTCGAGACCGTGGCGGTCTCCGCTCTGCGGCACACCGGGATCGACGAGCTCCTGGCCGCGCTCGACCGCGTCGCCGCGGATCCCCCCGGGCGCGCGGCCACGCGCGAGGGCGAGGCGCCGCGCCTGCACGTCGACCGCTCGTTCACCCTGCGGGGAATCGGCACGGTGGCCACGGGAACGCTGTGGTCGGGCCACCGCGCCGCCGGCGATTCGGTGCGAGTCCTGCCGCGCGGCCTCGAGGCGCGGGTGCGCTCGGTCCAGGTCCACGACCGCCCGGTTCCGAGCGCGAGCGCCGGCCAGCGCGTCGCGCTCAACCTCGCCGGCGTGGGCTGGCGGGAGATCGAGCGCGGCGACGTGCTCAGTGCCGCGGGCGCTGAGCTCGAGCCGACCCACCACCTCGACGCGCGGGTCTCACTCGCAGAGCGAGCCGAGCGGCCACTCGAGCGCGGGACGCGCGTGCAGGTGCACCACGGCACCCGCGAGGCGCCCGCCCGCGCCTACCCGCTCGAAGCCGAGACGGTCGCGCCGGGCACGAGCGCGCTGGTCCAGCTGCGGCTCGAGTCGCCGCTCGTGCCCGCGACCGGCGACCGGCTGATCGTCCGCCAGATCGCGCCGCCGGACACCCTCGGGGGCGGGGTGGTGCTCGACCCGCGCCCGCGCCGCCACAGTGGCGGCGAGCCGGTCCTGCGCCGCCTCGCCGCCGTCGAGCGCGGCGAGGCTCCGCCCGAGGAGGGGGGTTCGAACGGCGCGGCCCCTCCACCTGCGGCGACTTCCCCCGATCCGCCTACGCTCGACGACGCCGCGCGCCGCCTCGCCGAGATCCTCCGCGGCGACGGCGAGCGCCCCCGTGCCGACGCCGAGCTCGCCGAGGCCGCCGGCCTCGATCCCCCCGCCGCCCACAGCCGCCTGTTCGACCTCGTGCGCGCCGGCGAGGCGGTGCGCGTGGCGCGCAACCTCCACTTCGCCCCCGAGCCGCTGGCCAGGCTCGAGTCGAGCATCGTCGCCCTGTGCGAGCGCGACGGCGAGGCGACGATCGCCGGCGTGCGCGACGAGCTGGCGACCTCGCGCCGCTACGCCCAGGCCCTGCTCGAGCACCTCGACGCCGAGAAGGTCACCCGCCGCCTAGGCGATGCGCACGTGCTGCGGCGCCGTCGCTGAGGCCCGACGGCCGCTCTGGCTCAGCCCGCGCGCACGGCGATCCGGCGGTCCTCTCCGCGCAGGGGGAGCGGGTCGCCGCACATCTGGATCAGCCGCGAGTACGTGCGCTCGCCGACGTGAGTGGCCAGGTCGTCGGGGTTCTCGACGTCGGCGGTGAAGATGACCGAGCGCTCGTCCTGGTAGCGGTCGTTGATGATCGTGTAGAGCTGCTCAAGCACCCAGTCGTTGGTCCGCGCCACAGCCATGTCCTCGAGGTGGAGGAGATCGACGCCGGCCAGGCGGCGCGTCAGCTCCAGGTAGTCGTGGCGCGAGTCGTCGTCGTAGGTCTTGCGGATCTCGGAGAGAAGCTGGGGCACGGTGTAGATCGCGACCGCGCGCTGGGCCTTGAGCGCGTGCTGGGAGACGAGCATGGCGAGGGTCGTCTTGCCGGTGCCACGCGGGCCCTGGAACCAGAGGCCCTCGCCGCGGTCGAGGCGCTCGTCGATCGTGCGGCAGTAGCGCTCCACGGCGCGGACGATCGTCGGGTCCATCTCCTTGACGGGATTGCGGTCGAAGCCGACGTCGAGAAAGCGGCGGGGGATGTGGTGGGAGAGGCTGCGGGTACGGGCCAGGGCGATGCGCCGGGGGCGGCACTCGCAGGGGCTGGCCTCGCCGGTGGCCTCGTCGAGGAGGAAGCCGCTGCCGTCGCAGTGGGGGCAGGTGAGTTGGCGGGGGGAGGTCATCTGTCTAGAGCAGGACTGGTTGGTAGTCCGTCGGCGGTCTGACCTCCTATTGGACAACGAATCAGGTTAGGGGCAGACTGGACGTTGTACGGCTTTCTCGGACTCTTCCTCGCCGCTGTCCGCGTCTCGGTCGAACGCGTCGATGCCACCGCTGTACTCGGCGTCGCCGCGTTCATGGGTCGGCGCGCCGACAGCGTCGATGCCACCGGCGTACTCCGCATCCCCCTGTTCGTGCTCGCCAGACGGTCTGTTACCCGCGTGTTCATATCGGTCGTCCGGATTAGTGTCTCGCGAGCAAGAGGACTCGTTCTCTGCAGGTTTCGCGACCTCCTTTCGGTCGTCCGTCTCGGATGGCGAGGTGTTCGACCCAGACGACGCGACAGGCTGCGTGCGAGGGCTTGGTCGGATGCGGCGCGCTGCTCCTGTTTTCTCAGCGACGGTAGTCGGCCTGTGCTTCTTTCGACCGGAGGGCGCCTTCTGCCCTGAAGAACTTCCAGACTTATCCGCCGTCCGGTCGTGATAGGTCGATGGCTCTGGAGCCCGGAGCCGCTCCGCCATGACCTGCGCATCTGGAGACTTCGGCGCGTTGGCGTTGCGCGGGCTGAACCTCTTAGCGTCCGTTGATGCCCGTGCCGACTCAGGACCACGAGGATCAAAGGCCTCCTCGACCGCCGCCGCACCTCCGGCGCCCGCTCCACCGAGGCAGAGGATCGTGAGCGCCTTCGCAAGTCCCGGCGACGCTAGTCCTCGAACCCCACCGGAGACGGCGGATTGGGTGGGGCTTGAAGCAGCTCGCTCGCGAGACGGACGAGCGAATCCAGCTTGAACTTGATGCCTGTTGCCAGCTCGGCCAGGCGGTCGAGTGGCCACCACACTTGACCGAGCAACGGCAGCGGCATGAGCGCTCCGACAGCAGCGGGTGTGAGATGGAGCTCGCGCAAATCAGACTGACACGCGAGGCAGCCTCGAAGGTGACGGCGAAGTTCCGTCACATCCGCCGCGGGAGCTTCGCCGTCCGCCAAAGCGGAGAGCTTCGGCGCGAGGCGCTCGCATTCAGCTCCCGACTCGATGCCGGCGACCCGCGATACGAATCTCTGCCTCCCCTCGGCGAGACAGCGATTTACCTTCGTATAGGTCCAGCCGGTCTCATCGCAGATCTGGCTATAGCTGTAGCCCTGAGCCAGCAGCGTGAGTGCCTGCGCTTCCTGCGGCTTGAGCCCGTTGAGCGCTTCCGCGCCAATGCGCAGGCGCTCCAATCTCTCGGCTTGCTCCGTCGGGCTCGGAGATAGGGATACGAAGTCGTCCTCCTCAACGGCTTCTCCGTCGCCCCTCCGGGCCACGAAGGCGATCCGGTCGTCCTTGCGCCGAAGGGCAAACGCCTCGTGTCGGACTACAGTCTTGAACCAGGGCAGTAGCTCGGCGTCCGGGACATCCGGCGCCTTGGTGAGCATGATCTCGACCGCGCGCTGGTAGGCGTCCTCGGCGTCTTCGACGCTCGCGGCGTAGCGCCTCGCGGTTCGCATCACCTGAGCAGCGTGGCGGTCGATCAGTCGGAGGGTTGCGGCGCGTGCATCCTCTTCGGGTCGGCGCCGCTTGGGGCTCCCGTTGCTGGCGCTGTCTCCTCCCCTGTTGCCCTTCATCCTCCTCGTGTCCTTTCGGTCGGCGCTCGCGCGCGGCGAAACTATGAACGCGGTGGTCGCGTCTCGCAAGGCACGAGGACGCTGACTGCGTGGTATCCCCGGACGCATCCGCAGCGCGCCCGTCTTCGGATAGATGGCCGCTGGACGGGTGGATCTCCCCCTGATCAAGCTCTGACGCGTGCACCGAAAGACGCAACGTGCGCGTTTTCTCGCCGGGGATGACGGCCTTATAGGGAACCGGCGTAGGGCGGGGGCGTCGCTTGTGAGGTCCGTCATCTGCTTCGGCGCCCATGACCGCGCCACCGGGTAGGGTTCCGACATGACTCAGGTGTCATCCTCCACCGTGAGGCGCTCTTGATCTCTCCGCTCGACGCCGCTCGCGCCACGCCCCTGCTCGCTCGCCAGGCCCGCTCGGTCGTCCGCTTCCTCCTCTCCGGCGACACCACGTTCGAGCGCCCGCGCCCGTCCATGCCGCCCGGTTACATCGCCGAGATCCCGGGTGCGGGAGACCTCTTCTACCGCGACACCGGTGAGTCC